>NZ_CP109444.1:1200000-1500000 GCF_036227225.1 Streptomyces sp. NBC_01478 | reverse complement strand
GTCGCCGATGGGTCAGGCGTGGCGGTGAGAGCGTCGGTTGCCGGTGACGAGGCGGTAGAGGAGGAGCAGGACGAGGGAGCCTACGATTGCCGCGATCCAGGTGGAGATGTCGAAGAATCCGTCGATGGAGTCGACCCCGAAGACCACCTTGCCGAGCCAGCCGCCGAGCAGACCGCCGGCGATGCCGATGAGCATGGTGACGATGGTGCCGCCGGGGTCCTTGCCCGGCATCAAAATCTTGGCGATGGCGCCGGCGAGCAGGCCGATGATGATCCACGCGATGATTCCCATGATGCGTCTCCGCTTCCTTTTCTTCGGACAAAAGCTGTGTCAGCTCTTCGTGTGCGCCGAACGGGCCCGAACAAACGTCTCGTTGCCGGATCGCGGCATTGCCCGTTCAGCGCTGTCCTCTTCGGTCGCGGTGGGTCAGTCGGCTCTGGGGGTGGTGCGGAAGACCAGTTGCCTCAACGTCAACCTGTCGCACCGCATGCACGTTGACGTCTCGTGGGTATCTCGGCTGCCCGCGGCGGCAGTTGGGCCGCCGCCGGTCTCGTTCACCTCGGTGGAGGCCCCGGACGGCGCGTCGAACTCCTCGGTGTCGACGGTGGCGATCGCGCCGCCGATGCTGCGGAGCACGTCTGCGACGGCACGGAACATGAAGACTTCAGAGGGGGATACGTCTTTGGGGGTACCCGGGAGCGATGAACACATCGAACATGGAAGTGGCCGCGTCGAGCGGAGCGGCCCTCGGCGTCTTTCCGCTGGTCGCCGGTCTGATCCTCGTCGTCGGGCTGATCTGGGCCGTACGGCTCGGTATCAGGGCCCGTCGGCGGGAGTCCGCGCCGCCGCGCCCGGAGGAGCAACCCCGGCTGCCGGAGTCCGGGCCGACCCACGAGGTGCAGGAGATGCGCGAGCCCAACGAGATGCCGCACGCGAAGGACGAGAGCGAGCGACTCACCCCGCACCAACTGTCCGGGGGCGGTACGTCGGGCAGTCGGCGCAGTGAGGACCAGAGGCGCCGGCGTTGGGGCTCGGGTTCCGCGTGATCACGGGTTCCGTCCGCGGCGAAGAGGCGTCCTGCGTCCGCTCGGCCACCTCCTCCGTCACGAGCGGCGTCACTCCGTCCGGCGGTGGTCCTCCTTCCTCCAGGCTCGGGTGTCCCGGGGCGGGAGATACGGCTCTTCGCCCTTGGGGAGCCCGCCGGCCAGGGCACGCTGGCGGGCCAGTTCCGCGTCGAATTCGAGGCCGAGCAGGACCGCGATATTGCTGATCCACAGCCATATCAGGAAGACGATCACGCCGGCGAGCGTGCCGTAGGTCTTGTTGTACGAGGCGAAGTGGGCCACGTAGAACGCGAAGCCCGCCGAGGCGATCATCCAGACCAGCAGCGCCAGCACGCTGCCCGGAGTGACCCAACGGAAGCCGCGGCCCTTCACGTTGGGCGCCGCCCAGTACAGGATCGCGATCATCGCCATGACCAGGATGACCAGCCCCGGCCACTTCGCGATCGACCACACCAGCAGGGTGGCGTGCCCGATTCCCAGGGCGGAACCGGCCGCGCGGGCCAGGCCGCCGGTGAACACCACGATCAGCGCGCTGATCACCGTCAGGACCAGCAGCACCACCGTGACGCCGACCCGGATCGGCAGCACCTTCCACACGGGGCGTCCCTCGGGCATGTCGTACACGACGTTGGCACTGCGGATGAACGCCGCGATGTAGCCGGAGGCCGACCACACGGCGACGACGATGCCGACCACGGCCACGATGGAGCCGAGGCCGCCGGTGGCCTGGAGCTGGCGTACGGCATCGCCGATGATGTTCCGGGCCGAACTCGGCGCCAGTTTCTCGATGTTGTCCAGGACCTGCTGGGTCGTCGACTTGCCGGCGATGCCGAGCAGTGAGACCAGGACCAGCAGTGCAGGGAAGAGGGAGAGAACCCCGTAGTACGTCAACGCGGCGGCCCGGTCGGCGAGTTCGTCGTCCTGGAACTCCTTGACCGTGCCCTTGAGCACCGCCCACCAGGCCCGCTTCGGCAGTTTGCTGGGCCTGTCGGGCGAGTTGCGTTCTACCCGCTGTCCGGGTCCGGGTGTCGATGGCATAACACTGAGGTATCCCGCCCCGGCTCGACCATGCGCCGCCGTCCCTGCCGCCTTGGCCCCTCAGCCGTTGAGGATTCCCGCCCTTCGCCGCCCTCACCTCTCTGATGTGCCTGCACAGAGATCAGGTCAAGTCCCTTTCGGGCGGCGGGCGTTCATATGCAGGTGGTGGTGAGCGAGGTATCGGCCGGGTCGTTCGTACGCGACTTCTTCGACGCCTTCTGCCGCGCTGACTTCGCCAAGCCTCGGCAGGACTTCCGCGACCGGGCGCCGGCACCGTTCACCCCGGCCGAACGTTAGCCGCCCCGATCACCGGGAACCCGTCCAACGCATCCGAGCGGCCCTCCACGTCGGGCGCTCGCTGAGGGGAGCCGATGGTGATCGAGGCGCGTGGATCGGAGACGGCGCTGGACACGCGTGCCCTCGAGAAGGCGCTGCGCGGGCGGTTCGACGGCGAGGTGCGGTTCGACGCGGGCGGCCAGTGCACCAACACCGCGCTGGTCATCGACTGGACGAAGTACTGCAGCGCGCATGTGTCGCCAAACCGGGCATCGTCCTGGACGAACTCCACCGCCAACTCTCCCACCACCGGCTCCAGTTCGGCCCCACCTCCGACTACGAGTACGACGCGATCGTTGCGGCCGGCGGCCGACGCGCCGAGATCCATCAGGGGCGACGGCGGATCATCGACCGCACCATGCCGGACGTACGGTGCGGCTTCCCCCGCATCCCGCGCGCTCGTCGGCAGCGAGGGCACCCTCGTCACCGTCCTGCGCGCCGCACTGGACCTTGTCCCGTCCCGCCGTACGAAGCCCTCCTCGTCCTCGGCAGTGGCCGGGACCTATTGGTGCCGCAACCGGCAATCAGCGCGATGAGAGGAACTCCCGTGTCCATCAAGGTGTCCGACTACGTTCTCCAGCGGCTCCGCGAATGGGACGTCGACCATGTCTTCGCCTATGCGGGCGACGGCATCAACGGCCTCCTTGCCGCGTGGGGCCGCTCCGACAACAAGCCGAAGTTCGTGCAGTCGCGGCACGAGGAGATGTCCGCGTTCGAGGCCGTCGGCTACGCCAAGTTCTCCGGCAAGGTCGGTGTCTGCGCGGCGACTTCGGGCCCCGGGGCGATCCATCTCCTCAACGGGCTCTACGACGCGAAACTCGACCATGTTCCGGTCGTGGCGATCGTCGGACAGACCAACCGCAGTGCCATGGGCGGCAGTTACCAGCAGGAGGTCGATCTGCTGAGCCTCTACAAGGACGTCGCCTCCGAGTACTGCGAGATGGTGACCGTCCCCGAGCAACTGCCCAACGTCATCGACCGCGCCATCCGCACCGCGTACGCCAAGCGGACCGTAACGGCGGTCGTCATCCCCGCCGACGTACAGGAGTTGACGTACTCGGAGCCCACCCACGCCTTCAAGATGGTGCCGTCGAGCCTCGGCCTGACACACTCCGCTCCCGTCCCGCCGGCGGCCGAACTCGCGCGCGCCGTCGAGGTGTTGGACGAGGGCGAGAAGGTCGCGATCCTGATCGGGCAGGGCGCGCGCGGTGCCCGGGCCGAGGTGGAGGAGATCGCCGAGGTGCTCAGCGCCGGGGTGGCCAAGGCGCTGCTGGGCAAGGACGCGCTGGCGGACGATCTGCCGTACGTGACTGGTTCGATCGGTCTGCTCGGCACCCGCGCCTCCTACGAGATGATGCGGGACTGCGACACGCTGCTCGTGATCGGCTCCAGCTTCCCGTACACCCAGTTCCTGCCGGAGTTCGGGCAGACCCGGGCCGTGCAGATCGACATCGACCCGTTCATGATCGGGCTGCGCTATCCCTTCGAGGTCAACCTCGTCGGGGACGCGAAGGAGACGCTCAGGGCCCTGTTGCCGCAGTTGAAGCGGAAGAAGCACGGCTCGTGGCGCAAGAAGACCGAGATGGCGACGGCCCGTTGGTGGGACGTCATGCAGCGGCGGGCCGCCCTGGACGCCGACCCGATCAACCCCGAGTACGTCGTGCACACCCTCGACGGGCTCCTGCCCGACGACATCATCCTGGCCGCCGACTCCGGATCCGCCGCCACCTGGTACGCACGGCACCTGCGGATGCGCGGAAACATGCGCGGCTCCCTGTCCGGCACCCTCGCCACCATGGGGCCCGGTGTGCCGTACGTCATCGGCGCCAAGTTCGCCCACCCCGACCGGCCCGCGCTGGCGATCGTCGGGGACGGGGCCATGCAGATGAACGGCATGGCCGAACTCATCACCGCCGCCAAGTACTGGCCCGAGTGGGAGGACCCGAGGCTGATCGTCGCGGTCCTCAACAACCAGGACCTCAACCAGGTGACGTGGGAGATGCGCGCCCTGGCCGGCGCCCCGCAGTTCCTGCCCTCGCAGGCACTCCCGGACGTGCCGTACGCCGACTTCGCCCGCTCGATCGGCCTCGACGGCGTGCGGGTGGAGAAGCCGGGGGAGGTGGAGGACGCCTGGCAGCGGGCGCTCGGTGCCGACCGGCCGTTCGTCATCGACTTCCGCACCGACCCGGCCGTACCGCCGATCCCGCCGCACGCCACGCTCGAACAGATCGAGGCCGCCGCATCGGCCGTCCTCAAGGGCGACAGCGACCGGGCCGGCATGATCCGCCAGGGGTTGAAGGCGAAGGTCCAGGACATGCTCCCCGGCGGCAAACAGCGCCGGGACAAGCCGGGGGAGTGATGGCCCCGCACACCGTCGTCTTCACCGGGGCCGGTGTCGGCATCGGCCGGGCCACCGCACGGCGCCGCGCTCCAGCGCATGGTCCCGCGGGACGCCGGTGTGATAGTGCAGGTCGGCTCAGCACTCGGCGACCGCTTCATCCCGCTCCGGTCCGCCTACTGCGGTGCCAAGCACGCCGTCGACGGCTTCACTTACAGCGCACGCACCGAACTCATGCACCAGCACAGCCACGTGAGCATCACCGTGGTGCGGATGCCGGCCGTCAACACCCCGCAGTTCTCATGGGTGTTGACCCGGCTGCCGACATACCCGAGCCCGTACCGCCCATCTATCAGCCCCAGGCGGCACTCCCGCGACACCCCGGGCTAGTGTCGGCCGCCGCGACGGGCGCGGTGGTGGGTCTGGGAGCGGTGATACGGCGGAGGCGACCGCGCTGGCCCGGGAAGGGGTGCCGCTCAGTCCGCCGGGTGGCCCGGAGTGATGGAGTGGGCGTACTTGAGCGTCAGCAGAGGGGTGTGGCCGGCCGCGAGATTCTCCGTCGCCTCCGGCGCGAGCAGGAAACCGACGTGGTCACCGCCGCCGACCCGGTTCTCCACCCGGCCGACGAACCAGGCGGGAGCCTCGTCGAGGATCAGTGATCCGCCCGGCCCCGGATGCCACGGGACGTCCGTGAACTTGTCGGTACGGTCGCCGGTCTCGCCGCCGAAGAGCCGGGCCAGCCGTTCCTGGTCGCGGCGGAGGAGATGCACCGTGAGGCGGTCGGCGCGCTCGGCGACCCGGTACGTCCGGTTGGCCTTGGACAGCCAGACCATGAAGCGTGCGGGCCGGATCGAGCACTGCGAGGCGAATCCGACCAGACAGCCGGCTCTCTCCCCGTCGGCCTCGGCGGTCACGACGTACAGCGGATAGTCGAGCAGGTCGGTGAAGGGGTCGAGAACGGTCACGGCGTTCGGCTCCCGCCTGAAGGGATCGGATGTCGGCCCAGCGTTCAACGGTTCCGCGCCCCGGTCGGCTCACGACGCGCGGGGCGGGGCACGGACGCGGTACGACCGGGGTCCGTGGGTACCCAGGACACCCACGCCCATTCGACGCCATGAGGCCAGCTACGAGGTCATGAGGCCATCTACGACGCCGTATACGAGGCCATGAGGCGATCTAGGAGAGCCGTCGCGGTGGCTGCGCCGTCCGAGGCCGGGTCCGCCCGGGGCGAGCACGGCGCTTCGGAACCGTGCGCGGTCCTGGGGAACCTGAGCAGGACGACTGTGGGCCGGTCCGGTTCTTCGGCCCGGTGCAAGGGTCGAGCCGCTTCGTATACACACGGCGTGCTCGCGGCTCGGGACGGGCGTAAGGAGGCGGCCCGCGGGTAACCGGAGCGCGATGGCGGGGGCGGCGCACTGCCTGGGGAGGTCGCGCGCCGCTCCCCGCCGGACTTCCCCGGCCTCCGCCCACCGCGTGTGTCTCGGCGTCGTCGACCTACTGGGCTGATGCGGCGGAGTCCTCCGCAGGTTCGGGGGCGGTCGGTCGCGGCCGAGGGCCTTGGCCGGTTGTTGTCCGTCCATCGACGAGCGGCCGTCGATGTCGCGCTTCTTCGCCTCCGCGTACGCCTGGTCCTCGGACACGCGGGCGGGCCGGTCACCTCGCCTGTGAGGTGCCGGCCGGTTCCGCATCGCTCTTCGTGCTCAGGCTCGCTGCTTCCTGACCGAGACGAGGTGGGCGAAGACGACGACGTTGGCCGAATAGCCGTGCTTCTTGTCGAAGCTTCCGCCGCACGTCATGAGCCGGAGTTCGGGACGCCTGGTGGTCCCGTACACCTTGTTGTCGGGGAACTTGTCCTTGGCGTACTTCTGCACCTCGTCGACGGTGAACACGGCGGTCGTCCGGTCGGCCCGGGTGACCTTCACCAGGTCGCCCGGGTGCAGGGCGTTGAGGTTGAGGAAGATCGCCGGCCCGGTCGTGGTGTCGCGATGACCGACGATCAGCGAAGGTCCCGCCTCGCCGGGTGACGGACCGTTGCGGAACCAGCCCACCACCTTCGGTCTGCTGAGTGGCGGAGCGCCCAACTGACCCTTCTTGTCGAGGTCGAGGCCGGTCACCGGGGCCTCGATGAAGATGGCGGGAATGGAGATTTTCACCGGCCGCGAGCGCGCCAGGGGTGCGTGCGGGGCCTGTCGGGCCGGGGGAGCGCCGCCGCCCGCGGCGTCATTGGCACGGGCGGCGGTGATCGTGGGACTGTCGGAGGAGTCTGAACACGCCCAGACGACACCGGTCACCAGCGAGAAGGTCGCACACAGCGTCATCGACAAGCGGCACGCACGACTGGGCCCCCGTCGCCGCCGCGGTCGCGGCCGTAGGCGGTGGTTATACGTCGTGGCGGGCACGGCGGCGCGCGGCTCGGCGGACCATGACGAGCGCCGCGATGGCGATCCCACCGGCGGTCAGCGCGGTGGTGGTGCCGGTGTTCGAATCGCCCTCGGAGCTGAGGTTCTGCATGTCCGGGACACCGCCGCCGCCCGCGGGCACACCGCCGCTGGGCTTGTGGTACTCGGTGCCCGGGCCGATCGCCGCGGGGCCGCGACCCTGCTGCTCCGGCCGGCCCTGCTGGCCGTGGCGGCGGCAGTCCACCGAGAACCGCCGCTGCTTGGGGCCCGCCGGAGTGATCCACACCAACTGATACGTGCCGTGCGGGATGAGGTACTTCGCGCTGTGCGCCGAGCCGTTGATCAGCGGCAGCGTGCTCTGCAGGGTGTCGCCCGGCGGGATGGTGGGGGGCTGCGCGGTGATCGTCCAGGCGACCGCGGGGAACGACTCGAAGTTGCTGGCGACGAGGACGAACTCACAGACCTCGACCCCGTCGCTGCCGCGCGAGTGCCAGTCGACCGAGCGGACGTCGATGTTGCCGCTGTCGCCAGGAGCGGCATAGGCCGCTCCCGCTCCGGCGACGGTGGCACCGGCGACTGCGACGGCCACCGCGGCACTCCCGAGGATGCCGCGGGAGCGGGAGGAAGAGGACATGACCATGCTGGACGCCTTCGAGCCGGAATGATTGTCGTACTTTTCGACCAGGCCCGTAATGAATGCCATAAAACGTCACAGCATGTGACGAGACACCGCGAAGGAGATCGGAAACAACTCAAATGGTCCATTGCGCTACGCGGGGCCGGTGGAGTCCGCCGTACACGCCGACGGCTCCCGTCCTGTGGACCAGGGGGAGCCGTCCAGTTGGCGTGGGTGTATGCCCTCGGTCGCCTTGTGCTGAGTGAAGGCCGCAGAGGTACGAGGTGTCAGCCCGCGCTGATTACGGAGTCGTCCTGGGGGCGTGCGCCGGGCAGTTGATGACGGGCGGCGACGAGAGCGACGTCCACGTCCTGGGTGCCGGTGGACACGCACAGCGTGTAGGCGACGTCGTCCATCCTCCGCCGTGTGGCGGGGCTGCCGTTCTCGGCGTGCAGTGCCCGCAGGGTCTCGTACCGCTCGACCAGGTCCTTCAACACCGCGGGGTGAGCCATCAGCACCAGGGGTCTCCATTCACGTGAACCCGTCATTGGCGGTGCGAATACCCCCGGTCCACGCTCCCATGCGATCGCTCGGAGTCGGGGCGGGCCGCGTGACACGCGTTGCCCATGCAGGCGTCTGCGATGAACTGTCGCTCGTCCGCTTTCCCGGTTCTCCGCTGCTTGTTACGGCGATCGGGCTCAGAACCCCCGATGATCACGCGGTGGTCGTGCCCGTTCCCGGCCGACCCTGACACGTGGTCATGAAGCGAGATGCGGTTCGCCGAACAGGTCGTGAGGCCACCAGGCCGGGTCGGCGTCGGCGGGGGCGTCGGCAGGGCTGGTGGTGATGACCGCGTCGGCGAGCTCTGCCTCCTGCCGGTATCCGTCGAGCACGTCGACGGCCGAGGCTTCCGGAGGCACGTTCCAGTGCCATCCGGATGACAGCACCGGCCGTCGCAGCGCATCCGCGTCGAGCCCGTCAAGGATGCCGAGAACGTGGCGGTCCTGCCCGTCCAGGACCCGAACAAGCGCCCTGGCCTCACTGTCCGGAGCCGTTTCGCTCGCACTCTCGGTCACGGGCACCAGGATTCCTCAACTCCTGGGGCCAGGTGGGGAGTTCTCCGCCTCGCAGGACCCACCGTCAACGGCCGTGGTGTGTGTGCCTTCCGTGGAAGGAACTGGTCAGTCCTCGCCTCTGACGATGTTCCCCTCCGCGCTCGCGCGCACCGTGGCGGAGAATCCGCTGCTGTCCACCGCGGGAACGCACGTGCGTACGCCCTTGCCGTGGCGGTGCCGGGCCTTCGACCAGCCGGTCCTGGCCACGTTCAGGGCTGTCTGTTCGGCGGTGCGCGCGGTCACGGCGCTTCAACTTCTCTCTGTGTCGGTCGAGCTCTCGATGGGGCGTTCACCGGGTTCCCGTGGGCAACGGCCGTGAAACGCCGTCCCGCTCGGCGAAGGCGCTGGAGCAGGAGCAGGAGATCAAGGCGAGGGTGCAGGAGCGCTCGCTGATCGGGATCATTTTCCGCACGGCGTACTGGGTGGAGTGGTGGCGCCGCTTCGGCTCCGCCTCCGGTGACGAGCCACGTTCGTGAAGGGCACCAAGATGGGCCCCTACCAGGCCGCCCGCCACATCCCCGGCGTGAGCGGGCACGAGCTGTCGCCGGCCGCGAACCGGCACCCCCATGGACACCTACCTCAACAACCTGCTCTCCGAGACGTCCGTGCGGTACGGCAAGCCGGGCGCCATCGCCTACCGCCACATCTCGGACACGTACATCACGCTGTTCACACACTTCATCCCGTGCGGCGTGTGGGAGGCCGTCTACATCATCGAGGGCCTACTCAAGAACACCTCCGAGCTGAAGCCGACCACTGTGCACGGCATCCAGACTTAGACATACGACCCGCACCTCGACGTCGACTTCAAGCCCGCTACGCGGCGACGACCGGGCCGGAGCCGGCGGCTACGGACAGGCAGCCTGATCCCGAGCGGGCGTCGCGTCCCGTTCGCGGCCGTCGTCGGCGGTGCTGATCCAGGCGGGATGCAGGGCCGCGAGGATCAGACACGCAAAGGACATGGCGCACCACAACCCGAGAGTTCCGGCATGCTCAAGCATCTGTGTGCCGATGAGCGGGGCGGCGATCCCGCCGATGCCCCAGCTTGTGCCGTAGACCGCCAGGTATCGCCCCTTCCCTCCGGCGGGGGCCATGCCGGCAACGAGTGCGTACGCGCGGCCCACGAGGAGCAGGTCGCCCACGCTCCACACGATGGTTGCCGCGATGTAGGCGACCAGGCCGTGAGCGAGAGCGTATCCGGCAAGCCCAAGCGCCAGCAGGAGATAGCCGCCGGCGAAGGCGGCAGGTGCCGGGAGTGTTGCGAGTCGTTTGAGCCGCAACAGTGGCTGCCCGGCGGTGATGGTGAGGGCGGACGTGGTGAACAGCAGCCCGGTGTCGGCCGGTTGCAGTCCCTGGAGTTCCAGGGACAACGGCAGCGCGATCATGATCTGGAGGTAGACCACCGCGAACAGCGTCCCTGCCGCGAGCATCACGAGCAACGAGCGATCTCGCCAGGGGGCGACGGTGACCGCGTGCTCTGTTGCCGCTGCCGCGGAGGGGCGGTCCGCGGGCAGGACCAGGTGCACGGTCAGCGCGCAGAGCAGGCAGGTGAGGGCATCGACCACGAAGAGCCACCGCAGGTCCCAGCGCCCCAGCACGGCCGCCAGAAGGCCCGCACCCATGCCGGCTACTGCCAGGGCCGCGTTCAACAGGCCGTAGACGCGGACCTGTTCACCCGGCCCCACGACATCCGCGATCATCGCCTGGCTGGGCGGCTCGTAGATTTCGAAGGCCAACCCCATCAGCACCGCGAAGCAGGCCGCCGGCACCAGGCCGTTGGACGAGGCGATGCCCAGTTGTGCCACCGCGCACGCGGTCAGCCCGACCACGATCGTGCGTCGTCGGCCGATACGGTCGGCCAGGCGACCGCCGACCAGGCGCGAGGGAATCGTGGCGAGCCCGAAGGCGGCGCCGATGTACCCGGCGACGACGGTGCCGGCACCGAAACTCGTCGTGATCAGCACGGTGAGGAACGGCAGGGAGAACGCCCCCAGCCGGTTCACCGCCCGCGCCGCAATCAGCAACCGCACCGCTCGCGGCAAGTGCTTCCCACCCTGTGCAGACCCCACGAAACCCTCTCGTGCGTGACCGACGAAACGACTATCGTCGGTTGCGCATGCACGCTAAGGGTTGAAGGAGTGACCGGTCAAGTGATGTTCGATGGTCACGTGGTGACGCTGCTCGATGCAGCCGTCTCCCTCGTGAATACGCTGACCGACGGCACCCGACAGGGTCGCCCCTACACCGCTCCGCACGGGGATCAGCTCCCGCAGGCGGTGCACGAGGCGCTCCCTCCTGCGTCGCAGCGCTCCACGGTCGAACCGGGCCACGCCGCATATCTCGCTCACACTGCCCAGCAGATGCGGGCGGTGTTCGAGGCCGTCGACAACGGCCACATCGATCAGGCGGCCCAGATGGTGAACGTCCTGCTACTCGCCGCCGGCTCCCGCCCTCAGCTCGATCGCGTCGACGGCGAGCCCTGGCAAGTCCACTTCCATGGCTCCGATGACAGCCTCTCCGTGGGGTGGAGTGCCGGATGCGCCACTGCCCTCGCTCTGGCGATCGGCAGCAACCTCGCCGGACGCCTCGGCGTCTGCACGGCCCCGCACTGCGACCGCGTGTACGTGGACGCTTCCCGTAATACGGTCCGCCACTTCTGCTCCCCGGCCTGCCGGAGCCGAGTCAAGGCAGCGGCCTTCAGGGCGCGCAAAGCGTCCCGGAACTGAGCAGCTCGAGGCTGCAGCGCCCGAGTGGTTGACATTCCCTCTGGACGAGGGGGGATCGAGGACCCGGTCGTTTTCGAGGAGCAGGCCGGGACTTCCAGCCGCCTTCACCCGCTGGAGCGGCCGAAGTTCGGCGAGCTGCTGACGTACGCGCGGCCGGGCGACGCCGTGCACATCTCCGAGATGTTCCGCCTCCTGCGTGGCACCGGGCACATCGTCCACCGCGAGCAGGTGGCCCTGCGCATCCACGACGGCACGTTCTCCGCGATGGACCTCACCGCCCGCCACCCGCGTACCGGCGAGCTGCTGTCCACCGTGAAGTTCATGGTGCGGACTCTCGCCGCTGCCGGTGAACTCCAGCGCGACCTCCAGCGAGAGCTGGCCTACGACGGCCTGCGAGCCGCCGAGGCGAAGGGCAAGAAAGGCGGCCGCCGCCCCGCCGTCGCGGCTGACAAGACCGACGCCGTGCGCGCCGCGTACCTGGAAGGTAGCTCCATCGCCCCCCTCGCCCGCGACCCCCACGTCAGCCGCAGCGCCATCCGAACCGCCGTCGCCGACCTGCTGCCCGAGTACACGGCCGCCGATCTCCCGGACGTCCTGGCCCCGGAGTTGCCGGTCGTTCTCGACATGCCGGGCAAGATCGCCGACTTCCTCAGCCCCCAAGATCATCCCGCGGCGGGCTCCTGGCGTATTTGGGTCATGCCCCACTGCAACCTCGCGGGCGCGCACCGACACTTCGGTGTCGGTCGTCAGCACGCAGGGTTCGCCCTCGCTGAGACCCGCGACCCGCGTGTCCTCGTACACGGCACCACCGTGCCGGCGAAGGTCGTCCGCGAGCGCCAGCAGGTACGTCCGGGGGTGGACCTGGGCCTGGCCCGTAACCCGCACCGCGCCGGCCACAGGGAAGGGCAGGTCGGTTTCTGTGACGAAGCCGGCCGGCAGCCCCGCCCTCGCGTGCCGCCTCCTCCCACTCGCAGTCGATGCCCAACTCCTCGACGATCTCGGCGGCGTGGCGGATCGCGGCGGACTGCGAGCGCGCGTACAGCCGGGTGTCCTCGGGGCCGCGGGTGCGGTGGAGATGGTCGTAGACGAGCGTGTGCAGGGCGGTGAGCTTGGCCGACGTGTGAGTGGTGACATCGGCGGCGAGCCGTCCGGCCTCCAGTACGGCCACCTCGCGTCGCTGTCGGGTCAGTTCCCAGGCCGTGCTGAGTCCCGCGATGCCGGCGCCGACTACCGGCGACGTCCACGGAGAGGTCATGTGATGGCGGGGGAGTGGGCGGGCGGTGCGGTCTCCGGCGACTACGACCCCTTGGTCTCTGCCTTGGCGTTCATGGCCGGCGAGTTCCCGATGGCGACGGGATCCGCGACGGCGCGCCAGGAGCCGCAGGCGGCTCAGCGCCGGGTGACGCCCACGGTTTCGCTGCCGTGCGGCCGGATCTGCCGGCCTGAACTGCCGGGCGAAGGCGTCGAGTTCGCGGTCATGGCCTGGTGCGCGCCTCCGCGTCGGCCGGATGGCGCAGCAGTCGGAAAGCCAGCAGGAGGGTGACGGGCCACAGCGCGGTGAAGCACCACAGGACGGCGAGGTTGGTGGTGAGGATTCCCGTGACGAGGAGAAGCAGCGAGGCACACGTCAGGGCGGCCACCGACATCGACAGCCATGGCCGGGCACCCGGGTGGCGCATACGCCGGACGAGGTGTCGGTCCTGGCGGAGTTCCGCCTCGATGAGCAACAGGGAGAGTCGTTCGTACGACGACAGCGCGATGCCGTCGGGGTCATTGCGGTTTTCCACGGTGAGCGCCTCATTCGTCCCGGCGTGTGGCACCGGACCACCGCGCACTGGTGGGCGCGGGCGTCCTGGGTGCTGATGACCGGACGGGTTCCCCGCAAAAGTCGACCGACGCCTCCCAGCGGTCGAGCCGGCAGTCTTCTGGCCGTTTTTCCGGGTACTCGGTGCCTCGCACACACCGAGGCGAGCTGGTCCGTTCGACAGGCCTGCCCCGGCGAGGAACACGTAAGGAGGGACTCATGCGTCCGCGCGGCGAGCTCCTTCGCCCGCCCGGCGGAGGCTCCCCGCTGCTCCGCGCTGTCCTTGATGTGCTCGTACTGCCGCTCCCGTTTGGGGCTGGAACCTGCCGGCATGACCGCTCTCCTCGCCTCGGGATCAACGTGGGGACGTGTGTCCCCACTCCTCGGGTGCTCAGTACGGGGCGAGTCACACTCCTCCCGCCGCTTCCCGTGCCCGATGCCCCGCCGCGCCCCGCGGCCGAGGGCGAACCGAGCGGCGGGGAGAGCCGGTGCCCGCACTCCGGTGGGGAGACGGAGGTGTCCTGACCTGGAGAGCGCGCTCTGCCGGATCGTTCGCCGCCGACTTCTTCCTTCCGTATGGAGGAGGGGGAACGGGCCGCTGTCAGGCGCGGGGCGGGCGGGTGACGGTGTCGAGGTAGAAGGCGTCGATGCTCTGGACGGCGTGCTCGAACTCGTCCAGGTTGACGGGCTTGCTCACGTAGGCGTTGGCATGGCTGCTGTACGCGCCGGCGACGTCGTCGGGAGCGGTGGAGGTGGTGAGCACGACGACGGGGATGGTCTGGAGGTCCTCGTCCGACTTGAGGATCCGCAGCAGGTCGCGTCCGTTCATGCGGGGCATGTTCAGGTCCAGGACGATCAGGTCGGGGCGTGCGCTGGTGCCGCTGCGCAGATGTTCCAGTGCGGCGACTCCGTCGGTGACCTGGACCAGGTTGCGGGCGCCGCGTTCACTGAGGGCTTCCTCGATGAGCAGGGCGTCGGCCATGTCGTCCTCGACGAGGAGAACGTCGAAGGGCCGCGCGGGGGTGGTCATCATCGGATGCTCCAGGGGTGCTTCGTGAGAGTGGTGGAAGAGTCCTGGCCGGCGGCGCCGCGCGCCCTGGCGGGTCAGGCCGCAGGCGGCACCGATCTGCGGGTAGCCGGCGCCCGCGCGGGCCGCGGACACCGCCGCGTCCCGTTGGAGGCGTTCGGCGGCCTGCTGGAGCTGGTCCAGCACATACAGCAGGGTCAGTGCCGGCGCCGCCGGATCCGCCTCCGGTGAGGACGGAGCGTCGTCCAGCAGTTGAAGGGCAAGGCGCCTGGCAAGTCGGCCGACCGCGGCGTCCGCGACGGCTGCCGTTTCCTCGGGGGCGGTCTGCGGAGCGAAGTCCTTGCCGGGCACGGTCCGCACCCTAGGCCCCGGGCTGATCCTTCGACAACTGCTGTTGTCGTACGTCCCCTACAGTTGCCGCTGCCCCCGTATGGTGCCGGCGGCCGTCACAGCGGAGGGGACTCGGGATGAGCGGGAGCACGAGAGCGCGCGCGGGGGCCTTTTCCACCTGGACGACCCGGCGGTGGCTGCGCGTCGGGGCGGTTCTCTCGCTGACGGCCCTGGCCCTCCTGGGGGTGACGGGGGCGTGGATGCTGCAACGCACGGGATCGATCACCGAGAACCTGGTGAACGTGAAATCTCCGGCCCTGAGCACCGCACTGCAACTGGAATCGGCGCTGCTGAACCAGGAGACCGGCATCCGCGGATACGGCCTCACCGGCACCGCCGACTTCCGCACTCCCTACCGGCAGGGGCTCGCCGATCAGGCAACCACCACCGCACGCCTGACCCGGCTGCTCCATGCCGACGCGGCCGGCCTCAAGGATCTGAAGGCCGTACGGGATGCCGTGGAGACCTGGCAGGCACGGGTCGCCCGCCCGATCGCCGCCGCACCCGCCGGCAGCCCCTCACCGCTGGCCACCGAACGCGCCGCGGAGGGCAAGAAGGACTTCGACGCGCTCCGGGCCGCCCTGGCGAGCCAGCAGAAGCGGCTGCGGACGGACCGGACGCAGGCCGCGGCGGACCTCTCCTCCACGATGCTGCTGCGCGACTGGGTCTTCGCCGCGATCGCGCTCGTCATCGCCGTACTGAGCGTGCTGGTCTTCGAAGGGCTGCGCCGCGGCATCACGACACCCCTGGGGCAGCTCGGGAGGGACGCCCGCGCCATCGCCGGCGGCGACTTCGGCCATCCCATCACCCCCACCGGGCCCGCGGACCTGCGCCGGCTCAGCGGCGAGATCGACTTCATGCGCCGGCGCCTGGTACGGGAGCTGGCGTTCACCGAAGAGGCACGCGTGAGGCTCCACGCACAGGCGGCCGACCTGCAACGCTCCAATGCCGAGCTGGAGCAGTTCGCCTACGTCGCCTCCCACGATCTGCAGGAGCCGCTGCGCAAGGTCTCCAGCTTCACCCAGCTCCTCCAACGGCGCTACGGCGGCCAGTTGGACGCCCGGGCCGACCAGTACATCGACTACGCGGTCGACGGCGCGAACCGCATGCAGGTCCTCATCAGCGACCTCCTCGACTTCTCCCGCGTGGGCCGCGTCCACCACGAGCTCCAGAGAGTCGACCTCGATGCGGTGCTCCGGCAGGCCCTGTCCTCTCTGAGCATGAGCATCGAGGAGAGCGAGGCGTCCATCACGCACGATCCGCTGCCCTCGCTGGTCGCCGACCCCACCCAGATGGGCATGCTCTGGCAGAACCTGATCGGCAACGCCGTCAAATTCCGCCACCCCGGCCGGCCACCCACCATCCACATCTCGGCCGCCGAGGAAGGCCCGCTGTGGCGGTTCACGGTGACCGACAACGGCATCGGCATCGGCCCCGAATACGTCGACAAGGTGTTCGTCATCTTCCAGCGGCTGCACACCAAGGACGCCTACGACGGCAGCGGCATCGGCCTGGCCATGTGCAAGAAGATCGTCGAATTCCACGGCGGCACCATCTCCGTCGATCCGGCCTACCAGGACGGCGCCCAGATCACCTTCACCCTCGCAAGCGAGCCCCCCAAGGCCATAAATCCTGCGACCATGCCCGAAGCGACCCGTGCCGACACGGACCCGGGACCGTGACCGACTTCGCCGCAGCCCGTCCCGTAACGCCCTCGCCGGACCGGGCGTACCGCATCCTCCTGGTCGAGGACGACGAGGCGGACGCCGTACTCGTCGACGAACTCCTCCACGACACCGGACCGCGGTTCGCGCCGTCCACACGGACAACGCTCGCCGGGGCCCGCAGCGAGCTCGCCTCCCGCGAGATCGACTGCATCCTGCTCGACCTGCACCTTCCGACGCGTCCTGTGCAGCCACTTCTCCTCGGAAGACCGTCCCACCGCTTCGACGACGTCTCCCACGAGTTGCGCGGCCGCTGGTCGTGCACCGGCGCCGCGAATCACGGCGTCGGCGCGTGAGGTGATCGCGGCGAGGGCTGCGCACGGCGTCGGCGGTAGGCCGCGGCGTTGGCCCGCCCGCCGCAGCTCTGCTTGTCGCACCAGCGGCGGCTGCCGGAACGGGAATGGTCAACGAAAAGTCGGGTGCACTGGGTGTCCGTGCACGCCCGGATGCGACGGTAGTCGGAGCCGCCGAGCAGGACGCACGCCTGGTGGGCCACCGTGGCCAGTACCTGGTCGACGTTGCCGCGCCACACCGCGCGGCCCAACTCCTCCAGCACCGGCGTGAGCTGCTTGCCGGCCGCCGTCCTGCTGATGAACCGCAGGTCCCCGGCGCGGGGTTGCCGCTCCAGCGGACCCGCGGACGCCGTGCGGTAGACGGCCTCACGCAACTTCCGCATCCGCTCGACATCGGCGTCGTCGATTCGCCCGGCAACCTCCGCCAGTCCCGCCTGCTCGATCCACGCGGACAGATCCCGCGGACCGGCCAGCAGCTCGATCGGGTAGCTGCTGCGCCAAGTCAGCGTTGCGGCCAGGTCCAAGGCCAGGTGACCGCTGACGAAAGTGAACTCCACCGCATCAGTGTCGCTCACCCAGGCATACGTCGACAAGATCGTGGAATCAGACCCTTGACCGATAACGCTCGCGGAAATCCGGGGCCCGCTCCATGCGCGCCACGAACCGCGCTACGGCCCCCTGATGACGGGCAGGACCTCGATGGCCGCCACCGCCGCACCCGCCGCCGTCGCCACGCCCACGGCCTGTTACCTCGGCGTCGCGATACCGGCGCGCCTGGCCGACGAGGGAGCGCGCGTCGCACTCGTTCTGCTCGCCCTGGCACGCGAACACAGCGCAAGCCTCGGCGGCCTCCTGGTCGCCGCGCTGATGGTGCCCCACGTGATCGCGGCTCCCGTGGCCGGCGCCCTCGCCGACCGGGTCCGCCATCGCAAGCTCTTCCACGGTCTGGGCCTGGCCGCCTATGGCACCGGTCTGGCCGCGACGGCATGGGCGCTGGGCCGTATCCCCACGGCTCTCGTCCTGCTCCTGGTCCTCGCGGCCGGCTGCTGCGCCCCTCTGGTCACCGGCGGACTCACCAGCCTGCTCGCCGAACTCCTCCCCGAGCGAGCCCTCACCCGCGCCTTCAGCATCGACTCCACCACCTACAACCTGGCGGGCGTCCTCGGCCCCGCGCTGGCAGCGATGCTGGCCGCCACGATCGGTCCGGGCGCGGCACTCTTCGCCCTCGGCATGGCCGCGCTGACCGGTGCCTGTGCCGTGCCCCTGCTGCGGTTGCCTGCCCGCCCGCGCACCAAGGACCGTACGACCGACGCACTTCGGCCCGCCGTCCTCGCGGCCGGCGCCCGGGAAATCCTGGGCAACCCACCGCTGCGGTCCGTGACCTGGGCCAGCAGCATCGGCCAGATCGGCATCGGAGCCCTGCCCGTCATCACGGCCCTGCTGGCCACCGAACGCCATGCAGGCTGGGCGGCGGGCGGTCTGATGACCGCCTTCGCCGTCGGCGCCATGGCGGGCTCCCTCACCTACGCCGTCAAACCCTGGACCCGAACCCGCCCCGAACGAGTAGTGCTGCTGTGCCTGCCACTGATCGCACTGCCTTTGGCCCTGGCCGCATGCGTCGCCGGAATGGCACTGACCACGGCGCTGTTCGCCACGGCGGGCTGGGCGACGGGTCCGCTGTTCAGCACCCTGCTCGCCGCGCGCGAACGGTACGCGCCCCTGCCCTTGCGCACACAGATCTTCACCCTCGGCGCCGGTCTGAAGAGTACGGCGGCCGCGGCGGGAGCAGCCGGGATCGGTGCCCTGGGCGGGCTGGGAGCCGCACCCCTTCTGGGTATGGCAGCCGCCGCGCAGATCGTGGGGGCAGGCGTTGGCGTCGTCCTGCTGACGCACCCGCCGAGGAACGCGCGGCGAGCGAGCGCGTCACGGGAACACGGGACGACACCGGCCGTACGACGTCCCGCACGCCTACGACGGCACCTCCGACCACGTTGAGACGACCCTCCGGCCCGGAGCGCGAGCATGCGCAGAACGCAAGCAAAGATTGCGTGACTGTGTCCTCGCCTCCCGGTATCCGCTCTGCTAGCTTCCGCCTGCGCCAATTCGGCTGAGTGCTAGAACGTTTAAGCGTCGTAGTCGGGCAAATATCAATGAAAGTGAGCCTTGTGAGAGTGGCCGCCCCATTCGGACTTTCGCGCAGAATGTCTGACTTGCGCACCGAAAGGGTGGGTGTCACATCTGTGTCGGCGGATCACGGCTCACGGATCGCGGATCACGAACCGAGCAACTCCGAGAAATTTCCAGCGCTGTCTGCCTTGACGACGAAGTCATGTGCAGCAGAAAGGCTCCCTACACATGCCCATATCCAGCAGGCCGCTGCTCGCAATCGGAGTTGGCCTTGGCCTCTTGGTGACCGGATGCACTCTGGTTCCCGACGCCGGCACCCATTCCACGGGTCCTGTCGTCCTGGGGTTCATCAACGGGGGAACGACGTCGTTCCACACCTGTTTGCAGACGGCGGTCACGAAGACCACGTCGAACAACCTCGCAAAAGTGGTGACCGCCAACTCGAACGGGAGTAAGTCGGCGGAGCTGCGCAATGTGAAGGACATGATCGCGCGCAAGGTCGACGCCATTGTGCTGCTCAGTGTGGACGCCAGTGCCCTGGATGCCGACATCGCTGCGGCGCAGAAGGCGGAGATACCCATCATGCTGATCGCCGTGACGCCCGCGGACGACAGTAAAATCCTCGGCGCCGTCGTCAGTGACTTACCGGGGATAGGCAAGTTGGACGCCCAATGGGTCGATGACGACGCTGCTGGAAAGCCCGCCGAGGCTGTTGTCATCTCCGGCGACGGGAGCACGTCGTCCAACCTGATGGTCGGCGGATTCACAAAGAACCTGGCAGACAATGTAAAGGTCGTGGGGGATGAACGGGGCATGTTCGACCGGGCGACGGCCAAGGCCGCCGCAGCAAGGCTGATCCAGGCTCATTCCGACATCCGGTACGCGTTCGTCGCCAACGAGGACATGGCCTTCGGCGTGCGTGAGGCGTTCGACGCGGCGGGCGCGAAGAGCGTGAAGATCGTGACCGTCAACGGCACCGACCAGGGGCTCGCCGCTCTCAAGAACGGGAAGTTCGCGGCGACGGTCTCCAACTCGGTCCAGGACTTGGGGGCACTGGCGGTGACCCACACGCTCTCCTTGCTGCGCAAGGAAGAGAAGGAGAAGATCGCTCGCATCGACGCACGTCTGGTGACCAGATCCAACGCGGACACCGCGCCCCTGTACTGCGACACGGACAGCTGACCGTTCAATCCGGGCGATGGTGTTTCCCGGTGCGCCGCCCGCGGAGTCGTACGGCCGGCTACTGGCAGTGGTGGTGCGGGCGGGGCACCAGGCGGGAGCCGCCTGCCTGGTGCCCCGCCCTGCGGGGGGGGTGCCTCTATGTCTTTCGTCAAGCGAGGCGTGGGGTTCTGGGTTCGTAGAAGGTGCCGTCGCGGAGCATCGCGAACAGGACGTTGATGCGTTGGCGGGCGAGGCGGAGGAGGGCTTGTGTGTGGGTTTTCCCTCGGGCCCGGCATTTGTCGTAGTAGGTGCGGGAGGCGGGATCGTGCAGGGCGGCGAACGCGGAGAGGAACATCGCGCGTTTGAGTTGCCGGTTGCCGCCTCGTGGCGCGTGTTCGCCGTGGATGGAGGTGCCCGACGACGTCGTGGTCGGGGCGAGGCCGGCGTAGGAGGCCAGGTGGGCGGAGGTGGGGAAACTGGTGCCGTCGCCGACGGTGACCAGCAGGGTGGCGGCGGTCCTGACGCCGACGCCGGGCAGCGACGTCAGGACCTTCGAAAGAGGGTGATCCTCCAGCAGGACTGTGATCTGGGCTTCTGTGGCCCGGCGTTGTTCGTGGACGGCTCCGAGCGAGCGGGCCAGGGAGGGGATCACGATGTCGAGGGTGCCGGTGCCGGGAACGACGACGGTCTGTTCGTCGAGTGCGTCGAAGACGTCGTCGATCAGCCGCTGGGCCATCCTGGGGGCCTTGGGCCGGATCACCTCAACCAGCTTGCGGCGTCCGGCTTTTCGCAGAGCGGCAGGGGATCCGTAGCGTTCCAGCAGCCAGGTCACAGCCTGATGGTCCAGACGCGGTCCCAGGACCCGCTCGAGGCTGGGGTGGAACTGGGTGAGCAGGCCGCGGATCCGGTTGGAGGTGCGGGTGGCCTCGGCCGCCAGATCCTGGTCGAAGCCGACGAGGACCGTGAGTTCGGCGGTGATCTCGTCGGTCGCCTCCAGCGAGCGCAGTGTGTGCGGCAGGGTGCGGGCGGCGTCGGCGATCACGGCCGCGTCGCGGGCGTCGGTTTTGGCCTCGCCCGGGTAGAGATCGGCGATCCGCCGCATCGACAGGCCCGGCAGGTAGGCGACCTTGCAGCCGGCATCCCGGGCCACCGTCAGTGGCAGGGCGCCGATGGAGGCGGGCTGGTCGACGATCACCAGGACGGTGCCGAACTTGGCCTTCAGCTTCTCGAAGACGTCCCGCAGTTTCGGCTCGGTGTTGGGCAGGGGTTTGTCGAAGACCTTCTTGCCGGCCGGGGTGAGTCCGTGTCCGTGATGGGTGCTCTTGCCGACGTCCAGGCCGAGGATGACGCCTATGTCGTCGTTGTCGTTCACGCCGTCCTCCCGAACGGATGTCGTGCGTGCTGGCCGGGGCGTTGGCGTCGTATGCGCGCATCCACGTTATGCAGACCTGCCGCCCGCGTACTGCCGGGCATTGCGCCAGGCCGGGCGGTAGTCGGACCTCTCATCAGCGTCTCCAACGGCGCCTCCCGGGCCCGGTGGCACCACCCCCCAGGTCATCGGTTCGACAGGGGGGAACAGCCATGCCGGGCCCGGAGGCCAGCGGTCCCATTGCGGAACCGCGAAGAAGATAACGGGGGGAGTCGGAGAGAGTCGTCGGAGCGGACCGTCGTCAGTGCCTGTCGCCGGCGAAGGGCCTGCGGGTGACGGTGGCTCGGATGGTGGTCTGGGAGTGGCGTTCGACGGTGGGGTTGGCGGAGCCGCCGTCGGGCTCGCCCCAGACCAGTTCGACCTGCTGTCCGTAACGGACGTCGTCGTCGATCATGACGACGGAGATCCAGCCGCGGACGTTGGTGGTGTAGCTGCACAGGGTCGAGAGGCCGACGAGGCGCCCGTTGCTCTCGACGCGGTCGAACTGGGAGGCGGCGTAGAAGGCGGCGGGCATCTCGATGTGCTTGAAGCGTCGGTCGCCCTGCTCGTACTGGGAGGCGAAGACGCGGGCGACGTCGTCGCGGTGCCAGGCGAGCCACGCCTTCCGGCGGTGCTTCTCGCCCTTCCGGCGCTCCAGGGCCTCGCGGCCGATGAAGTCGTGGTCGAACTTGAGGATGTGGCCGTAGCCCAGGTCCCAGGGGGTGACGTAGTAGTCCTCGACGCGGTCGGAGGCGAAGCTGCCGCCGAGCGAGAGGTTGGCCTCGAAGGTCCTGACGCCGAGCCATTCGCGGTACGTCTTCATGCTCTCGCCCGAGTACACGGCGGGGACGGTGTTGGCGATCCAGCCGGACTCGGTGGCCACGGAGGCATAGGCGCGGCCGCCGATCTGGCGGACGCCGAAGGGCTCGCCGGCTTCCAGGATGGCGTCGCGGACGTCGTCGATGTGTTCGTAGGGGCCGAAGAACTCAAGGCCGGGGAAGCCGGACATACGGTGGTTGAGGGCGGTGACCTCGTACTTGCCGATGTTGAACTTGCCCATGCTGAAGAAGGGGATGCCGGGCATGGGACCGCCGTTGACCTTCTCGAAGATCGCCGAGGCGTGCGGGCCCTGAAGCTGGAGGCGGAAGAACTCGCGGCCGTGCGGGTTCTGCGCGGTGCGCTCGTCGCGGCGCAGGGTGACGTCGTAGCCGCCGGTCTCGGCATGGAACTGGACCCAGTTGAGGGCCGGCGGACGGCCGACGAGACGGACGTGGTTGTCGGCGAGGCAGAAGAGGATGCAGTCGCCGATCATGTTGCCGTCGTGGTTGACCGCGATGAACTGCTTGGCCTTCATCGGGCCGAAGCCCTGGAACGTGTTGGCGCCGAGGTCGGAGAGCAGGCGGTAGCAGTCGGGGCCTTCGACGGTGAGGTCGGTCATGTGGTGGGACAGATCCATCAGCGCCGCCGAGTTGCGCCAACTCTCCTGTTCGTCACGCCAGTTGGAGAACTCGGCCTTGATAGGGAACGGGTAGGCGCCGGATCGGCCGCTGCGCAGCAGGCCCAATGGCCCTCCGGCGGCCTGGATCTGGTCTTCGAGGTGTGCCATCGGTTTCTCCATGTCGTCGCGATGCGTGGGTGAGGCGCCGGGACCGGCGTGGCCGGCCGTTGCGGTGGCGGCGGGGCGAGGCCGTTTGCGGCGCCTGGCGTCGTGAGTGACCCGGCTCGGGGGTGTCGCGGCTGATGGGTGCGGCGGCCCGAACGGGCGGGCACGCCGGAGGGGTGGAAGCCCTCAGCCTCCGTCGGCGTGGTGAACTGTACGGTACGGTACACCTCTGATGCGCTCAAGGGCCGGGCGCGGAATTTCTGAAGCGGATGGCCGACGGCGGCGGGCCGCAGGTCACGTTCCGCGTCTCCGGACGGTGACGTCGCGTCCGCGAGGCCCCCTCCTCAGGAGGGCTCCGGCGTCAGTGGAGACATGGACGTGCGCGGTGTTTCCGGTCGCAGGAACCGAAGCTGTCGGAACCCATGGCTGTGCGGAACCGCGACTGATCATGCCTCGGGAAGCCGCGCCGGCAGCGATCACGGCGGACGCTCTCGGTTGTGAACGCGTGCGCGTGAAGCCGACCCCGGCCGCGGGCCCGGAGATCACCGAGGGCGAAGCGCGTACCTCCTGGGAGACGGCGTGCGGCGCACGGTCATGATGCAGAGCTCCGCACTGCGACGGAGGCCGCGGTCACCAGGGCGGGACGCCGAAGCCGCAACCGTGGAGTGGCCCGCCCCGTCAGATCGACTCGCGAACGACGACCCGAGCCGGCGGAGGCTCCAGACCACTGCTGTCGAGCCCCAGGGCGAGCCGGGCGCTGAGTCGGCCGTGGGCCTCGCCGTCGACGTTGATCGTGGTCAGCGAGGGGATGACGTGTTCGCCGTAGCCGTTGTCGTCGAAGCCGATCACGGCCGTGTCGTCCGGCACGCGTCGGCCCAGGTCGCGCAGGGCGGTGAGGACGCGCAGGGCCACGTCGTCGTTGAAGCCGGCGATCGCGGTCGGCTCGGGGGCTTGGGAGAGGAGTGCCTTGACGGCATCGGCGCAGGCGGACCGGTCCTGGGGGGCGATGAAGGACACCGGAGCGGCGATGCCGAGGTTCTGCGCGGCGTGTTCGGTGAAGCGAAGGCGGGCCGCCGCGAGCGGTGACTCGCTGTCCGGCAACGCCAGGGCGATGCGGGTGTGGCCGTGGTCGACGAGGTGGCGGAGCTGGAGGGCGGTGTGGGCGGCGAGACCGTTGCGCCAGCCGCCTCCCAGGTCGTCGAGGGCATGACCGGTGAGGTACGTCTCGCCGAAGCGGATCACCGCACGGGGGACGATGGCGTCGAGGACCTGCTGGGTGGACTGCGCGGTGTGGTGGCCGGGCCGGACCAGGAGGACGTGGTCGTGGGCTGCCAGTTCCGTGTCGAGGCCGTGGATGTAGCTGCGGGAGTACGCGCCTTCCATGCCCGCGTCGATGTTCAGGACGACGACCCGGGAGGTCCCTTCGCGCAGTGCTCGCGCCACACCGTGCGGAACGTAGCCGAGTGTCCGGGCCGCCTCCTTCACCCGGTCGCGGGTGGCGGCCGAGATCGTCTGGTGGGGGTCGTCGTTGAGAACGAAACTGACGGTGGCGCGAGAGACACCGCTCGCCGCGGCCACGTCGTTCAGCGTGACTCTTCGGGAAGTCCCCATCGCCCCTGCTCTGACGTCGTCATGTGCACCTGAGTCCCAGCGACACGGCGTTCACCCATTGTAAGGAGGCCGGGGACGGCGAAGCACGGGCGGCTACGGGACGTCGAGTGCGCCGGTCCTGCCGGATCGAATTGCCCTTGCTCGGGGCGGTGCTGGACCGTACGGTACGGCGCGGCGGGGTCGGCACCCGCTGGATCGAGCACGTATCAGCGGTTCCGCGTCCCTCTGTATCCGCGCGTCGCCGCGCCGAGCCGTCGGAAAGCCGGGCGAGGGGTGGTACGCCGCGCCGCCACCGGAAGACCGGCCCTGGCTCCCTCGTCGGTCATCCTCGACGATCACCGTCGGCCGAAGGTGACGTGACGGCCGGCTCGGCTTCCCGGACGGGCTCCAGTTGGCCGCTTGCCCACCGGCTCACCGTCAACTCTCAAGGCAGGACGTCGACTTCATGACCTCGAATCCAACGCGTCACACGCATCACGGCCCTGTCCGTTCGTACGTCGTCATCGGTGACACGCATCTGGCCGGCCGGGTGTGCAGTGCCCTTCACGCCTCGTGCGACGCGGTGCGGCACCTCTTGCGTCCACGTGACCCGAACTGCGCGCGGCGCTGGCCCCGCGACCGGCGGGCGTGGCCGTACTGCTCCACGACGACGTCGCGGCCCTGCGCTACGCGCTGGCCGTCGCGCACATCGCGCCCGACGTGCCGCTGATCGTCACGATCTTCGATCGCACGATCGCCGACGAGCTCGCGCGCCTCCTGCCGCAGTGCGACGTCACCTCGCCGGCCGACCTCGCGGCGCCGTCACTGGCCGGCCCGTGCCTGGATCCTTCCTTCGTCGCCGCTCGGCGGCGCGGAGGGTGTGTCCAGGTCGTCCGAGAGCGTGACGGCGTCCTGGAAGCAGAGGAGTCGGCCCTGCCGGGGCAGTGGCGTAGCCGGTATCGCAGAAGGTGGGTCGGGTTCCAGTTGCGCTCCCACGATCCGGGCACCCGGCTGCTCGTCCTGGGCATGCTCGCGATGCTCGTCGTACTCGCCGCCGACTGGGTGTGGCTCACGGCGTCCGGTCATCGCCCGTCCGAGGCGCTGTTCGAGGCCGCCCGGGTCGTGGCCGGCGTCGGTCCGGCCGCCGCGCCACCTGATGCCCACGGCTACCAACTTTTCGCCGTCCTCGCGATGTTGAGCACCGTCGTCTTCACCGCATGCTTCACCGCGGGAGTGGTCGAGCGGATGCTCGGCCCGCGCCTGATCGGGCTGATCGGTCCGCGCACCCTGCCGCGCGCGGGGCACGTCATCGTGGTCGGGATGGGCCAGGTCGGCATGCGGCTCTGCGTCGAACTGCGCGCACTGGGCATCCCCGTCGTGGGCGTCGAACGCGACCCGCGGGCCGCCACCGCGCGGCTGGCACGCACCCTCGGCATTCCCGTGATGGACGGTCACGGCGGCGACCGCCATGTACTGGAACGACTGCGTCTCGGTCACGCCCGGGCGCTGGCCGCCGTCGGTTCCGACGACCTGGACAACGTCGCCGTGGCCCTCGCCGCCCACGGTGTCGCGCCGCACATCCGCGTGGTGATGCGCGCGGGGGAGGACGACGCCATCGCCGAGACGCGCTCGCTGCTGCCCATGGGGGTCGTCTGTGACATCACCGGTCTGGCCGCCGGTTATGTGGTCGCCCGGCTGCGCGCCGAGCCGGTCGGCGACGTGGTCGCTCATCGCGACGAGATCCGGCTGCGGGACACCTCCGGCGTCTGGCGCCGCAGCGCTCTGGTCGGTCACGACCGCTGCGCCCACGTCGAGGGGAGGCGTCAGTCGACCGGCGACGAAATTGAGCCGCTCAGGACTAGAACGATTTAGCGATCCGTTGTAACGTGTTCGCTATATCGATTTAGCTTTTCCAGCTCGCAGGGCGTTCGGCCCGCAGGCGGAGGAGGTCGTTCGACCGATGATCGACATGCGATGCGCCGTTGCGCAGCCACCCCCGAAAGGCCCCGCCGGGCTTCCACGACCCGGCCGGTGCCTGGTGATGGGCATTTTGAACGTGACTCCGGACTCGTTCTCCGACGGCGGCCGGTATGCCGAGACCGGACAGGCCGTGGAACGGGGCCTGCGGCTCGCCGAGGAGGGCGCGGACCTGGTGGACGTGGGTGGCGAGTCCACCCGGCCGGGAGCCGAACCCGTCCCGGTGGAGGCGGAGTTGGCGCGTGTGGTGCCGGTGGTGCGGGAGCTGGTGCGGGCGGAGGTGGCCGTCAGTGTGGACACCATGCACGCGGCGGTCGCCCGCGCCGCGATCGAGGCCGGCGCCTGCATGGTCAACGACGTCAGCGGCGGGCTGGCGGATCCCGCCATGGCCGCCGTCGTCGCGGCGGCCGGGGTGCCGTATGTGGCGATGCACTGGCGTGCGCCCAGCCACGAGATGGACCGCCACGCGGTCTACGGCGACGTCGTCGGCGACGTCACCTCCGAACTGCTGCGCCGCGTGGAAGCGCTCACCGCGGCCGGAATCGATCCGGGGCGCATCATCATTGATCCCGGACTCGGGTTCGCCAAGCGTGCGGCCCACGACTGGGAACTGCTCGCCCATCTGCCAACCCTGCGGGCTGCCGGGTTCCCGGTGCTGGTGGGGGCCTCCAGAAAGCGTTTCATCGGTGCCGCGTTGAGCGACCGGGCGGGGATCGACTCCGCGCCCGGCGACCGGGACGCGGCCACCGCGGCGGTGTCCGCGCTGGCCGCCGCGGCCGGCGCGTTCTGCGTGCGCGTGCACGACGTCCGCTCCAGCTTGCACGCGGTGTGTGTGGCCGCCGCCTGGGCGGGCGACCGCCGGCCCTCGGAGTCGGAGACCGTCGTGCGGAGCGAGTGCAGAAAGGCGCTGCACGAGTCTCGCCAAGCTCCAAACGCGTCTGCTAGCTTGCGCTAGATCGTTCTAGCGATCCCCCTTTTCCTCCCGAAGTGTGTCGATTGTGACGAGCCGCGTCACTAGATCGATTTAGTACTTCAGGGAGATGGCTTTGAGAGGAGCCGCAATGGCAATCCCCAGTCTTCAGGACGGCATCGACAAGGCCGGTTCGCCCATCGGTCTGCTGTGGCAGCCGAACGCCGAACCGTGGACCCCCGAGGTGGTCGAGCGGGAGTACGTCGGATGGCGCCAGGAGCAGGCCGCCTGGCACGAGGGCGTCGCGCTGCTCAACCTCTCGCACCACATGTTCGACCTGTGGATCGAGGGCCCCGACGCCACCCGCGTGCTGGCCGAGTACGGCGCCAACAACTTCGAGAAGTTCGCGATCGGCCAGGCCAAGCAGTACGTACCGGTCACCCGGGACGGGAAGATCGTCACCGACGGCATCCTCGCCCGGCGCGCCGAGAACAAGTACCTCCTCAGCGGTGTCCCCGCCGCCCAGCACTGGGTGCAGTACCACGCCGAGAAGGGCGGCTACGACGTCGGCTTCGAGACCGACGCGTCCTCCGCCTTCCGCCCCGGCGGCGGCGACCCCAAACTGTTCCGCTACCAGATCCAGGGTCCGCTCGCCCTGGAGCTGATCGAGAAGGTCTTCGGCGGCCCGCTGCCGGAAACCAAGTTCTTCCACTCCACGCCGGTCACCCTGGACGGCCGCGACTTCGAGGCGCTGCGCCACGGCATGGCCGGGCAGGCGGGCTACGAGTTCATCGGCCCGTGGGAGCACGCGGGGTATGTGCACGAGGCCTTCCTCAAGGCCGGTGAGCCGCTGGGCCTGGTGCAGGTGGGCGCGCTGGCGTACACCACGCCGAGTGTGGAGAGCGGCTGGATACCCTCGCCGGTCCCGGGCATCTACGTCGACCCCGAACTCGCGGAATACCGCGCCTGGTTGCCCCTGTTCGGCATCGAGGGGAAGCGCCCCCTCAACGGCAGCTACTTCTCGGAGGACATCGAGGACTTCTACGTCTCCCCGTACGAGCTGGGCTACGGCAAGCTGATCCACTTCGGGCACGACTTCCACGGCCGCGACGCCCTGCTCAAGGCGAAGGACGAGCCCCGCCGCACCAAGGTCACCCTGGTCTTCGACGCCGACGACGTGCGCCGGGTCGTCGGCGGGGGAGAGGACGCAGGCTTCGTCCTGACCTACGCCCGCCACCGGGTGGAGACCTCGGCAGGCCTGGTCGGTACGACCATGCAGACCGCGTCGATCGACCCGGTCGGCACCGTGCTGGCGCAGACGCTGATCGACTCCGCCCACGCCGAGCCCGGCACCGAGGTGACCGTGGTCTGGGGCGAGCACCCGGGCCTCGGTACCGACCCCGAGGCCGACCTCGGGTTCCCGCGCATCCGCGCCACGGTTCAGGCCAGCCCGTTCGACCGGCATGCGCGCACGGAGTACCGGCGTAACGCGTAGCGCTCCGCGGGGCCGGCTTTTCGTCTGCGGGTCCGTCGTGGCTGGTCGCGCCCACGCGGCGGAGCCGCACATCGATACCGCCCCGCGCCCCTGCGGGGCGCGCCGTGCACCGCGGGCGGCCGGAGGCGGCATCACGCGTCCGGCCGCCCCCCGCCCCCCGCCCCGCCCGTTTCCCCTCTCGGGGCCGAGAGCCTCACCCCGCCACCGGTCGGGCCGCGCGCCCCGAGGCCCCCTTCCCTATCGACAAGGAGCACGATGAACCCCCTCAGCACAGCCTCGGCGGCGGTGAGCACATCGCTGCTGGAGGACTTCTCCCTGGAGATGACAGGCAAGGACGTCCCGAAGCTGGAGGAGGCCCGGCACTCCATCCCGCAGGGCACCCGCATCAACGTCACCTTCCTCGGCAACGAGAACCTCGCCATGCGCCTGGAGGCGTCCCGGGCGGTGAAGCGCCTCGGCTTCGTGCCGGTGCCGCACATCTCCGCCCGGCGCCTCGGTTCGCAGGCCGATTTCGAGGAGTTCCTCGCCGGCCTGAGGGCCGACGGCACGTGCGCCAACGTCTTCACCGTCGGCGGCGATCCCACCCGCCCCGAGGGCCCCTACGAGGACTCGCTCGCCCTCATCGAGACGGGACTGCTACGGGAGTACGGCGTCCGGCACGTCAGCATCAGCGGCTACCCGGAGGGCCACCCGGACATCGCCGGGGACGCGCTGTGGTCCGCGCTGCGCGAGAAGAACGCGTCCATTGCCGAGCAGGAACTCGACGGCAGCGTCATCACCCAGTTCGGCTTCGACGTGGACCCCGTCCTGGCCTGGCTGGAGAAGGTCCGCGCCGAGGGCATCACGCTCCCCGTCCGGATCGGCGTGCCCGGACCGGCCGGTGTGCGACGCCTGATGTCGTACGCCGCCCGGTTCGGCGTCGGCACCAGCGCCTCCATCGCCAAGAAGTACGGCCTGTCCATCACCAACCTGATGGGCACCGCGGGCCCGGACAAGTTCCTGCGCGCACTCGCGGACGGCTACGACCCGGCCCGCCACGGAGACATAAAGATCCACTTCTACACCTTCGGCGGCCTGCGGGCCACGTCCGAGTGGATCGCCCAGTTCAGGAAGGACAACCTCGTATGACCGTCACGCAGGCCGCGCCCACCGGCATCGCCAAGAAGACCGGGGGAGCCGGGCACCAGGCGTCGCTGATCGTCCAGGGCGCCGACGCCACCGGCATCGTCGCGGCCGTGACCTCGGTCCTCGGCCGGCACGGCGCCAACATCGTGTCCCTCGACCAGTACTCCGACAACCCGCAGGGCGGCGCCTTCTTCCAGCGCACCGTCTTCGGACTGGACGGTCTGCGGGCCGAACTGCCCAGCCTGCGCGCCGACTTCGACAAGGAACTGGTGAAGCCGTACGGCCTCAGCTACACCCTGCGCGACCTGTCCGTGCCGAAACGGGTGGCGATCTTCGCCTCCAAGTCCGACCACTGCCTGCTCGACCTGCTCTGGCGCCACCGGCAGGGTCAACTCCCCGTCAGTATCGCCATGGTGATCTCCAATCACCCCGACACGGCCGAGGATGTGCGGTCGTTCGGCATCCCCTTCTTCCACGTCCCCTCCATGGGAGCGGACAAGTCGGCCGCCGAGGCCGAGCACCTGCGGCTGCTCAAGGACAACGTCGACTTCGTCGTCCTCGCCCGCTACATGCAGATCCTCTCCGGCGACTTCATCGAGCGGGTCGGCGTACCGATCATCAACATCCACCACTCCTTCCTGCCCGCCTTCATCGGTGCCGGTCCCTACGCCAAGGCCAAGGAGCGCGGTGTGAAGCTGGTCGGCGCCACCGCCCACTACGTCACCGAGGACCTCGACGAGGGCCCGATCATCGAGCAGGACGTCGTGCGCGTCAGCCACGCCCACAGCGCCGGCGACCTCACCCGTCGCGGCGCCGACGTGGAACGCGCCGTCCTCTCCCGCGCGGTGCTCTGGCACGCCGAGGACCGCGTCATCCGCAACGGCAAGCACACCATCGTCTTCGCCTGAACCCCCTGTCGTCCTGCCCGCCCCGACAGGGAAACGGGCCCGGAACAGGGGCAGTTGGTCCTGTCGCGCGTCGGGTCACCCGGGGCGGTGGACGCGGCGGGCCGGCACGTATCCCGCACGCACTCCCGCCGAGCCGCTCACCGTCGTCCGGTTCTGGTTCCTGTTCCTGTTCCGTACGCCCGTGGTCGGTCGGCCGCGACCTCGGTACACAGTCCGCTGCGACGAGTGAGACGTTCACCAGCAGAAAGCGGTTCGCCATCATGACAACCACCATCGACGGTGCCCGGATCGCCCGTGACATCCGGGCCCGGGTCGCCGAACGGGTCGCCGAGACCGCGGCCTCGGGACGGGTGCCCGGCCTGGCGACCATCCTGGTCGGCGACGACCCGGCCAGCGCCGTCTACGTCGCCGCCAAACGCCGCGCCATCCGCGAGGCCGGTATGCGCGACTTCCACCGACACCTCTCCGGGCACGCTTCCGGGGACGAAGTCGCCGCGGCCATCGACGAGTTGGCGGTCACGCCGGCCGTCTCCGGAATCCTGCTCCAACTGCCGCTGCCCGCCCACCTCGACGCCGCGCCCCTGATCGACCGGATTCCCGCGGCCAAGGACGTCGACGGTCTGACCACGGCGAGCGCGGGCCGGCTGGCCCGCGGCGAACGAGGGCTGCGCCCCTGCACACCGAGCGGCGTCATCGAACTCCTCGACAGCGAGGGCATCGAACTCAGGGGTGCACGCGTCGCCGTCGTCGGCTGGGGCGAACTCGTCGGCCGCCCCCTGACCCAGTTGCTGTTGCGGCGCGGTGCCACGGTGACGGTCGCCAACGAGTTCACCGCCGACCTGGCAGCCGTCACCCGCCCCGCGGACATCGTCGTCGTCGCCACCGGAGTCCGGGGTCTTGTCGGACCCGAGCACGTCAAGCCCGGTGCCACCGTCATCGACGTCGGCATCCACCGCACCCCCGAAGGCCTGACCGGTGACGTCCGCGCCGCCGAACTCGACGGCATCGCCAGCCGCATCACCCCCGTACCGGGCGGGGTGGGCCCGATGACCATCGCCATGCTGATGGTCAACACCCTCCGCGCGGCCGAGTGGAACACCGTGCCCAAGACCGTGCCCGCATAAGCGAGTTGGGCGGTCGGCGCCCAGGGCGCTGCTGCGTACCCGCGCTGTCGGACCGTGCTCAGGAAAGGTGCCGGACATGATGCGACTCCCGCCGCTGGCCCGGCTCGGTGACCGGGTGGCGACCGGCCTGACCGACGTCACCGATGACCCCGCCGCGCTCGACTCCGAGGGCTTCTGGGCCGTCGTGGCCGACTTCGAAGGGCGCCTGACCTGCGCCCGCTTCCGGGACGTACGACCCGCCGCGCAGCACCTCGTCCGCAGGGCCCGATGGGACGGGCCCGCTCCCGGTCAGTGGGCCACGTCGCTGGATCGCGACGCCTACATGCAGGGCGTACGGCGGATCCGCGAGCACATCGCGCGCGGTGAGGTGTACCAGGCCAACCTCTGCCGCGTACTGTCGGCGCCGATCACGGCGGACGCCGACATCGAGGCGCTGGCCGACCGGTTGGCGGCGCGCCACCGCGCGCCGTACGCGGGGTTCGTCCGGCTGCCGGGCCTCGGAATCGAGGTGGCCACGGCCTCCCCCGAGCTCTTCCTGCGCCGCGAAGGACGCGTGATCGAGTCGGGCCCCATCAAAGGCACCGGCCGCACCGAGGCGGATCTCCTGGAGAAGGACTACGCCGAGAACGTGATGATCGTCGATCTGGTCCGCAACGACCTCGGGCGCGTGTGCGCCACCGGCAGCGTCACCGTGCCGGACCTGTGTGCGGTGGAGCGCCATCCCGGGCTCGTCCACCTGGTCTCCAAGGTGAGCGGCGAACTGCGCGACGGAGCAGGATGGCCCGAACTGCTGGCGGCGACCTTCCCGCCGGGATCCGTCACGGGCGCTCCGAAGGAGAGCGCCCTCGGCATCATCACCGCCCTGGAGACCGCACCCCGTGGGCCGTACTGCGGCGGCATCGGCTGGGTCGACGCCGATCGCGGCACGGGTGAACTGGCCGTCGGCATAAGGACGTTCTGGATCGACAGGACCCGACAACGCCTGAACTTCGGCGCCGGAGCCGGCATCACCTGGGACTCGGACCCCGAACGGGAGTGGCAGGAGACCGAGTTGAAGGCCGAGCGACTGCTGACCATCGCGTCCAACGGTTCGCCCTACGACGCGAAGCCGCACCAACGGCTCGCCGCCCGACCCGGCGCCTGAGGCCCCGTCCACCTCGGCGCCCGAGCCCCCGGCTGCTGCGATACCTGAAGCCCCCGGTCGCTGCGGTGCTGAGGCCCCCGCCGCCGCCCCGGCACCCGAGTACCCGCCCGCCACACCAGGCCCCGCGGCGGTGTCCCGCCGTCAGCCCCAGACCAGACGCGCGGTCTCCGCGACGAGCTCCAGCTTGCGGCGCTGGTCGTCAACGGACAGCAGATTGCCCTGACTTGTCGAGGCGAACCCGCACTGCGGACTGAGGGCGAGCTGCTCCAGAGGCAGATACTGCGAGGCCTCGTCGATGCGCCGGCGCAGCGTGTCCACCGACTCCAGCTCGGCCACCTTGGACGACACCAGCCCAAGGACGACGGTCTTGGCGGGCGGCACGAAGCGCAGCGGCTCGAACCCACCGGAACGCTCCGTGTCGTACTCCAGCAGGAAGCGGTCGACCTCGACCTCGCCGAACACCCGCTCCGCGATGGGCTCGTAGCCGCCCTGCGCGGACCAGGCGCTGCGCATGTTGCCCCGGCAGAAGTGCATGGCCACGGTCATGCCGGGGCGCCTCGAACGGGCGGACCGGATCAGGCCGTTGTCCGTGTCGATGATGTGGGAGAGATGCCCCTCCAGGTCCGTCACCCGACGCATCCGCGCGGCTTCGGGGTCGATGTTGGCCCAGTAGGCGAGCGAGTCGAGCTGCAGCCAGGAGACTCCGGCGTCGATCAGGTCGGCGATGTCCTGCCGGTAGATGTCGGCCAGCGCCGCCACCGCGTCCCGTCGGGTCGGATAGACGTCCTCCGACACCCCCGGCCGCCAGAAGCCCGCCACCATCGTCGGACTGGCCATGGTGATCTTGTACGGCCCGGGTGCGTTCGCGGACAGCCAGCGCGCCTCGGCGAGGGACAGCGGCGTCCGCCGGTACAAGGGTCCCGCGATGGCCACCGACGCGACGTCGCCGTCGAGTTCGGCGCCGTCGCTGTCACGGATCCAGCGCGGACGGGCCGACGACTCCTCGGCGGCCTCCAGCCCGCCGACCGTCTCCACCACCGAGGCCATGAAGTCGTCCCGGCGCACCTCGCCGTCGGTGAAGACCTGTATCCCCGCGTCCTGTTGCAGTTTCACCGCGGCGGTCGCCGCCTGGTCCTCCAGTTCCGAGAGCTCTTTGTCGGAGAGTGCGCCGCGCCGGTGTGCGACGCGCGCCGCCAGCAGCTCCTCGGGGCGCAGCAGGCTTCCCACATGTTCGGCTCGGATCGTCGTCGTCGGCATCGGCCGTCCCTTCACGCCTGACACTCGGGCGACTGTACGGTACGGTCCAGTACGCTTCGAGGGCAAGACATGTGCCGGCCACGGCGGGCTCCGCGGGGAAGGTCAGACCGGGTCGACGGCGACGCCGTGCAGGAAGACCCGTACCGCCTCGTTGATGGACGCACTGACCTCGGCGTCGGTCAGCTTGACCGGCGCATCCGTCAGCAGTCGCATCTGGGCGTGGCCGAGCATGGCCTGGTAGAGCTGTTCCGCCGCTCGCACCGGGTCCTCGACCTTGATCAGCCCGTCGTCGCAGGCCTGTTGGAGGCAGCGCCCGAGCACCGCGTGGCCCGCGTTCGGCCCGTGCTCCGCGAAGACCTCCCCGAGCCCGGGAATGCGCATGGCTTCGGAGGTGACCAGGCGGTGCAGGGCGATCGCCTCGGGAGTGAGGACGAGACCGGCGAAGTGTTCACCGAGCGCGACGAGGGTGTCGGTGAGGTTCGCGCCACCCGGCGTGAACGCGTGCAGCGGCTGGGACCACTCGTCGCACAGCGCCTCCACGGATGCGCGGAACAGGGCGCTCTTGTCGGTGAAATAGCGGTAGAGGGTCGCCTTCGACCCGCCCACCGCCGTCAGGACGTCCTCCATGGAGACGCCGGCGTAGCCGCGCGCGATGAACAGCTCACCCGCAGCCCGCGTGATGAGTTGTCGCCGGTCAGTCGCTGTCATCCTCACACGGCCATGTTAGGTGCGGCTGAGTTCGGGCCGACGCCGTTGCGCCGGTCCGGGGCGACGGACCCGCTCACGCACCAGAGCTGTCGTGCGCGAGGCACACCGTCGGGCGGCGGTGTGCCTCGCGCGGCCGGGGTGTCGGCGAGCCGGTCATGGACTGCGGCGGCGCAGCAAGGTCGAGATGGTGACCGCTGCCACCAGGACACCTCCGTAGAAGACCGAGGAGACCCACGCTTCCAGACCCAGCAGTTGGAGCCCGAGGATGCCGGTCGCCAGGAAGTAGATGCCGATGAAGGTACCGACCGGGTTGAAGCGTCCGGGCAGGACGATCGCGGTGCCGAGGAAGACCGAGGCGAAGACCGGCAGCAGCAGGGTGTCGGAGGTAGTGGGGTTGTAGCCGCCCAGAGCCGCGACGGAGATGACCGCGCCGACACCGCACAGGGCGCCGGAGGCGACGAAGGAGCCGAAGCGGATCCGGTTGACGCGGATGCCGGAGAGCCGGCTGACCTCTCTGTTGGCTCCGACGAAGCGGATGTGGCGGCCCAGCGGTGTGAACGCCAGCAGATAGGCGAAGCCCGCCACCAGCACCACGCCGTAGTAGAACGAGATCGGCAGCCCGCCCACGGAGTACAACGCGATCCTGCCGAACCCGGTCGGCAGACCGCTGACCGTGTTGAGGTGCGACAGCCACAGGGCGATGCCGCCCAGGAAGGTGCCCATGCCCAGGGTCACCACGATGGTGTTCACCCCGACCACGACGACGAGCAGGCCGTTGACCACGCCGACCACGATCGCGCCCAGGACGGCGACGAACGCCGCCGGCCACACTCCCCACCCGTGCTCCACGACCAGAACGGGCAGGATCGTGGCGGAGAACCCGAAGACCGCCGGGACCGACAGGTCCACGAACTCTCCGACACAGACAGTGCACAGCAGGGCCATGGTGAGGAACACCAGGGCCTGTTGGGAGCCGAAGACGGTCTGGAAGGTTCCCTTGGTCAGGAACACCCCCGGCTCCGCGGCGGCGTACACCGCGATCATGGCCACCCAGATGCCGATCACCGAGTAACGCGAGGCGAAATGTCCGGCGAGGGCGGAGGCCGATGTCAGCTTCCCGGTTCGCGCGGCCTTCGGCGCGGCAGGGGGTGTGTCGGTGTCTTGCCGGCTGGTGACGTCCATCAGTCTCCCTGCCCCTTTTCTTGAGGTTGTGTGTCATCGCCGAAGACCGCCTGGACGATGGCGTCCTGTTCCAGTTCGCCGCTCAGCTCCTTGGCGACCCGGCCGTCGCGGAACACCAGCACCCGGTCGCACAGCACGGCGAGGTCGACGGGGTCGATCGAGGCGAGGACGATTCCGCAGCCGTCCCGCGCGGCCTCCCGGATCGCGTCGATGATGTCGTGGCGGGCGCCGACGTCGACAGCCTGTGTCGGTTCGTGCAGCACCAGCAGGTTCGGTGCGCCGGCCAGCCACTTGCCCAGCAGGACCTTCTGCTGGTTGCCGCCGCTCAGTGTGTGGACCGGCGCTTGTGGGTGGGGCGGCCGGATGTCGAGTTTCGCGATCATCGCGGCGGTCTCCTCGGCCTGCCACGCGGCGCCGGTCCGCAGTCGGCTGCCGCGGGCGCGCACGCGCGGCAGTGTCAGGTTGTCCGCCACCGAGAGCTCGCCGGCCACCCCCGCCTCCAGGCGGCGCTCGGGTACGAACGCGACCCCCGCGTCCACGAACTCCTCGGTGCAGCCACGTCTGCGGTCCAGCGCGAGGTCGCGCCCGTGCACCGACAGCGTGCCCGCGTCGGCCGGGCGTGCCCCCGCCAGTGCCTCGGCCACCTCGACGAAGCCCGAGCCGATCAGCCCGGTCAGGCCGATGACCTCGCCGCGCCGGATGTCGAGGTCGAGGCCAGCCACTGGGCCGACCGCCAGGCCCCGTGCCGAGGCGACGACCTCGTCCTTGACCTGGCTCCCGACCCTCCCGTGCGTGACGAGGTGACGTCCGAGCATCAGGCGGGTGAGCGAGACCTCGTCCACCTCGCTCGTGGGCAGGCCTGCCTCGACCACGGCGCCGTCGCGCAACACCGTGACCCGGTCGGTCGCTTCGACGACCTCTTCCAACTGGTGTGAGATCAGCAGGACCGAGGTGCCCTCGTCGACGAGCGACCGGACCAGCTCGAAGAAACGGGCCCGCGCGGACCTGCCCAGCGCCCGTGTCGACTCGTCGAAGACGATCAGCCCACCCCCCGGGCGGTGGTCCTGCACCGCCCGGGCGATGGCGACCACGGCCCGGTCCTCCGCCGAGAGCTGCCCGACCTGACGGCCGACCTCCAGGGGCCGGTCCAGCCGGGCCAGGACCCGCTCGGTCGCCCGCTGCTCCTCGCGGCGGTCGATCCGCCGCGAGAGCCGGCCTGCCCGGTAGTGCCCCAGCCGCACGTTCTCCCACACCGTCAGGTCGTCCACCAGCCCGCTGTTCTGGTGGACGACCGAGACTCCCGCCTCGCGCTGCTGCATCGGGCGCACGGGCAGCGCCAACTGCTGCCCGTCCACCGCGATGGAAGCTCCGGGGTCGGGCGCGTACACACCCGTGAGGATCTTGACGAGGGTGGACTTCCCGCAGCCGTTCTGGCCGACCAGTCCGTGCAGTTCTCCGGGGGCGATCCGCAGATGGACCCCGCGAAGCGCCCGGGTCGAGCCGAACGCCTTGGACAGCTCGGCCACTTCCAGACGATGGCGCGGTGCCGTGTCCGGCGGGTCGGTCCGCGAGCCGGCGCTCGCGGTGTGCGCCTCGTTCGTCACCCGATGCCCCAGAGCTTGGCGAAGTCCGCCTGGAAGGAACCGTCGCCGAACCACTCACCCGAGGCCTGGGCCGCGGCCGTCACCTTGATGCTGCCGATGTTCTCCTTGGTGAACAGCCGTATGGGCTGGGCCTCGTCGATGGGCCCGGACCTGGTCATCATGCGCAGGAGTTCGTCGGTCACGCCGAAGCCCATGTAGAGCTGGTCCGCGGCCACGACGGCCTTGACCGAACCGCTCTTGATCAGGCCCAGTCCGTTCACCGAACCGGCCGCTGTGGACACGGAGATGCTCGACGAACGCCCCGACTGCTGGACGCCCTGGAGGGTGGGCTGGAGGCTGTCCTCGAACTCGGTGTAGTAGTAGTCGGCACTCGGGTTGCTCAGGACGTTGGAACTCGCCTTCGAGGCCAGCAGGGCCGGCGTCGAGGCGGTGATCTGCTTGACCGTGACCTTGCAGCCCGGGCAGTACTTCTTGTAGATCGGCAGCGAGTCGGCCACCATCTTGAGCGCTGTGGGGCTGTCGGCATTCTGCGCGATGATCAGATTGGCCTTGCCCTTGGAGTCGGCGATGATCCACCAGGCCATGGCGGTGGGCTGAGAACTCGCACCCGGCACATAGCTCACCTGGTTGCTGTTCTCGACTCCGGCCGGGGGGTTCTGGTCCGCGATGACGATCGGGATGCCCTTGGCCTTCGCGGCGTCGAGGGCGTTCTGCGCCATGCCGTAGGGGATCGCGTCCAGGATGATCCCGGCCGCGTCCGCGGTGATCGCCTGCTGGACGCAGGAGGCGATCGCGGTCGGCTGGGCCTTGCCGTCGCACACCTGCTGCGAGAGGCCGGCCTTGGACAGCGCCTGCTTCGTCGACCCGGCCGTGGCGACGAAGGCGGGGACCTGCTGGACGATCGGGACGTAGAAGACCTTGCGGCCCTTGAACTTGTCCACGCCCGGCACACTCGCGGTGGGGACGGGGTAGGTCTTGGCGACGGCCTGCAGGGCCGCCACCTTCGCCTCGGCCGTGGCAAGCCCCGATGCGGAACTGTCCTTGCCCGACGTGGTGGAGCCGGAACCGGAGCCGGAGTCGGAGCTGCCGCAGCCTGCCAGCATCGCCGACGCGGCGAGCACAGCCGTGCACGAGGCCAGCCACTTCTTTCTGATAAGCGTCATTGCTTATGCCTCCATGGCCGAGCGTCCGTACTTCCTTGAGTGGACGCTGGTGGTGTGTGGGATCGCCCACCGTCACTGCGCGGGCGGAGAAAGATATGAGAGGAGCGCGTTCAGGCCCTGATCCGCGGCTCGCGCCGCGGCGGCACCTCACACCTGAGCCGGACCGGGAAGCGGGCCGTGGCTCGGGTTCGCCGGTCGAAGATTCCCGGCTCGACGCCACGATGACGCCGAGCCCTTCGACGGCCCATTCCTCCGCGTCCGAACGGAGTGCCGTGCGGTGATCACGAACTGCGCCGTCAACCCCTGCCTGCCACAAAGGCCCAGTTCGCGCCCCATTCCCGTCAATGGCCGAAAGTGTGTGCACGTCGGCAGGCACGCGGAAGCGCATCGGCAACAAGTTAAGTTTGCGAGCCGCGCACGGACCGCGGTCTCCCCGCATGCGCAAGTAGTGGGCCGAGCACGAACAGGCCGGGCAGGCTTGGGCGACTTCCCGCTTCGGCCGAAGCCTGCAGGCCGGCGCTGTGCCGAACCGGGTTTTCCAGAGCAGGCCTCGCGGTCGCGAGGGGGTTCTGTTACGGTCGCTAGATCGATATAGTAAAGGTAAGTGTGTCGACCGATGTGACCCTGACGGTCTTCCGCTCTGCCGTCGTCCGCCCTCCAGGTTCGCCACCTGCGAGATGGCTCCGCCCAACTGCACCGCCCCATGTCCGACGCGGCCCGGAGGGACACCGGCGCCGTGGACGACCGGAGGACCGCCATGGACCGTCTGCTTCTCATGCGCAGTTTCGTCATCGTCGCCGACCTCGGCAGCTTCAACGGAGCGGCCAAAGCGCTCGGGTCGTCGGGATCACTCGTGTCGCGCCATGTCGCCGAGCTGGAGCGCCAGGTCGGCGTCCGGCTCGTCAACCGCACGTCCCGCTCGGTGAGCCTGACCGAACCGGGCCTGCGCTACGCCGAGTTCGCCGCCCGCATCGTGAAGGAGATCGACGCCGAGGACTCCAGCATCGCGGATCTGCACGACAGGGCGGAGGGCATGCTCAGCATCATCTGCCCGAAGTGGATAGGGAGCCTGGACCTCGGGGACGCCATCGCCGCGTTCTCCGCCGCCCACCCGAAGATCCAGATCCGGTTCGAGCTGGGAGGCGTGTCCGACCGTACGTACGACTTCCTGGACGGCGGTTTCGACCTGGCGTTCCACACCCGGGACCTCCGGGACTCCAACGTCCGGCTGAAGAAGATCGCCTCGCTGCCCTTCGTCCTGTGTGCGTCGAAAACGTACATCGACGAACACGGACCCCTGACGCACCCGAACGACCTGGCCGCCCATGACTGCCTGGTGCACGTCAACGACCCCGTCTGGCGCATCGGGCACGGCCCCACCTCCACGCTGCACAAGATCCGCAACGTGGCGTTCTCGTCCAACTCGTACATCGCCCTGCAGAAGGCGGCCGTGCACGGACGCGGCGTCGCCCTGCTCCCACAGCGGTCCGCCTACGACGATCTCGTCTCCGGGGCCCTGCAGGTCCAGTTGCCCGAACTGGCGGCACCCGACCGGCCGCTCTACGCGATCCACGGGCCCGGGCCGGGCACCCAGCGCAAGGTCACGGTCTTCCTGGAGTTCCTCGCCAAGTGGTTCGCGGAGAACCCGATTCCCACGATCGGCTGCTGACCGCATCCGCTGACATGTGCTCGGCGCGCAATCTTATAGTTCGCGCTGATAGCTCATATTTTCGGCCGATTGATGGACAGCCATGCCGGATGTGGCCACTGTGGCAACGCGAATCGAGCCGCGAAGGAGCTGTCTCTTCATGTGCGAACCCCTGGGTGAACCGACGTCCCGCCGGACGATGCTGGGCGCGATGGCCGCATCCGCCGCCGCTGCCGCCGTACCACTGCTCGGCGCCGAGCCGGCCGCGGCGGCGACGAACACCGGATCCGCGTCCTCCGGAACAGGTCTGTCCGTGACGCTGCTCGGCACCAACGGCGGGCCGCCGCCCCTGGCGACCCGCTACGGCATCTCGTCGGCGCTGACCGTGAACGGCAGAACGTATGTCGTCGACTGCGGACGAGGAGCGGTGACCCAGTACCTGCGCGCCGGTCTGTCGATGCCGGCGCTCGCCGGGATCTTCCTGACCCACCTGCACGCCGACCACATCGTCGACTACTACTCGTTCCCGCTGCTGTCGGCGGGCGCCTCGGGTGCGCAGGGCTTCCAGAAACCGATCGAGGTCTACGGCCCCGGTCCGGCCGGTATCGCCTCGACCGTCGCCGGCGCTCCGGGTCCCGTGCCGGGCACCGTCGAGATGACGAGGCTGGCCGGTCAGGCGTACGCGGCCTCACCGACCTTCTTCATGACCGAGCACGCGGGCATCGACCCGGCGACCATGCTCAACGTCCACGACGTACTTCCGCCGTCGGGCGTCGGCGCCTCGGCGACGGACTCCGCGCCGGCCATGGCGCCGTTCACGGTCATGGAGAACGACGACGTGAAGGTCACCGCCGTCCTGGTCCCGCACGGCGCGGTGTTCCCCGCCTACGCGTACCGCTTCGACACGGACCACGGCAGCGTCGTCTTCTCCGGCGACACGGCACCGACCCCGAACATCATCAGGCTCGCGGCGCACGCGGACGTCCTGGTCCACGAGGCCGTCTACCCGGCGGGTCTCGCGAGTCTCGGACTGCCCCAGGCACTGATCGACCACATCACCTCGACCCACACGGACGTGGCCCAACTGGGCCGGATCGCCGCCGAGTCGGACGCGGGAACACTGGTCGCGACCCACCTCGGCCCGGGACAGCAGACCGTGGTCTCCGACGCGACCTGGCGCCGCCTGCTCCGCGACAGCGCACGCCGGGCCGACTTCGGCGGACCGATGGTGCTGGGCGCGGACCTGCTGCATCTGCCGGTACGGCGGCGGGCGCGCCGCAGGTCCTGAACCGTCCGGCGCTGCGCGGAAGTTCCGCATTGCTTGCGTCGTGCGACCGATCACCGATGCGTCACGACCCTCGCCTTGTCCGAAACAGACTGTTAGCGTCCGACTTAATCGATCTAGTCGGTGGCCGGCGCCCCGACGACGCTCTGGACGATGACGTCCTCTCGATGGAGTGTGAAATGGACTTGGTCGCACAACAGCGCAGTACCTACGAAGCGGTCCTCCGGCTGAACGACGCACCGTTCATCACCGAGCGGCCGGCGATGTTCAGCCCGGCCGCCGCGGCCCAGGACGAGGGCAACACCCGGGGCACCTACGGCCGCTTCGCGCAGCTCCTGCTTCCCGAGGAGTACTCGGACTGGGTCGAGGAGAGCGCCGCTCATGTCGGCTCGTGCTACGTCGGCGACTGGAGCTCGCTGCACAAGGTGAAGGTGCACGGCCCGCAGGCGCTCGCCTTCCTGCGCTGGTTGGGGATGCGGGACCTGTCCCGTTTCGAGACCGGGCAGATCAAGCACCACGTACAGCTCGACGAGAACGGCTGGATCGCCTCCGAGGGCGTGCTGTGCCGGCTCGGGCCCGATGAGTTCGTCTACACCGCGGGCAGTTGCGACTGGCTGTTGTGGCAGTTGAGCCAGGGCGGCTGGGACGCGGCGGCGACCGACATCAGCCCCGACCGCTTCATCTTCGGCGTCCAAGGACCGGCGTCCTTGGCCGCGTTGGAGAAGCTGACGGGCGACGATCTCCGCGACATCGGCTTCAGCCGCAGCCGTATGTCGACGGTCGACGGGGTGCCGGTACGGGTCCTGCGCACCGGGATCTCGGGCGAGCTCGGGTACGAGCTGCACGGGCCGACCGAGCACGCCAACGAGATCTGGGCGGCGGTCGTGGTGAGCGGGCAGGACGTCGGCATTCGCCAACTCGGTTTCCGGGCCCAGCCTGTTCAGCACATCGAGGCCGGGATCGCGACCAACGGACTGGACTATCTGCCGGCGTCGATCCTCACGCCGGGTGCGCCGAGGCAGTTCCGCAAGGGCACGCCCACCGGCAGTTTCGTCCCGGCGGGCGGCGTGACCGACTACTTCCGCAAGCCGGGCGAACTCGGCTGGGGGTTCCGCAAGGGCGTCCCCGACCGCGACTTCAGCGGGCGGGACGCACTCGTCCGGGACGCCGAAAGCGGCGTACCCGCACGCCGGTTGGTCGGGCTGCGCTGGAACGAGCGGGATGTCGCCGGTGTCCTCACCTCGCTCCTGAGCGACGCCGAACTGCCCGATCAGATGGAGATGCCCCGTGGCCGCGGTCCCCACTTCGACCAGGTGCTGGTGTCCGGCGACCGGGTGGGTGTCGCCACGGGCCGCACCGTGAGCCCGACCCTGCGGGCGATGATCTCCCTCTGTGTGCTCGACCCCGCGCACGCGGCGCCCGGCACGGAGGTCGTCGTCCTGTGGGGCCGTCAGGGCACTCCGCAGCGGGAGATCCGGGCGACGGTCACCACGCTGCCCTTCAAGCCGGACAACCGGCGCACCGACGTCACCCGGCCCTGACGGTTCCGTCCCGACTCGTCGCCGACGTCGAAGGAGCGAAGGGCAGGTGCCCGCAGCAAACCTTCTAACAAAATTATCATCAAAATTGTTAACAATCCTGGCCCCCGACCGACAGTCTGGGACGCGCATGAGCCGCACAGCCCGACCTGCCCGCAGTGCCGCCAAGGCGGTGGGCGCGTACGGCTGTGATCGCGTAACTCGCTGTACAAGGAGGCCTACAGGTGGACATCAACCGCAGAACTGTGATCCGGAGCGCGACGGGCGTCGCAGCCCTGGCCGCGTTCGGAACCGCCGAGGGCGCGGCGAGCACGGCGTTCGCCGCCACCTCGGCGTCGAGCGGTTCGTCGAGCGCGTCCTCGGCGTACTCGCTGGAGTTCGACGCCACCGCCTGGTCGTACGACGCGACCAACGACGTGTACTACCAGGTCGGCAAGATGTACGTCACGAACCCGGCCGCGACGGACTACGAGAACCTGTCGATCTATGTGCCGGGCGCCTATCTGACGGCGACCGCGAACAGCGACGGGGCCACGTACACCGCGAAGGCCAACCCGAAGGGCACCGTCGGCCAGTACTCGGGACGCACGGCGCCGATCGTGATCCCGGTCAACACCCCCGGCTACGCCCAGCAGGCGCCGGCCACGTCCTACAGCTACACCAGCGTGTCGCAGTACCTCGAGGCCGGGCTCGTCTACGTGTGGCCGGGCCTGCGCGGCCGGAACAGCTCGACCAGTACCCGCTCCGACGCGGCACCCTGGGGCGTCACCGACCTCAAGGCCGCGGTCCGCTTCCTCCAGTACAACCGGAGCGTCCTGCCCGGCAGCACGGACGACATCGTCCTGTTCGGCATGAGCGGCGGCGGCGCCCAGGACACCGTGGCGGGCACGTCCGGCGACAGCCCCCTGTACTTCCCGTACCTGCGCACGATCGGCGCGGCGATGGAGGACGCCCAGGGCCGGCCCCTCAGCGACGCTGTCGCCGGCGTCATGGCCTGGTGCCCGATCACCAACCTGCAAGAGGCCAACCTGTCCTACGAGTGGAACATGGGCCAGTTCGCCTCGACGAGTACGCGCGCGTCCGGCACGTGGACCAGCGCCTACTCGGCGGACCTCGCGAAGGCCTGGCCCAAGTACCTCAACCGCCTGGGGCTGCGCGACGAGCACGGCAGGCGCCTCGAGTTGACCGAGTCCAGCAGCGGCACGTACCTGGCCGGCAGTTACCACGACCACCTGATCGAGGTGATCACCACCTCGCTGAACAACTTCCTGTCGGACAACACCTTCCCGTACACCATCACCACCCAGGGCGGCCCGCCCGGATCGGGGCAGACGGGGACCTCGACCACGTACGAGACGGTCGCCGACTACATCGCCTACCTCAACACCAACAGCACCTGGGTCACCTACGACGCCACGACCAACACCGCCACGGTGTCCGGCCTCGAAGGCTTCGTCAACAGCCAGAAGAACGCGAACAAGCCGGTCGGCGCGTTCGACGGGTACTCCCGCGGGCAGGGCGAGAACAGCGTCTTCGCGATGGGGCTCAACGTTCCGTCGCACTTCGTGCCGCTCTCTCGTGACGTCATCAAGGCGAACGAGACGAAGTACGCCACGTACTCCGACTGGAACTCCGACTACGGAGTCTCGGCGTACGACAGCGACTTCGCCAAGAAGGACAGCGTCGGCAAGGACATGGTCTGGCGGGGCAACGCGTACAACCCGCTGTACTTCCTCTCGCCCGCCTTCGCCGGCTACCGGCAGTCGCAGGTGGCGCGACACTGGCGCATCCGTACCGGCATCATGCAGGGCGACACGGCCAACACCACCGAGATCAACCTCCAGTTGGCCCTGCTGAACTACGGCATCCGCGATGTCGACTTCGCCACGGTGTGGGCCATGGCGCACACCATGGCCGAGCGCACCGGGGACGCGACGACGAACTTCATCAGTTGGGTGGAGTCCGTCGTCAAGAAGTGATCGTCCGTTCGGACACCCCGGGTGCCTGACCGACGAGCCGCGGTCAGGCACCCGGCACCGGACCGGCTCCCGCCGGAGCAGCGGTCCCGCGTCATTCTCGACTGCGGCCGACACCGGCGATGAGGACGAGTGCGAGCAGCGCGATCACCTGGAGTACCAGGGAGAAGGCAGTGGGGTGCCCGAGGGGATGGAGAAGCGGCAGACCGATGCCGGCTGCCGCGACGACGACCACCAGCGGTATGAGCAGAGGGTCCCGGTGACCTCGTACCTGCCAGAAGGCGGCCCAGGCACAGAGAATTTCCGCGAGCGCCAGGGCGACCTGCACGTTAGTTGTCCCAGAGGCCGGTCTTGGTGAACTCACTGACGAAGTTGACCCACACCTTGATCCTGGGCTGTTCCAGGTATGCGGCCGTCGCCGCAGACGATCATCGTGCCGTTCGGATCCTCCTGGGTGACTCAGACGAATCAATAGCGAGCCGAAGATCTACACGCTGATCAAGACAGGGAACTCCGGGCCCCGCACGCGACTCCGGCATTGGAGATACTCGGCCCAAAACCCTTCCGCCGTAGGGCTGTTCGGCCTGGTCAGCCGCAGTTTGGGCGCACATTGGGCTTGACTGATCTTTTATGGGATTCAGTGACAGTTACCGCAAAGAGGGCATAGCGAGTCCATCGGCATCGCGGGGCCGAGACAGCTACTTGGTGAACCCTCCCCGTACCCCAGTCCGTGTGCAGTGCAGTGCCCGCGGTGATCCCGTGGGCCCACCGATCGTCGACGGACAGGAACGGATGGACTCAATGATGAGATCTAGGACCGCGACACGACTCCCGCTCGACCGTCCCGCCCGCTCGCTCGCCAGGCGTGGGCGCGCGCTGGGGGCGGCACTCGCCCTTGGCGCGTTGCTCGCGTCGGGCGCGACAATGTCCCTTGCCGCTCCGGCAGTTGCCGCGACGGGGGACGTCAAGTGCCCGTCCGTTGACTGTGTGTGGATCGCGCCGACGGCCGGCTCCCCGGTCGCCATCGCCCCCGACAACGCGGGCGCGCTGTATCTGGCGTACTCGGGAGGCGATCTGCTCAAGCTCGACCTGGCCACCGGATCGCTCAGTACGGTCACCACCGGTCTGGGCAACCTCCGCGGAGTGGCCGTCGCCGACGGCAACGCGTACATCACCAACTTCGACGGCGTGCTCCAGCAGGTCTCCCTCGCCACGGGCAGCCGCCGTACCCTGGCCGCCGGTCTGCCCTCGCTCTTCGGTGTGGCGCGTTCCGGCGCCACCACCTATGTCACCGACGGCAACGGGGAGATCGTCGCCGTCCCGGACGGCGGAACAGCGCGCGTGGTGGCCACGGGGCTCGGCTTCTCCTACGGCCTCGCGTTCGACAAGGCGGGCCTCGCCTACACCGCGGACATGGGCCAAGGCCGCATTCTGCAGACGAACGTGGTCACCGGTACGACGCGGGTGCTGGCCAGTGAGACCTACGAACCCACGTCGATCTCGGTCGGCGGCGACGGGCTGGTCTACTTCCTGGTCGGCGGCGAGGTGAAGCGGGTGAACGCCGCCACCGGGGTGCAGTCCCACGTCACCAACCTCCTCGGGATCAACTCCTTCAGCTTCTCCCTGGCGGCGTCCGGTGACGCGTACACCTCCGGTGGGGCCGGCGACGGTCTGTGGCGGATCAACGGGCTGACGTCGCGATGAGGCGGTAGGCACCTCGCCCGGCGGTCCGGAACACGGGCTGCGGCGGTGGGCGGTGGCGGTGGGCGGTGGGCCACGAAGAAGTGCGTTCCACTGCTCACCGCTCAGCGTTCGGTGCCCAGCGCTCAGTAGCCGTAGCGGCTCTTGATGTGGCGCCAGAAGTCCCGGATCATCCACTTGTCGAACTCGGTGATCTCCGTGGCGCTTCCGGCGTTCATGATGAAGCCGCCGACGTCGGGCGTCGGGGTCCAGTCGTAGAAGTCGTCGAGGCCGAAGGTGTGGCCGACTTCGTGCAGGTAGATGTGCAGGTTCTCCTCGTCCAGGGCGTTCGTGAAGTACTCCTGGTCCAGGCGCTGTCCCCAGTCACCGCCGGCGCCGCCGAAGCCCATGCCCTTCGTGAGCCACAGGGACTCGTCGTAGTGGTGGGCCTCCTTGCCGGGGCACTGGGAGTAGTCGCCGTCCTGGTGGAAGAACCGGCCGCAGGGCTCGGCGCATTGGGGCGCGCCGCCCTCGTCGAGGTTGCCGGCGTAGATGTCGACGGAGTCGTCGTCCCACTTCAGGGTGGAGCGGTCCTTGACCGCCCAGCCCACGACCTTGACCTTCACGGAGGCGTACGGCCACTGGTTGTAGCCCTCGCCGTTCTCGCTGAGCGCGGTCATCCACTTGTCGAACTGCTTCTGCAGGGTCGTCTGGACCTGGTCGCGCAGTGTGGCGGTCACCGCGTTGTCGGAGTCCCAGCGGACGCAGTAGTTGATGCTGCCCTTGTTCGCGATGACCTGGTCGTAGCCGTAGTTCTTGAAGCCGTAGATGTCCGGGTACGTCGAGGCCATGTGGTCCCAGGTGTCGCCGAGTTGCTTGACGATGCCGGACGGCGGGATCCACTCGGCGGCACCGGCAGATGTGGTGCTCGCGGCGGCCGTAGGGGTGGGGGTGGCGGTCGGCTCAGGAGTGGTCGTCGCCGTCGCCGTCGCTGTCGGTGTGGGCGTCGGGCTGCTGGACTCGCTGAAGCTGGGGGCGACGGTCTCGCCGGGGCCGGGGGTGGTGTCCGTCCCCGAGGAGCAGGCCTCGCCGTTCAGCTTGAAGGACGTGGGTGTGGCGGTCGCTCCGGAACGTGAGCCGATGAAGCCGGCGGTGACGGTGCCTCCGGGGGACAGCGTGCCGTTCCAGCTCGTGTTCTTGACGGTGACGGTCGTGCCGGACTGCTGCCAGTCGCCGTTCCAGCCCTGGGTGATCTTCTCGCCTCCGCCGAGTTCGAAGGTGAGGGTCCAACTGGTCCGCGCCGCCCCCTTGTTGGTGATGCCGACCGTTCCCTGGAAGCCGCTCGTCCACTGTCCGGCGACGTCGTAGTCCACCGCGCAGGTCGGTTCGGCGCCGTTGGCCAGCATCGGTACCAGCGCGCCGGTTCCGGCCACGAGTGCGGCGGCGACCGCGAGGGGGACCGGGCGGAGGAGGCGGTGCCGCAGTCGGTGGGACGTACGGGGTGATCTCATGGGGTGGTTCGTTTCCCTCGGTGGGTGGGATGTGCCGGGCTCCAGTGGTCGCCGGCGGGTGAGTTGGTTGCCGCCGGGGCGGAGCCGGATTTCCGGGGTCCCCGGTTCGGCGCTGAGCGCGGTGAGGGTGAGACCGGGCTCGGTCGGGATGGGCATCGCCTCGAAGGGGGGCATTGCCTGACAGGAGTAGCTCCCAGCAAGCTGCTCAAGACGTCTTCTACGGCAGTGTTGACCCGCGGATCCCCGGATTGGGAGGAAGAGGGGGGAGTGGTGGCTGGAACTGGGGTCAACTGGCCGTGTCTGCAAGGGCGTTCAGCAGTCGCAGCGCCTCGTGGGACAGGTCGAGCGCGGCGGCGGCGATGTTCTCCGCGAGGTGGGCGCGGGTGGAGCTGCCGGGGATGAGCAGGACGGTCGGGCTGCGGTGCAGCAGCCAGGCGAGTGCGATCTGGCGTGCGGTGGCGCCGAGTTGGGCGGCCGCCTGCTCCAGGGCCTGGACCTGCAGGGGCCGGAATCCGCCCAGCGGCCAGAAGGGGACGAAGGCGATGCCCCGCTCCGCGCACCGGTCCGCCAGGGCGTCGTCCCGCCGGTGGGCGATGTTGTAGTGGTTCTGCACCGCCACGATCGGGGCGATCCGCCGGGCGGCTTCAGCCTGCTCCGCGCTGACGTTGCTGACGCCGAGGTTGCGGATGAGTCCCTGTTCACGCAACTCGGCCAGCACGGTGAGGGGTTCGGCGATGTCACACGCCTCCAGGGTGTCCGTCATCCGCAGGCTCACCAGGTCCAGTGTGTCCAGGCCCAGGTGCTCCAGGTTGTCCTGGACGGCCTGGACCAGCTCCGGGCGGGAGAGCGCGGCGGGCCGGCCACGGTCCGGGGTGCGACGCGCGCTGACCTTGGCGGCGATGCGCAGGTCCGCGCGGTAGGGGTGCAGGGCCTCGCGGATCAGCCGGTTGACGCCGTGACTCCTTGAGGAAGAGCGAAGGGTCCGGGACGCGCCGGGTCGGTGTGACCTCGTCCGGTGACCTTGTTTCACCGTCCACTGTGTCGCCGCGACCGTCGCCGTCCCAGCGAACCCGGACCAAACCGCTGTAAACCTCCATGGCAGGTGGTGTCCGGTGACTGTTCTTCCGTCATGGGTCAGATGGATCGGCGAATCGTGCAGTGTCGCCGATGCCCCACGCCTGACCGAGCCGCCCCGCATTCGCCAGCCTGGCTTGACGCACCCACCAGCCCGGCTTGACGAACACGCAGGCTCACCCATGCCGTATGTTTGGCATAGGACAATCTTTGGCATAGGACGAATCCTTCTCTTCGGATCCTTCCCTTCAGACCCTTCTCTTCGGGCGGAGCTGGTCACGTGAGCATCAGAGGCACCACCGCGGCCGAGATCGCTGGCAGCGTGCGGGACCAGGTCGCCGCGGGCGAGTTGGCGCCGCGGGCGAGTCTGCCCCCGGTGCGCGTGCTCGCGGCCGAGCTGGGGGTCAACCGGAACACGGTCGCCCTCGCGTACCGACGGCTCGTCGAGGCGGGTGTCGCCGAGACGCGGGGTCGCGGCGGCACGGTGGTCGCGGCGGTACCGCAGCTCGCGCGCGAAGGCGTCGGCGTCGGTGTCGCCGGCGACTGCGTCGACCTGGCCAGCGGCAACCCCGACCCGGAGCTGTTGCCCGACCTCCTGGCCGCCGCCCGGCACGGGGACTACCGCCCGCCGCTGTACGGCGCGCCCGCGATCGACCCCGGTCTGGACGCCTGGGCCCGCGCCGACTTCGCCGAGGACATCGACCAGCCGTTCCGCACGCTGGTGACGCACGGCGCGGTGGACGCCACCGAGCGGCTGCTGAACGCCCACCTCACCCGCGGGGATCTGGTCGCGGTCGAGGACCCCTGCTTCCTGGCGAGCATCGGCACCCTGAAGCTGGGCGGCTATCGCTCGGCGCCGGTCGGGGTCGACGGCTCCGGCATGCGCCCCGACGCGCTGCGGTCCGCCCTGGCGGCCGGTGCCCGCGCCGTCGTCTGCACACCCCGCGCCCACAACCCGACCGGCGCGAGTCTCACCGAGGAGCGGGCGGCCGACCTGCGCGCGCTCCTCGCGGAGCATCCCCAGGTTCTCGTGATCGAGGACGACCACTTCTCGGCGGTCTCCGCGCGGCCGTACCACCGGATCACCCCGCCGGGCAGTACCCGCTGGGCACTGGTGCGGTCCGTGTCCAAGTTCCTCGGACCGGATCTGCGGCTCGCCCTCGTGGCCGCCGACGCCGAGACCACCGCGCGCCTGGAGGCCCGGCTGAGCGCCGGCACCACCTGGGTCAGCCGGCTGCTGCAACACGCCGCCCGTGAACTCCTGTTGAACCCCCGCGTCCACGAACTCCAGGAACGGGCCCGCGAGTTCTACGCCCGGCGCAGCGGCCTGCTGGTCGAGCGGTTGCACGCCCAGGGCATCGAAGTCCCGTACCGGCCCGACGGGTTGAACGTCTGGGTCGCACTCGACGTCGACGGACGGGCAGCGGTCGCGGCCCTCGCACGGCGGGGCTGGGCGGTACGGCCCGGACACCTCTTCGCGCCGGATCCGGCCGCGCACCAGGGCGCGATCAGGGTCACCACCTCCACTGTCACCGAGCCGCAGGCGGAGGCCTTCGCCGCCGAACTCGCCGCGGTCGTCAAGGAATTGCGCTCGACGGCCAACTGACCAGCACGCATGTCCCACCCATTCGAGGAGTCACCATGTTCCGCGGCCTGAGCGCCTTCCCCCTGACCCCCACCGACGAGGAGGGGATCGACGAAGCGGCGTACACGGCACTCGTCGCCCGTCTCGCCGCCGCAGGCGTGGACTCCATCGGCGCGCTCGGCTCCACCGGCGGCTACGCCTACCTCACCCGCGAGCAGCGCGCCCACGCCGCGAGGATCGCCGTGGACGCCGCCGACGGGACCCCCGTCATCGTCGGCATCGGCGCGCTGCGCACCTCGCACGTGCTGGAACTGGCCGAGGACGCCCAGAAGGCGGGCGCCTCCGGAGTGCTGCTCGCCCCGATGACGTATCAACTCCTCACCGAGGAAGAGGTGTTCGGCCTGTACGAGGACGTCACCCGCGAACTCTCCGTACCGCTGTGCGTCTACGACAACCCGGGCACCACGCACGTCCACTTCACCGACGAACTGCACGGCCGTATCGCGGAGTTGCCGAACGTCGGCTCGATCAAGATCCCCGGTGTGCCCGACGACCCGCGCGAGGCCCGGCGCCGCGTCGACGCGCTGCGCGCGCTGGTCCCGGACACGGTCACCATCGGGGTGAGCGGCGACTGGACGGCCGCCCGCGGCCTGAACGCCGGGTGCGACGCCTGGTATTCGGTCATCGGCGGCACCTTCCCGCTGACCGCCCTCGCCCTCACCCGCGCCGCCCAGGCCGGCCACGCGGGCCCGGCGGCGGATCTGTCCGAAGGACTCGAACCGCTGTGGGCCCTGTTCCGCCGCCACGGCAGTCTGCGCGTCATGTCCGCCGTCGCCTCCCACCTCGGCCTGACCGGAGAACCGAACCTGCCGCGCCCCCTGCGAGGACTGGACGAGACCGCCCGCCAGGAGGTCGTCGCCGCGCTGGACGCCCTCGGGCTCACCGCCTGAGCGCCGACCACCATGAGCGAGCAGCACACAGCAAGTACGCCGGGGACGCGGGAAGTTGGGCCTTCACTCGGGAGGGTCGGCCACGGCCTGGCGCGTTACGTCCTCGCCGCGGCCCTCGCCCGCACCGCCGACGGCGGGGCCGTGGTCGCCGTCGTCCTGCTCGTCACCTCGTCCGGTGGCTCCGGGACGCTCGCCGGAGTACTCGGTGCCTGCGTCACCGCCCCGCATCTGCTCGGCCCCTTCGTCGCGCGGCCCCTGGACCTCGCCCGCGACGGCCGCAAGGTCATCGCGACGGCCTGCCTGCTGTACGCCGCCGCGCTGACCGGGGGAGTGCTGACGTACGGGCACGCGCCCGCCGTGGTGACCGGGTTGCTGCTGGCCGCCGCCGGCACCTGCGGGCCGCTGCTGACCGGAGGTATCAGCAGCCGGCTGCCCGCGATCGTGGGACCTGAACTGCGCACGCAGCGACGGGCCCAGGGCTGGGACGTGGCCACCTACGGCATCGGCGGCACTGTCGGCCCGTCCCTGGTGGCCGCGCTGTCGGGCTGGGTCTCGCCCACCGCGGCGGGGCTCGCACTCGCGGCGGGGGCGGCCACCGCGGCGGGCGGCGTCCTGCTGCTGCCGTTCGCCGCGCCGTTCCACGGCGGCGACCGGGCAACGGTCCTCAGGCCGGGAGCGACCCTCGCGCTGATAGCCCGCACCGGCTCGCTCCGGCGCACCGTCTACCTGACGATGATCGTCGCCCTGAGTGTCGCCGCCCTGCCGATCACCGCGGTCCACCTGACGAGGATCCTCGGCACCGAGCCGGCCACCGCGGCCGTCCTGACCGCCGCCTACGGCCTCGGCAATCTCGCCGGGTCCATGGCCGTGATGGTCTTCCCGCTCACCGGCGAACCGGACCGGCTGATGCGCCGCCTCGCCCTGGGCGTGGTCGCCGGCCTCCTGACCGTCACCGCGAGCCCCGCCTTCGCGGTGACCGCCGCGGCCTACGCGCTCACCGGGATCCTCAACAGCTTCTTCTTCGCCTCCACCCTCGCGGCCCGCACGGAGTACGCGCCGAGCGGCGCCCGCAGCCAGGTCTTCATCTGGGTCGCGGCCCTGAAGATCACGTCCGGTTCCGCGGGCACGGCGTTGGCGGGCTCCCTGACCGGCACGACCGTCCGACTTCCGCTCGTCGTCGGCGTCCTCGCCGTCTCCGCCGCCGTCACCGCCGCGACCGTCGAGACGCGCTGCGCGAGAGCCGTCGAAAAACGCCCATGACGGTGCCGAAGCACACACACCTGAGCAACGACCGAGCCCCGACACGAACCGGCACAGCCTGTTCCCGGAACGTCAACTCCCGTATGTCCGCACATGATCTAGCCTGACGCGATGCGCACCGCCACGCCTTCGCTGCTGCCGGCCTTCCGGCCCCGGATCCAAGAACGCCTCTACGACTTCTACGAGGAGCTGCGGACCACCGACGAGCTCTTCTGGGACCGTCACCTGAGCGCCTGGATCGCGACCGGGCACGCGGTGGTGAGCAGCGCCACGGGCAACCCGGGCCTGTCCTCGGTGCGTTATCCCGACCTGGAGGCCGTGTCCGAGGAACTCCGGCCGCTGGCCCGGGTGTTGAGCCGGCAGATGCTCTACAGCGACGCCCCGGACCACGCCCGGCTGCGGGGCCTGATCAGCAAAGCCTTCTCCCCGCGGGCAGTTGAGGCACTCCGCGCCCGGATCCTCGAAGCCGTCGACCGGATCATCGCCGAGGCGGCGCCGACCGGGCGGATGGACATCGTGGCGGACCTCGCCCGCCCGCTGCCACTGACCATCATCTGCGACCTCCTCGACGTACCCGAGCAGGACCGCCCCGCCCTCGCGTCCTGGTCCGAGCCGGTCGCCGAGGCCATCGGCAACTCCCGGCTGGACGCCGACCGCAACCGCGAGGCCTCGCAGAGCATGGCCGACATGCTGGCCTACCTGCGCGAACTCCTCACCCGACCGGACAATCCGCCGGCCCCGCACAGCCTGCGCGCCCTGGTGACCGCGCAGGCCGAGAACACCGACCAGGACCCCGACGAACTCCTCGCCAACTGCGCCCTGCTCCTGATCGCCGGCCACGAGACCACCACCCACTTCATCGGCAACGCCACCCTCGCCCTCCTCCACCACCCGGACGCGGCGAAGCGACTGCGCGAACGACCCGACCTGATCCCCGCCGCGGTCGAGGAACTCCTGCGCTACGACGCCCCGGTCCAGCTCATGCTGCGCCGGGCACGGCACGACCTGGACCTGGCGGGACGCACCGTCGCCGAAGGCCAGACGGTGCTCCTGGTGTGCGGCGCCGCCAACCGGGATCCGGCCGTGTTCCCCGATCCCCACGTGCTGGACTTCGAGCGGCCCGGCGGACGGCACATGTCGTTCGGGCACGGTCCGCACTTCTGCCTCGGCGCGGCGCTGGCCAGGCTGGAAGGCGCGATCGTCCTGGAAGCGCTCCTCACCCGCCTCCCCGACCTGCGTACGGACGGCACCGAGCCCCCGCAGTGGCAGCGCAGCCTCAACTTCCGCGGCCTCACCCGCCTCGACGTCGCCTTCACCCCGCCGTCGGACGCCGACACCGGCACGCGCGCCCTGTCGGCCGACGGTTCCCCGAACGCCCTCGACCCCACGACCGATGCCGGCGCGTGCCCCTTCCGGCCGGAGCCCTGAGACGCCCCGGCCGCGCGGCCGGCGGTCAGCGACCGGTCGTGTCCCCGCGGAACGCCCCGGCCACCACGGGGACCAACTGCCGCTCCAACTGCTCGACGGGCAGGGCTGCCAGTTCGGCGCCGATGGGAGCCAGGGCGAGCCAGTTCAACATGCCCGCCGCGCAGCGCGTACGGAAGATCAGTTCTTCCTCGTCGACTCCGGGGACGTTCGGCGCCAGCACCCGGATGGCATCCTGGCGGCTCTTTTCGAACTTGGCGGTCAGCCGGTCCCAGCCCCCCGGCGGATCGATGCCGACGCGCGCCACGGTCCGCATCACGGCCAGGTCCTGTCCACCGGCCGCGAACGCGCGCACCATCGGCCCGGCGAACGCTTGCGCCACTTCGTGCAGCGTCGGGGCGGAGCCGAGGGAGTCGAGTGCCTCTATCTGGGCGTCCAGATACCGCTCCAACGCGTGCTCGATCGCCGACTCGCACAACGCTTTGAGCGACCCGAAGTGGTAGCTCACCGCGGCGACGTTGGCTCCGGCGCGGTCCGTGATCTCGCGGAGCGTCAAGCCCTCCTGCCCGCGTTGCGCGAGCAGGTCCAGGGCGGCCGCCTGGAGGCCGTCCCGCGTGCGCTGACCGGCCTCTCGGCGTAGGTCTGTCTTTTCTACCCTGGTCACGGCATGTACTCAAGCATTTGCTTGAGTACTTTGTCAATCGGTCGTTCGGCGGAGTCGACCCCGTACGAGGGCGTCGACAGACAATTCAAACAGTGGCTTGACAGCTTGCACTGCCGTTCATAAAGTCAAGCGAGCGTTTGATTTACTAAGAGCGCGACGGAGTCCGGACCGCTGCCGTGGATCCGGAACTTGAGGCCAGACATGGAGAAATGCGACATGAAGCTCATCAGTCGTAAGTCGATCACCGCCGCGACCGCGGTAGCCGTCCTGGGCGGTCTTTCCATCGCCGCCGTGCCCTCACAGGCCGCGAGCCCCGCGCACGACAGCGCGGCGGGCCACAGCGATACGGCCGCTCCCACCCTGACCGCCCGCCAGTTGGCGAAGCTGCCGCTCACCGACCGCCACCTGACCAAGCACGAGAAGGCCAACCTCGCGATCGTCCTGCGCGACTACTACGTGGCGGAGGGCAGCCACATCGACGTCCCGACCTTCGTCGACAGCTTCACCAAGGACGGCGTCTTCAACGACATGGTCCCCGGCGTGGCTTACCAGGGGGAGGCGCTCGGCAGCGTCCTGCCCTACATGAAGAGCCTCTTCTCCAATGTTCACCGTGACCTCAAGCGCATCACCGTGAACGGCGACACCGTCAGCATCGAGCTGTCGATCCAGGGCACGTTCGACGGCCAGCTCCAGACGCCGACCGGCGGCGTCGTCAAGGGGAAGGGCCAGAAGGTCGACGCGCCGACCGCCGACTTCTGGTACCTGAAGAACGGCAAGGTCACCACGTTCAACTGCTTCGTCGGCTACTCGAAGATGTACTCCGACATGGGCGTGAACTTCGACTGGGCCTCCGCCGTCAACAGTCACTGAGTCGCTCTCCCCGGCGTGTGATGCCCGGCCCCACAGGCCACGCATCACCCGCCGCGGCCGTGCGACACGTCACCGTTGACTCGATTGCGCAACCAACCACAGAGGAACGCATCGGCATGACGACCCGGCTCGGAATCGGTCTCCCGCAGAATCGGCAGTACGACCTCGGCAAGGACGTGCCCGACGTGGCACGCGCCGCCGAGGACATCGGATACGACAGCCTCTGGGTGTACGAACGCGCCCTGTTCCCGGAACCCCCGACCCAGCCGCTCTACGGCGTCCCGGCCTGCCCTGGCCCGACGCCTACCGGGGCGTGGCCGAGCCCCTGGTCACGCTGACCCTCGCGGCGGCGGCCACCGAGCGGGCCGAACTGGGCACCGCCGTGCTGGTCGCCCCGCTGCACATCCCCTTCCAACTGGCCAAGTCCCTGGCCACGTTGGACGCGGCGAGCGGCGGCCGGGTGATCGCGGGCCTCGGCAGCGGCTGGTCCCTCGACGAGTACGCGGCCGCCGGGGTACGCCCGTTCGCGGAGCGCGGCAAGGTCATGGACGAGGTGTTCGAGGTGTGCCGGGCGGTGTGGGGACCGGACCCGGTCGTCTACGAGGACGGCCGGATCACGAGCATCGCCTCGGCCGTCGTCGGGCCCAAGCCGGCCCGGCCGATCCCGATCCTGGTGCCGGCCAACTCCCCACGGGCCATGCGCCGGCTCGTCGACCACGCCGACGGCTGGCTGCCGTACGCCGACGGACCCGAGCAAGTCGCACAGAGCCGACGCCAGTTGCATGACCTCGCCGCCGAGCGGGGGCGCACCCGGCCGCTGCGGACGGTCGTACGCGTGAATCCGGACTACACCGCCAAGCGGTACGAGGGACCGGACCGCCGGCCCTTCCAGGGCGACGTCGAACAGATCGTCACCGATCTGATGGCGTACGCCGAGATCGGCCTCGACGAGTTCCTGGTCGACGTCTCGTGGGTGGCGCGGGACGCGGAGGAGCTGAAGGACGTGGCCGCCGAGGTGAACGCGACCGCCCGCGCGGCCGGTTTCCGACCGGAGGCTCCGGCGGCATCCGCGGGGCCACCGTCCGCCCGGCCGGGTGCAGTTCGGGGCCCGGCGGGTGATCCTCGACGGGTGCCGTCGCCGGTCCGGGTGAGATGGCTCCATGACCGACTCCTCCCCGGCGCCGCAACCGCCACCCGAGTTCCTTCCCGAGCCGCTCTCCTACCGGCTCAAGCGCCGACTGCTCGGCCCGCCGCTGGTCACCGGGCGCATCCGGCGGGAGAAACTGGACAACCGGACGGCGCTCGGGGTGCTCGCCTCGGACTGCGTCAGTTCGTCGGCGTACGGCAGCGAGGAGATGCTGCGGGTCCTGGTGCCCGTGGTCGGGGTCGCCGCCTTCACCCTGCTCATGCCGGTGACGGGCGCGATCCTGCTGATCCTCGTGCTGCTGACGCTCTGTTACAGCGATGTCGTCACGATCTACACGCGGGCCGGCGGCTCCTACGTCGTCGCCCGCGAGAACTTCGGCCCCGACATCGCGCAGATCGCCGCCGTCGCGCTGCTCGTCGACTACGTCGTGACGGTCGCCGTGCAGGTCTCGGCGGGCACGAACGCGCTCATCTCGCTCGCCCATCTCGTCGGCGACGGCTGGACAGGCCTCGATCACCTCCAACTCCCCGTCAGCGCAGGGGTGGTGCTGATCCTGGTGTACGGGAACCTGCGCGGCCTGCGGGAGGCGGGACGGGTGTTCGCGGTGCCCGCGTACCTCTTCATGGCCGCGGTCGGACTGATGCTCGCCGTGGGCCTGGCCCGGTGGGCGTTCGGGGATCTGCCGCACGCCGACGTCCACGCGCACGGTGTCGTACCGCTCGGCACGGCGGGGGACGGGTGGCTGTACGGGGCGTCGCTGTTCATCGTGCTGCGCGCGTTCGCGAACGGCGGCTCCTCGCTCACCGGCCTGGAGGCGATCTCCAACGGCATCTCCGTCTTCCGCGAGCCACAGGGCCGCAACGCCCGCCGCACGCTCGTCACCATGAGCTGCGTCCTGGGCGTGCTCGTCCTCGGTGTGTCCGGTCTCGCCCACCTCACGCACGCCGTTCCGTACACCGACGGCACGCCGACCGTGATCGCGCAGGAGGCCCGACTGGTCTTCGGCGGCGGTCCGTTCGGCACGGCCGGGCTGGTGTTCGTGCAGCTCGCCACCGCGCTGATCCTCTACACCGGTGCGAACACGCCCTTCACTGGCTTTCCCTACCTGGCCAGCTTCGTCGCCGAAGACCGTTTCCTGCCACGGCGGTTGACCCGACGCGGACACCGACTGGCCTTCTCCACCGGCATCATCACGCTCGCCGTGGTCGCGCTCGCCCTGCTGCTGGTCACCGACGCCACCGTGGACCGGCTCGTCGCGCTGTACGCGATCGGGGTGTTCACCGCGTTCACCATGGCGGGCGCCGGGCTGACCGTCCACCACGCACGCCGACGTGAACCCGGCCGGCGGTGGAAGATCGCGGTGAACGCCACGGCGGCGCTCGTCTCGGCGGCCGTCGTGCTCATCTTCGCGGTCACCAAGTTCACCGAGGGCGCCTGGCTGGTCGTGGTGGTCTTCCCGCTCGGGGTGTGGGCACTGATCCGCATCAACCGTGAATACCGCGCGGAGGCCGCCGAGTTGGAGGCACTGCCGCCCGCCGGGCAGAGCGACCGGCCGCGCCGCCGCCGGCATGTCGTGTGCGTCCTCGTCGACGCCGTCGACCCGGCCGCCTTCCACGCCCTGCGCTACGCGCACGAGTTGCGGCCCGACGAGGTGCGGGCCGTGCACATCGCGGTCGACGGAGTGCGCGCCCGGCGGCTGGTGGCGCGGTGGCAGGCGGCAGGGGCCACCGACGTTCCGCTGGAGGTCGTCGACTGCCCGGACCGGCGACTGGAGCGGGCCCTGGCCGAACTCGCCGTCCGCGAGACCGCCGACGCCCGCACCGCGCTGACCCTGCTCATCGCGCGCCGCACCTACACCACCGTGCTCGGCCGGCTGCTGCACGGCGGCACCGCCGAGCGGATCGCCCGCGCGCTGGAGGACCTGCCTTCCGTGGTGGTGACGATCCTGCCGTACAGCGCGACGGGCGGTGATCCGGTCCGGTGACGGACCCGCCGCCCGCCCCAACCATCCGCAAAGGGACGGCAATTCACCCCTGCGGTGAATTCGGTACCGCCAAAGACAGTAGAGGGTCAGGGAGTTCACGCAAGCCGGATTCAACACGCTCAACATTTCGGTGAGTTGAACGGCATCCCGTGGTGAATCGGCGTGGATCAGCGTGCATTGGGGTGTTCGGAATCGCGGGGGGTGTAAAGCGAATTCGGCGAGTGCTTCGACCCCTGTCCTTCACGCCCTGATGGACGCCGGGCCCGGCGGGCAATCTGGAAAAAGCCGACCGTGAATGCGGGAAACGGCGAACTCGCAAACCCCGCCCGCCATTTGGAGGTACACGGTGTCCCCAGCGCCGAGCATCGGCGTCCTCGCCACCGGCACGTGCTTACCCGAGCGCATCCTGACCAACGACGAGGTCGCCGAAGCGGCCGGCGTTGACCCCGGCTGGATCGTCCGGCGCACCGGCGTGCTGCGCCGGCATGTGGCGGAGCCCGGTCAGGCCGCCTCCGATCTCGCCGCCGAAGCCGTGCGCAAGGCGCTCACCGCGGCCGGTCTCCCGGCCTCCGCGCTCGGTCTGCTCGTCCTCGCCACGTCCACCCCCGACGAACTGGGACCGTCGACCGCGTGCCGGGTCCAGGCCCTGGTGGGCGCGGACCGGGCGGTCGCCTTCGACGTGGCCGCCGCCTGCTCCGGCTGGCTGTTCGCCGCCCGCGTCGCCCATGACTGGCTCCGTTCCGGCAGCGGCGAACGGTATGCCGCCGTGGTCGGCGTCGAGGTCTACTCCCGTTTCGTCGACCCGGCCGACCGGGCCACGGCCGTGCTGTTCGCCGACGGAGCGGCGGCGACGATCCTCGGGCCCGTTCCGGGCGGGACGGGGTTCGCCCCGATCAGGCTGGGCTCGGACGGGACCGGAGCGGGCGACGTCCTCATCCCGGCCGGCGGCAGCCGACTGCCCGCCTCCCCGCAGACCCTCGCCGCCGGGCGCCACAAGGTCTACATGGACGGGAAAGCCGTACGGGACTTCATTCTGCGCATCTTCCCGGAGGTCCTCGGCGATGCCCTGGACCGCTCAGGTCTGCGTCTGACGGACGTCGACCTGCTGGTCTCCCACCAGCCCAACCCCCTGCTGCTGCGCCGCGCCGCGGTCGACGCCGGAGTGCCCGAGGACCGGGTGGTCATCGTCGGGCACGAGGTCGGCAACATCGGCGCGGCCTCCATCCCGTACGCCCTGGCCACCGCGGACCGCGACGGACGCCTGCGTACCGGCAGCCGCGTGCTCGTCACCGCGTTCGGCGCCGGTCTGACCTGGGGGAGCACGGTCCTCACCTGGACCAGGGCGAGGCCCCAAGGCGCCCTCGCCGCACCCCGTACCGAAGTCCCCCGCACCGAAGGAGCCCCGTTGTGACCGCGTCCCTTCCGTCCACCGTCGCCGACTCCACCGCCCCCGGCACCCTCGCCTCCCTCTTCCGCCTCGACGGCGCCCGCGTCCTGGTGACCGGCGCCTCCCGCGGGATCGGCCGCGCCATCGCGGTCGCCTGCGCGGAGGCCGGGGCGGATGTCGCCCTGGCGGCCCGCAGCGCCGACGCGCTGCTCGACGCCGAGCAGGAGGTACGCAAGCTCGGACGGCAGGCCGTGATCACGTGTGGTGACCTCGCCGACTCCGGGACGGCCGCACGCCTCGTCGACGAGGCCGCCGCCGGGCTGGGCGGTCTCGACGTCCTCGTGCACAACGCGAGCGTCTTCCCGGCCGACGACACCGGCACCTCGCACCTGGTCCCCTTCGCGGAGAGCGGCTCCGCCGAGTGGGACCCGCTGCTCGCCGTCAACATCGGAGCCACCGTCGACCTGTGCCGCGCGGCCCACCGCCACCTGACCGCCTCGCCGACGGCGGCCGTCGTCCTCGTGTCGTCCGTGGCCGGGCTCATCGCCACGCCGGCGATGGAGGCCTACGCCGTCACCAAGGCCGCCCAACTCTCCCTGATGCGCTCGCTGTCCGTCGGCTGGGCCCGGCAGGGCATCCGGGTCAACGCCCTGTGCCCCGGCTGGGTGCGCACCGACATGACCGGCCCCATGCAGCAGCACGCACCGCTGTCGGACTGGCTCATGAGCCATGTCCCGCAGGGCAGGTGGCTGACGCCGGAGGAAGTCGCCGCCGCCGCGCTGTTCCTGGCCGCGCCCGCGGCCTCGTCGGTCACCGGACACGCCCTGGTCTGCGACGGCGCGCTGTCCGTTCCGGACGGCGGCCTCGCCGGCATCCCCAAGCCCGCCTCGCCCTTCGCCGCCTGACCCCCTAGACGTCCGTCAACTTCCGCCCCAGGAGCGACACATGACGACGGATCAGCAGCACGCCCCGGAGACGAACGACGACGAACCCCTCCACCACGGCGACTCCCTCCACCAGTGGGTGGTGGGGGAGTCCTTCCAACACGCCAGTGTCCAGCCGGACTTCACCACGGCGGCCCAGCTTCGCGACCGGCTCCGCCACCGGCCCCCCGACCAGGACAACCCACTGCGCATCCGACCCGGACTCGGCGTCGACGACACCGAGTGGAGCGACCTGGCCTCCGAACTGCTCAAGGCGTACGGCGCGGCCGTCCTGCCCGCGGGCCGGCCACCGACCGCCGTGCCCCGGCACAGCGTCCTCAAGCACAGCCGCGACAACGTTCTCATCGGCGACGCACACGTCGAAGGCGACGCGTTCCAGGCGCAGTTGGCCGTCGTCAACGACACCGAGATGCTCAGGGACCACACCGCCGACCAGCAGCACGTCCCCGGCATGCTCCTCATCGAGGCGTCGATCCAGCTCGTGACCTGGGCGGTGTCCGAGATCTGGCTCCCACCCCCAGGGCATCCCCCCTACTACGCCGTGATGCACGCCAGCGCCTTCGAGTTCAGCCGGTTCGTGTTCCCCCTGCCCACCCTCCTCACCGGCACCTTCACCCGGACCGGCCCGGCCGAGGACGACAAGATCCCGCTGCGCGCCGAGGTCCGGGTGCGCCAGGCGGGCCAGGACTGCAGCCGGGTCGGCATCGACCTGCACGCCTTCCGTCCCGCCCTCGTCTTCGCCATCGAGGACGGCCAGGCCCGGCGCACCCTGCTGCGCGCCGCCCCCGCCGCATGACCGCCGACCACGCGGCCACCGGGACCGCGCTGCTCCGGCGACTCCTCCACGGCGACACCGGACGGGACGTCGACGCCCTGGACGGCCTGCTCGACACCCCGCCGTTCAAAAGGTCCGCACCACCCTGCGGCCCCGACCGGCACACGCGGACCTACGACCGGCTGCGCGCGCTGGGGGAGTGGGTGGGCGGAGCCAACGCCCTGCACCGCGACCCCGCCCGCCTGCTCGCCGTACTGGAATGGTCCGCCACCGTCGACCCGCCGCTCTTGCTCGCGGGTACCGTGCAGTACGCGGTGTGCGTGGCGGCCATGGCCGAACTGGGCAGGCCCGGCGCCTACTTGGGCCCGCTGATCGACGAGGTGGACCGGCACGAGACCTTCGGCTCCATCATGATCACCGAGATCGGCCGCGGAAACAGCCACCTCGCCACCCGCACCGAGGCCCGATTCGACCCCGCCACAAGGGAGTTCACCCTACGGAGCCCCGACCCCGCCGCGGCCAAGTTCATGTCCCACGTCGCCGGCACGGGCCGCGCCCACATGGCCATCGTCTACGCCCGCCTCCTCCTCGCGGGCCAGGAACGCGGGGTGTTCCCCTTCGCGGTCCGCATCCGCGACGCCGACCGGATCACCGCCGGCGTCCACGTCACCGAGCTCCCCGAGACCACCTCGGTCCCGCTGAACTACGCCCTCGTCACCTTCGACAACACCCGTGTCCCCTACGACGGTTGGCTGTGCGACGACGCCTCCGTCGCGCCCGACGGCGAGTTCTCCGACCCCCTCGGCGACCCGGACCGACGCCTGGTGCGCTCCCTCTCGGTCTCCTCCAACGCCTCCACCGGTGCCGCCGTCGGCCTCACCGCGGCGGCACGCGCCGCCGTCACCATCGGCATCCGCCACAGCCAACAGCGCCTGACCATGGGACGGTTGCGCCCCGACCTCCCCGTCCTGCACTACCGCACCCAACAAGAGGCCCTCTACGGTGTCCTCGCCGAGGTGTACGCGTGCAGCTTCCTCGTCGCCCGGGTCAAGGCACAGTACGTACGGCAGCGCAGCGCGCCCACGGACCTGCCCGGGTCGTACCGCCCGGTGTGGGCACCCTGGGCCTCGGTCAGCCGCGAACAGGCCCTGGCCAAGGTGGCCGCGACCCGCGTCCTGCGGCACGCGGCCGGGGTCTGCCGCGAACGCGCGGGCGCCCAGGGCCTGTTGACCGTCAACCGGCTCCTCGAGTACGAGGGCCTGGCGCAGGTGTACCAGGCCGCGGCGGGCGACAACCTCCTCATCCGGCTGGACGCGGGAAAGCAACTCGTCGAGGACCTCACGCACACCGCCCCCGCCCCGGCCGCCATGCCCGATCTGGTGTCCCCCGACGGGGCGTTGGCCCTGGCGCTCCTGCGTGAGCGCGGCCTTCTCGCCGAACTGCGCGGGCGGGTCGAAGGCGTCCCCGTGGACGAGAAGACCGCCTTCGAGACCTGGAACCCCCTGCTCCCCGACCTCGTCACCCTCGCCGACGCACACCAACAGCGCCTGCTGCTGGAGGCGTTCGCGGAAGCGGTCGCCGAAGCCGACGCCGCCCCCACCGACACCGACCAGGCGTCCCACCTCGCGGGGCTGCACGCCCTCCACACCTTGTACGCCCTGAAGTCACTGGAACAGACGTTGAGTTGGCACCTGGAGAACGGATCGCTCACCGTCTCCGACGCCCTCCGCGTGCACCGGGAACGCGACCGCGCCCTGGACGACGTACACCCGCGTCTCGCCGTCCTCCTGGACGAGGTCGCGCCACCGGACGCGCGGACGAGGGCTCCGATGGCCGAACAGGACGTCGTGGCGGCCCTGTTCGCGAGCGGCGGGCCGACACCGTGAACGCCGTCGCGGTCATCACCGGACTGGGGGCGTCCCTGCCACCCGACCGGATCGGCAACGACCAACTCGTGCGCGAGGGCCTGGACACCTCCGACGCATGGATCCGTACCCGCACCGGAATCCACAGCCGCCATCGCGTCCGCCCCGGTACCACGACCGGCGATCTCGCGGTGGCCGCCGCGCGCGGAGCACTGGAGTCGGCCGGCGCGCACGACGCCGGTCTGCTGATCCTGGCGACGACCACCCCCGACCGCCGATGCCCGGCCACCGCACCGGAGTTGGCCGCCCGCCTCGGCATGACCGGCACTCCGGCGTTCGACCTCGCCGCCGTCTGCTCGGGCTTCGTGTACGCGGCCGCGGTCGCCTCGGCGATGCTCATGGCGGGCGCGTACGACAGCGTGCTGCTCGTCGCCGCCGAGACCTACTCGACGATCGTGGACCCGCGCGACCGGGAGACCGCCGTCATCTTCGGCGACGGCGCGGGCGCCGCCTACCTCACGCGAGGAGAGCGGCGGGACCCCGGAGCCCTGGTCCACTTCGACCTCGGCAGCGACGGCACGGGCAGCGACCTCATCATGATCCCCGCGGGCGGCTCCGGTTCGCCGTACACCGACGAACTCCCACCGAGACGGGACCGCTACTTCCGTATGCGCGGCCGGGAGGTGTACGCCCGGGCCGTACGGCAGATGGCCGACTCCTCGCGGACGGTCCTCAGCCGGGCCGGCTGGAGCGTCGACTCCGTCGAAGCCTTCGTCGCGCACCAGGCCAACCAGCGCATCCTCGACTCCGTCGCCGACAAGCTGGGCATCCCGCCGGAGCGCTGTCACGGGAACCTGCGCGAGGTCGGCAACACCGCGGCGGCCTCCCTTCCCCTCGCCCTCGCCGACACCGCCGCCCGAGGTGCCGTAGCGCCGGGCGCCCGCGCCCTGCTCACCGCCTTCGGAGGCGGTCTGACCTGGGGCTCGATCGCCATGACATGGCCCGAGGCGAAACCCGTCCGACACGCACCCGAATCCCGCCCCACGCACAAGGAGACCGCATCATGTCCGCCGTCCACGACCACCTCGTGACCACACTGACCGGCAAGTTCGGGGTACCGGCCGGGACCGTCCGGCCCGAGGCCTCCTACGACGACCTCGGCCTCGACTCGCTCGCCGTGGTGGAACTCTTCATGACCCTCCAGGAGGAGTGGGACGTCCCCCTCGACGACTCCGACGCGGCGGGCACCCTCACCGTGCGGGAGACCGTCGACCTCGTCGAGACGCTGAAGGCGAGGTCGTGACCGCCGGGGGCGGCAGGCCGGAGGTGGTGGTGACGGGGATCGGTCTCGTCACCCCGGCGGGAATCGGCCGGGAACAGACCTGGGAGCGGGTGTGCTCGGGCCGCCCGACGGCCCTGGACGACCCGGAGCTGGAGGGAATGCCGGTCGGCTTCTCCTGCCGGATTCCCGACTTCGATCCGGGTGTCCATGCGCCGGGGACGCAGCCGTGGCGCGTCGACCGGTATGCGCTCCTCGCCCTCGCCGCGGCCCAAGAGGCGGTCGCCGACGCCGAGTTGGCGCCGGGAACCTGGGACGGGGACCGTGTCGCCGTGGTCATCGGATCGTGCTCCGGCGGGATCGCCACGCTCGAACAGCAGCAGGACCGGCTGCGCGAGCGGGGACCGGCGCTGGTCTCACCGTTCACGCTGCCGATGTTCCTGCCGAACATGGCGGCCGGCCAGATCGCCATCGAACTCGCCGCGCGCGGGCCGGTCCTGCAGACCGGCACGGCCTGCGCCTCGGGTGCCACCGCGATCGGCGTCGCCGTCGATCTGCTCCGCTCGGGCGCCTGCGACCTCGCGCTGGCCGGCGGCGCGGACGCCATGGTGACCCGGCTCTGCTCGGCCGCCCTGTTCCGCACGGGAGCCCTGTCCCGGCGCGTCGAGGACCCGGCCGGAGCGTCCCGTCCCTTCGACGCGGACCGGGACGGATTCGTCCTGGCCGAGGGGGCGGGCGTCCTCGTCCTGGAACGCGCTCCCGATGCCGTCGCCCGCCGCGTCCGGCGCTATGCCGCACTCGCCGGCCATGGCGCGTCCGCGGACGCCCACCATCAGACGGCGCCCCATCCGCGGGGAGTGGGCGCCGAACTCGCGATGCGCCGGGCCCTGACCGACGCCGACGCCTCACCCGCCGACGTCGACCATGTCAACGCCCATGGCACCAGCACCCCGATGAACGACCGCATCGAAGCGACGGTCATCGAACGGCTGCTGAGCGGTCGCCCCTCCGTCACCGGGGCGAAGGGCGTCACCGGTCACACCATGGGCGCGGCCGGCGCGATCGAAGCCGCGCTCACCGCGCTGACCGTCTTCCACGGGACCGCCCCGCCCACGGCCAACCTCCGACACCCGCTCAAGGAAGCCGAGTTGGACCTGGTGAGCGGAGTTCCCAGAACCGGCAAGGTGTCCCTGGCCCTCAGCAACTCGCTCGGCTTCGGCGGTCACAACGCCGTGCTGGCCTTCCGGCCAGCCTGAGTCGAACGGATCAATCACCGTGATCACGCCTTTCCACGGTCGACGGCGGGGGAAATGGGAAAAGGATAACGATCAATATCTTTTGGACCGTCGAGGCGCGGTGGGAAACCACCGATGACAGGAGACCTGGATGGCGCGGACGCGCATTCCCAATACCCGGCTGCGCGCGCTGATCGAGGAGACGGACTGGACCCAGGGCGGCCTCGCGCGGGCCGTGAACGCGGTGGCGGCCGAGGCGGGGATGGTCCTGCGGTACGACCGGACCACGGTGGCCCACTGGCTGACGGGCAGTCACCCCGTGCCGCGAGTCCGGCCGCTGGTCTGCGAGGCACTCGGCCGACGCTGCGGCCGGGTCGTCACCGCGGACGAGGCGGGCCTGGCGGGCCAAACCCCCGTTGTCCCTGCGCAGTTGACACCCCCGGACACCGGTGGCCTCGTCGGACTGCTCCACAGACTCTCCGGCCCGGTTCCCTACCGGCCCGCGCGGACCCGGCCCGCGAACCGGGCCCCGGGCACGGGAAGGGCGGTCGGGTCCGCGCGGGCACCGGGCGCAAGGAACTCCGCGGCGCTGTTCTTCACCCGGACCCTCCAGGCGCAGGGCGGCGGATTCGCCCGCGGTACCCTGCGCACCTACCTGGCCGAGGCGGTGGCCGGCCAACTGCGCGGAACACGCGGCGAGTTACGGCGCGAGCGGTACGCCGAGGCATCACAACTCGCCCTCGTCCTGGGCCGTATGTACGCGGACGACCTGCGCAACGGCGAGGCCCAGCACTGCTACCTGGCGGCACGGGAACTCGCGGTGACCGCGGAGAACCGCGAGTTGACCGTCATCGCCCTGCGGACCCTGAGCGCGCAGGCCTACGGCTTGGGACATCTGCGGATCGCCGACGAGACCGCCCGCGCCGCCGTCAGAACCGCGCACGGCACTCCTCGCGCCGTACGGGCCTTCGCCCAGGCCCAGTTGGCGGTGACGGCCGCGAGCCGCGGCGAGCGCGAGGACGCGTTGCGGGCACTCACCGAGGCTGAGGGCGGCGTGGTCCCCGAGGGGGCGGGCCGGCACCCCTTCGAGTCCTACGCACGCGCCGACTTCGAGTTCCAGCGGGGCGAGGCGCTGCTGGCGCTCCGCGAGGCCGGGGAGGCGGTACCCGCTTTCGAGTACGCGCTGGCGGCCCGCGCCTCGGACGATCGCCGGGGCACGGCCCTGACCCGGCTGCGCCTGGCGGACGTACTCCTGCCGCTCGGACGCGTCGACGAAACGCGCGCTCTGGAACGGGAGTTGAGGGAGGACGGCGACGGTCTGCGATCGGCGGCGGTCACCCGACGCAAGCAGGAACTGCGGCGCTCACTGCTGCGGTTCGGCAGGGGCCGGGGATGAGACGGCGGTCGGTCGTCCGCTCGTCAGTCGGCCGGGGTGCGCCGTACCACCTTGCCCTGGTCGTCCGCCTCCAGCGAGGCCGCACCGTCGCGGCCGGTCACGCCGACGCGGACGGTGAGGGAGCCGGTGAGGCGGTCGACGGTGATCTGCCAGGTCTGCGGAGAAGGGACACCGAGCGTGGACCTGGCCTCCTCGACCAGCGCGGGGAAACGTTCGTACGGCACGGAGTCGGGGTCGAACCCCGGGGCCTGCGAGCCGGTGGGGGCGAACACGACCGACAGCAGGCGGTCCTGTACGACGACGGTGAGTGCCCGGTCGGAGTCCTTGCCCTTGGTCAACGAGCCGACGGCCCGGCGCAGTTCGCCCTGGTCGAGAAACGACTGGCCGGCGCCGAGGGCGACCGTGCCGGACGCCGAGGTCACGACCGTGGTCGACGACGTGGAGGAGACGGCCGGCCGGCCGGAGGGGGACGGTTGCGCGGCGGTGTCCTCGTCGAACAGGTCGGCACGGAACAGCAGGACCACGGCGGCCGCGGCGAGCAGCAGCGCGAACAGCGAGACGAAGCCGACGGGACCACAGCCCTCGGCGGGGTCGCGCACCACGGCCGGTCCGGGCGCCGAGTCGAGACCGGCCCCGGCCACCCGCTCCGCCCACTCCAGCGCCGGCCGCTTCACGATCCGTACCCGCCACAGCCGGTCCGGCGGGTACTGGACCACCACGACCGAGCCCGGCCGGTAGTCGGACAGGTCGACGAGGTTGATGTTCTGCGTGAACACGACGCGGTACGCCGGCACGTCGTCCGGCGCGACCGTGACGTCGAACCGCACCGCCACGTCGCTCGTCGCCTCACCCCCGACGGCCTCCACCGTCTCGATCCGCGCGAGAGCCGTGCGAGGTGGGACCGCCGCCTCCCGGAGCCGCCTCGGCATCCCGGCGAGGAAGAACAGCAGACCGTAGACCACGGGCACGCCCACACCCAGGACACACAGCGGAACGCTCTCGATGACACAGCCGACGACGAACGCGGCCAACGACGCCCCGGTCACACCACCCGTGAGAAACCCCCGGGCGAGCGCGAGGGGAGTGTTGCGCGTGGGCGGCGGCACGTGCTCGGTGATCGTCACGCCCGCGATTGTGCAGGGCGCGGGTGAACGCGGGTAGGTGCGGAAAGTCTCGATACCGGCACGTGCGCGGCACCGCTCTTGCATGCTGGGACGGGAGTCGAGTTCTTCGCCCGCGATCCGGGAGAGGTGTTCGTGAGAATGGGTTCCGTGCAGCCGCCCGGTCGTGTCGCCGTCATCGGAGTGGGCATCCTCGGAGCCTGCGTGGGCTGGAACCTGTCGCGGCGCGGTGCCGAGGTGGTCCTCATCGACGCGGGCCGGCCGGGCGAAGGCGTCACCGACTGGTCCTTCTCGTGGGTCAACGCGAGCAACAAGACCGTGCGCAGGTCCTACTTCGACCTGAACGTCGCGGGCATGGCGGCGCACCGCGAACTCGCCACGGCCATCGGGCCGGACTCGTGGTGGTATCCCGGCGGCCATCTGCGCTGGGCGGACGACCCCGCGGCGGAGGCGAAGTTCCTGGAAACGGCCGAACTGCTGGCCGCTTGGGGCTACCGGGTCGAGATGTCCACGGGAGCCGAGGTGCGCCGCCGCCTCGAACCCGCCCTCGCGCTGCCCGACGAGGTACCCGTCGTGCTCTACCCCGACGAGGCCTGGGTGCACGGCCGCCACCTCGTCGGCCGTCTGGTCGGCCAAGCCGTCGCCGCAGGCGCCGAGTTGAGGTCCGGCACCGAGGTCCGTGACATCGGCACCGAGGCCGGCGGGAGCGTGCGGACCCTCTCCCTGTCCGACGGGAGCGGCCTCGACGTCGATGCCGTCGTGAACGCGGCGGGCCCGAGCGCCTCCCGGATCGCCGAGCTAGTCGGGCGCCACCTGCCGATGCGCCGGGAACCCGGAGTCGTCACCCGGATCGACTGCGCCCCGGTCCCCGTCCACCGGGCCATGCACGCGCCCCACATCGAGATCCGCCCCGACGGAGACGGATCGATGGTCCTCCACAGCCGCGAGGTGGACGCACTCATCGACACCGGCGAGGAGGATCCCGCGGAACTCGCCCGGCTGCTGCACGCATCGGTACGACAGGTCGTCCCCGCGCTCGCCGACTCCCGCATCGCACGGACCCGGGTGGCGTTCCGGCCCATCCCGGCCGACGGTTTCCCCTCGGTGGGAGCGGTGCCGTCCGTACCGGGCTACTACGAGGCCGTCTCCCACAGCGGTATCACCCTCGGGCCGGTGCTCGGTCGGCTGCTCGCCGCCGAGATCCTCGACGGGACGAGGGACGGGCTGCTCGCGGACTTCCGGCCGGAGCGGTTCTCCCGCTGACAGCGAGGCCCAAGGCGGGTTTCGGGATCCCGGCATACCTGGGCCGTTTCGTGGTAGGCGGCAGAACAGCGTCGATCACTCGCCGCGTACCGAGTCTTGAGAGACGTTTTACGTGCCGCGTGCAACTGAGGCCCCCTCTGTCGCTGTCTGACAGTGAGTCGGGCCCGTCAGGGTCGAGGAGCTAGAGAGTGGGGCAAGTCGTGGGACGGCGCAAGGGCAGCATAGGGATCGCGCTCGTGACGGGTGCGGTGCTGGTGGGCGCTAGTGCCTGCGGCGGGGGTGGCAGCGACAAGGCGAACGCGGACGACGCGAAGGCATCGGCCAAGGCGAGCGCGAGTGCCTCTCCGTCGCCGACCAAGCCCGCGGGCCCACCGATGCTGCTGGACACGATCACCCCGCAGACCGGAACCACGGTCGGCGTGGCCATGCCGATCTCGGTGATCTTCACCAACCCGGTGGCGTCCAAGGCCCGGGCCACGGTCGAGAAGCACATGAAGGTCAGCGCCTCGCAGTCGGTCGTCGGTGCCTGGCACTGGATGGGCGACCGGCGCGTCGACTGGCGCCCCAAGACGTACTGGCCCTCCGGTACGACCGTGAAGATCGACGCCGACATGAACGGCGTCAGCAACGGCAACGGGCGGTACGGCGTGCACAGTTACACGCACACCTTCAAGATCGGCGACGACGTCCGCGCGGATGTCTCGGTCACCAACCACACCATGAAGGTGACCAAGAACGGCGCGGCGGTGCGCACCCTGTCGATCAACGCGGGCAGCGCCGAGTACCCGACGTGGGACGGCACGATGGCCGTCATCGACAAGCAGGAGAAGGTCCACATGACCTCCTGCAGCGTCGGCATCAGTTGCGACAAGGGCAGCGCCAACTTCTACGACCTGACCCTGCCCTGGGACATCCACCTCACCCAGTCGGGCACCTACGTGCACTACTCGACCGGTGACCCGAACCCGGGCAGCGGCAGCGCCCGCGGTTCGCACGGCTGTGTCCACCTGTCCCTGTCGGACGCCAAGTGGTTCTACGGCCAGGTCAAGCAGGGCGACCCCATCACCATCACCGGCTCGCCCCGCGGCAAGGCCCCGGCCGACAACGGCTACGCCGACTTCAACCTCGGCTGGGACCAGTGGCTCGCGGGCAGCGGCGCCGGCGAGGGGACGACCGCGGCGCTCTGACGCGCCGCGGTGTCACAACCCTCTTGTGCACAGCAGCCGTTGACGGTGCTTATGCCCAGCAGCCGTTGACCGTGGCGGCGAGGCCGTCCAGGGCGTCCTTGGTGGCGTCCGGGGCGGCCGTCGAGTTGTTCTCGATGAACGAGAAGATCTTCCAGCGCCCGTCCGCGGCCACGGTCAGACCGCTCAGCGCGATCGCGCCGGTCAGCGTGCCCGTCTTGGCGCTGACCTTCCCGACGGCGCACTTCGAGTCCGCGGTGTCGAAGCGCCCCCACTCGGGTCCCAGCGTCGAACCCGCCTCACCCGAGACCGGCAGCCCGTCCACGATGTACTTCAGGGTCGGGGCGTTGGCCGGGTCGTCGGCGAGGTGCAGGATGTCGGCGATGGTCTGGGCCGGGATGCGGTTGGAGCGGGAGAGCCCGCTGCCGTCGTAGACCTCGAAGTTGGCCAGCGAGACGCCGTACCGGGTGAGTACCTGGCGTACGACCGCCGTGCCGTCCTCGAAGGTGGCCGGGCGGCCGGCGGCCAGCGCGGTCATGCGGAGCAGGGTCTCGGCGATGTCGTTGTCGCTCACCTTGAGCATGTGCTCGACGACGGCCGACAGCGCGGCCGACTGGTGCTGCGCCACGGGGACGGCCGAGGTGGCGGCGGTGGCGTGGGAGACGGTCCCGGTGACGGTGACACCCTGTTTGGCGACCAGTTTGGCGAAGATCTGGCCCGCGTCCAGCGAGGTGTCGGTGACATGGCGGCCGTCGACCACCAACGCCCGTACCGGAGCGATGGAGTCGGGGTAGTAGCCGGAGTTCCAGCCGGTGGCGAGCGTGGGCTCGGGGAAGAGACTGTCGTCGACCGCCACCTTCACCGAGGTCAGGCCCGCGCTCTTCAGGCCCGCGACGGCGGTGGTGGCCATCGCGGTGAGGTCGGCGGTGGTCAGGGTGCGGTCCCCGCCCCCGACCAGAGTGAGGGTGCCGTTGTCGTAGACGGCCTTCGTGGTGAAGCGGTGGTCGGGGCCGAGGATCGTCAACGCGGCCGTGGAGGTGGCGAGTTTGGTGTTCGACGCGGGCATCAGCGCGGTCGTCGCGTCGTGGCCCCAAATGGCCGCCGTGGACTGGGCGTCGATGACGACACCGCTGAACGTGCTGCCCAGCCGGACGTCCTGGACCCGCGTGTCGAGGTTGGCCGCGATCTGCTGCTCGGCGGTGTCGAGCGTGACGGTGTCGGTCTTCGCGAGGGACTTGGGGGCGGCCTGCTCGGCGGCGAACGCGGACGTGCCGAACAGGATCGTCCCGGCGACCGGTGCGGTGAGCGCGACGACGGCGACACGGCGGAGCACGGGGCTGACCGTTCCGCTCTTGCGGTGGCGTCCGCGCGCGCGGTCGGCGGAAGGGGAGTTGGACATGGAGGCGGCCTCGACACGGGTGTGGGGGTGGGGGCACAGGGAGATCCGGGGATCTTGAAAGGAACGTAACAGCTTCGAGGGGGCCGCCGCCGGGTGATCGGCCGATGCCGTCCCCCGGACATACATCGAAGCCCGAACCGGGGGCACGCGACAGGACGGGACGCGTACCGCGCGTCCATGTCCCGGCCGTCCAGTGTTTCCAGGAAAGGCATCATGACGTCGTCGCACACGCACAAGTGGGGCCTCCGGAGAGCGAGTTCCACCGCCCGGAGCCGCGCACCGGGACAGGCCGAGGGGAGGCGGGCGCTGGCCGTCACCGGGCGCGCCGGCTTCGTCGCACGAGGTGTCGTGTACGTCCTCGTCGGTGCTCTGGCCCTGCAGATCGCGTTCGGCGGCGGAGGCCGGGAGGCGGACCGGCAGGGGGCGTTGCAGCAGGTCGCGGCGCAGCCCTTCGGGAAGGTGATGCTGTGGCTGCTCGTCGTCGGCTTCGGCTGCATGGCGATCTGGCGGGCCTCCGGGGCCATATTGGACAACGGGCCCTCGCGCAAGGTCGGTTCACGGCTGCTGGACGGCGGCCGGGCCGTGTTCTACGGCTTCGTCTGCTGGGGTACGGCGTCCTTCGCCGCCGGGACCGGCGGGTCCTCCGGCAGTGACGCCAAGTCACGGGACTGGACCGCCTCGGCGTTGAAGCTGCCGGGCGGTCAGGTGCTGGTGGGTATCGTCGGCTGCGTCCTGATCGGGGTCGGTGCGACCCTCGCGGTGCGCGCGGTGATGCGGCGGTTCCTGCGGAAGCTGGAGACCGGGAAGATGAGCCGCCGGATACGGCAGACCGTCACCGGTCTCGGTGTGGGCGGCGGAGTCGCGCGCGGTGTCGTGTTCGCCGGGGTGGGTGTGTTCGCGCTGGTCGCCGCCGTCCGCTTCGACCCCCACGAGGCCAAGGGCATGGACGCGACCCTGCGCACCTTCGCGCACACTCCGGCGGGGCCGTGGCTGCTGGTCGCCGTCGCCGTCGGGCTGGTCCTCTTCGGCGGTTTCTCCTTCGCCTCGGCACGCTGGCGCCGCCTGTGAACCCAGGCATCGGGCTGCTTTTCGGGCGGGCCGCGGAATTGTGACGTCCGGGCGGACATGTATGCGCGCGACGGGGGCACGCGACGTTCGTCCTGTTCTCCAGCGAAGGCGGCATCGTGGCTTCCACCGTGAAGGTCCTCGAAGCAACTGCTCCTGTCCGCACGGCCGCACCGGAGCTCGTGGACGACCTGCCGTGGATCGAGGACGGGGCCAAGGTCGCCCCCAAGGACGCACGGGTGATGTCCAGGCTCTTCCTCGACCGGCTGCAGGAGCTGGAGGAGGGCACCCGCGAGTACCAGTACGCGCGGAACACGCTGATCGAGATGAACCTGTCGCTGGTGTCCTTCGCGGCGCGCCGGTTCCGCAACCGGGGCAGCGGTGACATGGAGGACGTCATCCAGGTCGGCACGATCGGCCTGATCAAGGCCATCGACCGCTTCGACCTGACGCGCGAGGTCGAGTTCACCTCCTTCGCGATCCCCTACATCCTCGGTGAGATCAAGCGGTTCTTCCGCGACACCACCTGGGCCGTGCACGTCCCGCGCCGCCTCCAGGAACTCCGCGTCGACCTCGCCAAGAGCAAGGAGACCCTCGGCACCGAGCTGGGCCGCACCCCCACGGTCAAGGAACTCGCCGCCCACCTGGAGCTGTCCGAGGACGAGGTCATCGAGGGCCTGGTCGCGGCCAACGGCTATGTCGCGGGCTCCATCGACACCCCGAACGGCGACGACGAAGGCGACAGCGCGCCCAAGTACGCGGACACGATGGGCGACGCCGACCCGGCGCTGGAGCTGTTCGAGGACCTGCACACGCTCGGCCCGCTGCTGCAACAGCTCGACGAGCGGGAGCGGACCATCATCGAGATGCGCTTCGGCCAGGAGCTGACCCAGGCGGAGATCGGCCGCGTACTGAACCTGTCGCAGATGCACATCTCCCGCCTGCTCAACCGCACCCTCGCCAAACTACGCACCGGCCTCCTGCCCACGTGATCCCCCCGCCCGACAGACTCTCCCTCGCGCGGCCCCGAAAGGATCACCCGGCATGAGCACCACGAGCACCGACCACGATCCCCTGCACCAGCCCGCCGCCCCGATCGTGACGGAGTCCGTGCCCGACCTCCAACTCCAGATGCTGGTACGGCTGATGGGCGAGGACGCGCAGGCCGCGCTGCCCATCACCCTCACCGTCGGTGGTGCCTTTCTCCACGGCGACCTGATCTCCCACGAGGCCTGGACCACGGACTGGGCGCGTGGTCTGCACGGGACGGACAGTCCCGGCGCGCATCTGCTGGAGCGGTTCCCGCAGCAGGTGGACGAGGCGGTCCTGGACAAGCAGGGCGGACCCGGTCCGCAACGGCTGCCGCAGTGGATCCATCTGCGCGACGCCACCGGCGTCGCAGCGGGCGGCGGGTCCGTCGCCATGCCCCTGTGGCGCGGCCGGCTCACGGACGTGTCCGGCTGGTCCCTGGGCAGGCCGAAGCAGCCCTGAGACGCCGGTACGAGGTGGGCGCGGCGGGTGGAGAAGGGCGCGGTCTGTGAGGATGTGCCGCATGAGTGTGCGGAACAGGAACCATGTGACGGTCTCGGGCCGGGCCGGAGGTCCGGTCGTGATGCTGGCCCACGGGTTCGGCTGCGACCAGCACATGTGGCGGCTGGTGGTCCCCCTCCTGGAACGCGAGGCCACTGTGGTGCTCTTCGACCATGTGGGCGCCGGGCGCTCCGATCTGTCGGCCTGGAGCCGTGAGCGCTACTCCACCCTGGACGGCTACACCGAGGACGTGCTGGAGATCTGCCGTGAGCTGGCGCTCGGCCCCGTGACGTTCGTGGGGCACTCCGTGAGCGCGATGATGGGCGTCCTGGCCGCGGCCCGCGAGCCGGAGGCGTTCGCCGGTCTGGTGCTGCTCGCCCCCTCGCCGTGCTTCGTCGACGACCCCGCCGCCGGCTATCGCGGCGGATTCAGCGCCGAGGACGTCGACGAGCTGCTGGAGTCCCTGGACGCGAACTACCTGGGCTGGTCGGGCGCCATGGCGCCGATGATCATGGGCAACCCCGAACGCCCGGAACTGGGCGAGGAGTTGACCAACAGCTTCTGCCGCACCGACCCCGACATCGCCGGCGTCTTCGCCCGCGTCACGTTCCTCTCCGACAACCGCGAGGACCTCGCGGAGGTGACCGTGCCCACGCTGGTCGCCCAGTGCTCCGTCGACGCGATCGCACCCCCGGAGGTCGGCGCCTTCGTCCACGAGCGGATCCCCGGCAGCCGACTGGTCACCCTGGACGCGACCGGGCACTGCCCCCAGCTCGCCGCACCGAAGGAAACGGCCATCGCCATCACCGACTTCGTCCGAGCCCTGCGCTGATGGGCGCCGGCGGCGACAGCGGGAGCGGCGATCACCGGCCGCCCGGGAGACATCCCGAGCAGCCCCCCGGCGACGACCACACGCTGTTCTCCGCACTCCTGGAGGACAGCGCCGAGGACCTGTACGAACACGCGCCCTGCGGTTACCTCTCCACGCTGATGGACGGCACGATCGCGAAGATCAACACGACGCTGCTCGACTGGCTCGGCCACGACCGCGGCGACCTGGTGGGCCGGAAGACCTTCTCCGACCTGCTGACCGTCGGCGGCCGTCTCTACCACGAGACCCACTTCGGCCCGCTGCTGCGCATGCAGGGCGAGGTCAGCGGGATCGCCCTCGAACTCAGGGCGACCGACGGCAGCCGACTGCCCGTGCTGGTGACCTCCACCGTCAAGACCGACCGCGACGGCCGGCCGCTGCTGATCCGCACCACCGTCTTCGACGCCCGCGACCGCCGCGCCTACGAGACGGAACTGCTGCGCGCCCGCAAGGAGGCGGAAGGCGAACGCGCGGAACTCATGCGCCTCAACGCCACCCTCCAGCAGACCCTGCTGCCGCCGACTCTGGTGAACGTGCCGGGACTTGATGTGGCCGCGCACTACCACGTGGCCTCCACCGACATGGTCGGCGGCGACTTCTACGACCTCTTCCCGCTCTCCGCCGGCACCTGGGGGCTGTTCCTCGGGGACGTGTGCGGCAAGGGCGCCGCGGCGGCGGCCGTCACCTCGCTGGCCCGCTACACCCTGCGCGCCGCCGCCGTCTACGACCCCGACCCGGCCGCCGTCCTGAGCAACCTCAACACCGTCCTCCACCACGAGTACAACGGCCAGGACCCGCGGTTCTGCACCGTCGTCTTCGGGCTGCTCACCCCCGAGGGAGACCGCGGCGGCTTCCGTATCATCCTGGCCAGCGGCGGCCACCCGCCCGCGCTGCTGCTGCGCGCCGACGGCAGCGTCGAGCCGCTGGACACCCCCGGCGGACAGCTCATCGGCGTCCTGCCCGACGCCCATATCGCCACCGCCACCGTCCACCTGGCGGCGGGCGACACCCTGTTGCTCCACACGGACGGCCTCACCGAGGCCCGCCCGGACCGCACCAGGGACGGCGACCGCTACGGCGACGAGGCCCTCCTCGACTTCGCCCGCGCCCTGGCACCCACCAGCGCCTCGGCCGCCGTCGCCGCGATCCGCGACCTGCTCGACACCTTCGGCACCGGAGTCGACGACGACACCGCCGTCCTCGCCATCAACGTGCCCCGACCCACCAACGAAGAGCAGCCGTGACCCAACTCGCCATGCGCACCCGGACCACGCCCGCAGGGCCCGTCGTCGAACTGACCGGAGAGCTCGACTACGACAGCGCCTCCCAGGTGCGTGAACTCCTGCCCGGGCTCGCGCTCCAGGACGGCCAGCAGTTGGTCGTCGACCTGGCCGGTGTCACGTTCTGCGACTCCAGCGGCATCACCGCCCTGCTCGCGGCCCGCAACCACGCCCTGGCGGCCCGTGCGGGCATCGCCCTGGTCGCGGTCCCGGGGCACATCAGCCGCATCTTCCAGATGGTCGGGCTGGACCGGGTCTTCCGCACTCACCCCACCGCAGCGGACGCCGAAGCGGCGTGGACGCCTCCGTCACCCCGCCAGTGAGGCGTCAACGGGCCAGGTAGAAGCGGATGGTTGTGCCGTCCTGAGCCGTGTGGACGCGGACGAGATCGGCGACGTAGTGCACCAACAGGAGGCCCCGGCCGCCGGGTTGGTCGCGCGCGGGCGGTCGTCGGCCGGCCAGCGGATCCGTCAGCCGGCCGTGGTCCCGGACCTCGCAGACGATCCGCTTGTCCTCGGCCCAGATCCACAGCGTGCCCGAACCGCCGCCGTGCAGCACGCTGTTGGTGGTCAACTCCGCGACGGCCAGGGTCAGATCCTGCAGTCGTACGCCGGCCAGGCCCAGTCTCTCGGCCTCCTGGACCGCGAAGTAGCGGGCCTTGGGGAGCTCTTGCGCGTCGAACGCGACGGAAGCCGCGCCCCGTGGGTGGGGGAGCGGCTCGTTGTAGCGGGCGATCGCGCGCTGCGGATCGTAGGCGGCGCTGGGCAGCGGGGTGTCCCCGTCGATGACGACCGGGTGGGTGGCGTGGGCGTCGGCGAGCACGTCGGGCTCCAGTTCGTCCGCGTCGTAGGGACACAGGATCGTCACCTCGCGATCCCGGAACGCGGAGTTGATCAGCGCCTCGTGCTGGACGCACGCCGGGTATTCGACGGCGGTGCGGCCGGGCCAGATCGGTTCTCCGATGATCCGGACCCGGCCGCCGTCGGCGTGGGCGTCGGCGAAGGCCCGCAGCACGCCCGGGATGATCCGCCCCGGGTTGCGGCCGACCTCGGTCATGTCGAGGAACCGCACGCCGGCGCCGCTCGGTCCCAGCCCGGCCCTGATCAGTTCCAGGCGCGGGCCGGGGACGGCGACCGCGACGGCCTCCCCGGCGGCCAGCCCCGCCCGCACGAACGGCACCGTACCGGCGGTGTACTGCTCCTCGCCCCGGTAGAACAGCGCGGGATGCACGAAGGGTGCACCGAGGGTGGCCGTACTCATCGCGCTGCCACCTCGATCCTCATCAGGCCGGGCCAGCAGTCTACTGGGGTGGCACGACAGGCGAAATGCAGCTCACTTTATGGTGAGTGGATTTCGAGGCGGATGAGGTTTCTCCTACCAGCGGTACCAACGTCCTCGAGCACCGCCGGAACCCGTTGAACGGGCCACGAATCCCAGCAGCCACAGGACAAGAACAATAATCGCGACCCACCAGAGAATCTTGATGGCGAATCCCGCACCGAAAAGAAGCAGCGCGAGAAGAAGAACAAGGATCAGGGGAAACATATGTATCGACCTCCAGGCATCCGAGTTCCCTGCCGGAAATGAATCATGCACCCGGAAAAAAAAGAGGACCCGGACCGACGGCGGAAGCGACTGGACGGCGCCTTCCTCCGCGCCCGGGTCATCGCGCCCCCTCCTCCGCGTGCGGATTCGCGTCCGCGCCTTCGGTGCTGAGCAGGACGACGGTCGAGGTGGGACCGATGCCCAGGGCTTTACGGCGTACGGCGGCGCCGTCGCCGGTGAGGGCGGCGCGGGCGCCCGCCGACGAGGCCGCACCGCAGGGGCCCGACGAGACACCGGCGGCGGCGAGTTCGCGGGCGGCGTCGGCGCTCTCGGCGTCCGTGACGGCGACGGCGGCGTCCAGGCCGTGGCGCAGGTACGGCCAGGCCAGGGTGGAGACGGTGCCGCAGTTCAGGCCGGCCATGGTGGTGGAGCCGGTCGGCACACTGACCGGCTCCCCGCGGACGAGGCCGGCCAGGACACAGGCGGCGGTGTCGGGCTCGACCGTCATCAGGGCGGTCGGAGCGGACCCGGCCCCACGACCTCGGTAATGGGCGACGGCGGCCTGCGCGAGCGAGCCCACTCCCGCCGGGACGACCACCAGACCCGGCGCCTCCACGCCCGAGGCCCTCAACTGCTCGTCGGTCTCGGCGAACAGGGTCGAGTAGCCCTCCACGATCCAACCGGGAATCCGCTCGTAGCCGGGCCAGGCGGTGTCCTGCACGAGCACGGTGTCCGGCCCGCCCGCCGCCGCGTCGGCCGCCCGGCGCACGGCCTCGTCGTAGGGGCCGGGGACCAGGACGACGTCCGCGCCCTCGTCCTCGATCGCGGTCACGGCCGCCGGGTGGACGCCCCTCGGCACGAAGACCTGCGCCCGCTGCCCGAACAGCCGGGCCGTCCGGGCCACGGCCCGGCCATGGTTGCCGTCGGTCGCGGTGACCAGCCGCACCGGACCGCCGCCGGCCGGCCGCCGGGCCAGCACCCGGTGAATCGCCCAGGACGCGCCCAGCGCCTTGAACGCGGGCAGCCCCAGCCGCGCGGACTCGTCCTTGACGAACACGCGCCCGACACCGAAGTCCCTTGCCAGGGTGGGGAGTTCGGTCAGTGCGGTGGGCGCGTAGCCGGGCAGGCCGACATGGAAGTCCCGTACGTCGGCCGGGGGCGGCTCACAGGTCCAGGTGCCGGGCTCGGACCGGGCGTACCACGGAAGCCGGCGCGCGGCGGGGCCGTCGTAGGGGAAGGAAGTCTTGGACACGAGACCAGGATGTGTCCAGTCCTGTGTCTGGTCCAGCGCAGGTCCGCCCCACCGAGGCCGTAGGGGAGTGAACTCGGTTACGGAGCAGACCTGTTGAGGTCGAGCTGTCCGATGCGGGACACGTTCTCCCGGTCGTCGGCGTCCTCGCTGGGCACCGCGGCGAACCACGCGTCGAGGATCTCCTTGAGCAGGGGCTCGGAGGTCAGTCGCAGGCTGAGGGCCAGCACGTTGGCGTCGTTCCAGCGGCGTGCGCCGTCCGCCGTGTAGGCGTCCGCGCACAGGGCCGCCCGGACGCCGGGCACCTTGTTCGCGGCGATCGACGCGCCCGTACCGGTCCAGCAGCACACGACCGCCTGGTCCGCCGCCCCGGTGGCGACCTCGCGGGCCGCCGCCTCCGAGCACACCGCCCACTGCGGGTCGTCCCCGGGCCGCAGCGCCCCGTGTGTCACCACCTGGTGGCCCCGGCCGCGCAACTCGGCGACGAGGGAGCGGGCGACGGGTTCGTCCATGTCCGAGGAAACAGAGATCCGCATGTCCCGGACTCTAGGTCATATTGCCGATGCCACCGCAAAAGCGCTCCTCGTAGTGTCCATGGCAGGTCACGCCGGTCAAGCCGCCCCCCGCGTGGCCGAGCCCCATCCCCCATCGCATTGCGCGAGGAGTCCCATGAGTGCCGAAGTTTCCCGCCGTCACGTACTGGCCACCGGAGCGGCGTTGGCCGGTTCGGCGGCGCTGGTGGCCGGCTCAGCAGGAACGGCCGGTGCGGCCACGGCCGCCTCCGGTACCAGTGAGGAGAAGTCGAAGGTGAAGCCCACGATCGTGCTGGTGCACGGCGGCTACGCCGACTCGTCGTGCTGGAACGCCACCATCGGGAAGTTGCAGGAGAAGGGCTACACCACGATCAGCGGGTCGAACCCGCTGCGGGGTATTCCGACCGACGCCCCGTACATCGCGAGCCTGCTGGACTCCATCAGTGGACCGGTCGTGCTGGTCGCGCACTCCATGGGCGGAACGGTCATCACGAACGCCGCCGCCGGGAAGGCCAACGTCAAGGCGCTGGTCTACATCGCCGCCTTCGTGCCCGAGGTGGGCGAGACGCAGGGGGAGCTCATCACCAAGTTCCCCGGCAGCGAGGTCGAGCCGGTGAGCGTGCCGGTTCCGTACACGAAGGCCGACGGCACGACAGGAATCGATCTGTACCTGAGCAAGGACGGCCAGGCGGCGTTCGCCGCCGACATCTCCACGGCCGACTTCCGGGTCCTGCAGGCCACGCAGCGGCCGTTCGACGCCGATTCCTTCACCTTCCCGACCACGGCCGCGGCCTGGAAGGCGATCCCGGTGTGGGGGCTGGTGGCCGGCCAGGACAAGGCGATCCCGCCGGCGTGCGAGCGCTGGATGTACAGCCGTGCGAACGCGCGCAAGATCGTCGAACTGCCCCGCTCGTCCCACGTCGCGATGCTCAGCCACCCCAAGGCCGTCGCCGACCTCATCCTCGACGCCGCCAAGGCCGTCGCCTGACCGCTCGCGGCAAGCGCGCCCCGGCCCACCACCACGGGCCGGGGCGCTCCCCTCGAAAAGCCGTTGGCGGACCACGGCGGCCGCTGCTACTTTGCCGGAGGCCGTGCGAGAGAACGAGGAGGTGGTACCCGTGACCGAAGTATCGACATGGGTGCTCCCCTCCGGGGTCACGGTCGGACGCTGAGTCGTCCGGGAGCGCCGTTCATGAGCCCTCCCGAAAGGCACGACCATGCATTTCACTTCCGAGCAGCGCCTCGACGACGGCGTCCTCCAGCGCGAGTTCACCCTCGGCGAGATTCCCGGCACCCTGTGGACGCCCGAATCCGTCGCACCGGCTCCGCTGATCCTGATGGCCCACAACAACGGCCTGCCCAAGAGCGATCCCCGGCTGATCGCCCGGGGCCGGACCACCGCGACGTACGGCTACGCGGTGGCCACCATCGACGCGCCCGGGTGCGGTGACCGGCCCCGATCCGCCGCCGCCGATCAAGCCCGCGCCGATCTCCGCCGGGCGATGCGGGCCGGCGAACCGGTCGACGAGATCTTCGAGTCCCTCGTCGGCCCGCTGGTCGAGAACGCGGTCCCGGAATGGCGGACCACCCTGGACGCCCTCCTCGCACTGCCCGAGATCGGCGGCCCGGTCGGGTACTCGGGGTGGACCGCCCTCGGCATCCGCCTCGCGGTGACCGAGCCACGCATCGCGGCCGCCGGCTTCTTCGCCGGGGGCTTTGTGCCCCTCGCCCAGCGCGAGGAGGCCCGGCAGGTCACCGTTCCGCTGCTGTTCCTGTTGCAGTGGGACGACGAGGGGAACCCCAGGCAGCGCGCCCTGGACCTGTTCGACGCCTTCGGCACCAAGGAGAAGACACTGCACGCCAACCTGGGCGGGCACACCGGTACCCCGTCCTTCGAGTTGGAGGACGGGGGCCGGTTCCTGGACCGGCACCTGAAGTAGGACAGCGGCGCGCGGCCGACGACGAGGCGAGGCGAGCGCCCGGGAAGATCACTACTCTGAACGGGTGCTCTCCTACGACGAGTTGACCGCACCGGAGCGTGAACTGTGGGACGCGTTCCCGGAGGGGCGCCCCGTGGATCTGCGCACGGGCGTCCCCGAGGACGACCGTGTCGCCGAGGGTGGGCAGTGGGCCCCCGGCCGCACGGTCCGGGCCGCCGTGATCACGGCGCTCCTCCTGGGCGCGAACGCCACGCAACCGGGCGCCGTCGCATGCCTGAGGCTGGCCGGGGCCCGGATCACCGGGTCCCTCAACCTGGCCGGCGCGCAGATCGGCCAGTCCCTCTGGATCGACGAGTGCTGGGTCGAGGAGCCGGTGAGCCTCTTCGGGGCGTCGACACAGACGCTCGTGATCAAAGGAAGCCGGATACCCGGCATCGACGCCGGGTCGGCGCGCATCGACGGAAACCTCGACCTGCGGCGCTCACACGTGGACGGCGGCGCCTCCTCGCCCTTCAACCACGACATCACCGCTCTGTCGCTCACCAACGCCCGGGTGACCGGCGGAGTGGTCCTCAACAGGGCCGAGATGAACGCGCCCGGAGGATGGGCCGTGGCCGCCGGCGGCCTGGTCATGGAAGGCGGCTTCTTCTGCCGGGGCGGGTTCGTCGCGCGGGGCGAAGTGCGTCTGCTGGGCGCTCAGTTGCCGGGCGGACTGTTCATGCAGGGCGCACACCTGACGGACCCCGGTCCGCGCGGAGTCTCGCTCTCCCTGGACAACGCGGTGGCCTCGACTCTCGACTTCTCCGACGGGTTCACCGCGAACGGGACCGTACGGCTGCACGGCACCCGGACATCGGGCACCCTGACCTTCCAAGGAGCCGTCCTCGACGGACCGCCCGACGGCCAAGGCCCGTCCCTGACCGCCCTGTTGATGCAGGCCGTCGACTTCGACCTCACCCTCGCCCGGCCACCGTCCGGCGCCGTGGACCTCCAGGGCGCGCAGGTGTCCTACCTCCACGACAGTGAGCAGAGCTGGCCGGACGTGGTGGAGTTGGAAGGGTTCGTCTACGGCTCCATCAAGGCGAGCGAGGCGGGCGAGCGGCAGGAGACGGCGGGCCGGCGGAACTCCGCGGCCTCCCGCGTGGCATGGATACGCCGCAGCCCCGGCTACAACCCCCAGCCCTACGAGCAGTTGGCGAGCTGGTACCGCAAGGCCGGCCACGACGACGAAGCCCGCCGCGTGCTCCTGGCCAGACAGCGCCACCGGCGGCGCAGCCTGCCCTGGGCCGCGCGCGCGTGGGGACACCTGCTCGACGTGACCGTCGGCTACGGCTACCGCCCCTGGCTGGCCGGCGTCTGGCTCCTCGCGCTGATCCTGCTCGGCACGCTGTCCTTCGGCACGCACAGCCCCACTCCGGTCCAACGAGGCGCATCCGCCCCGTTCCAGCCCCTCGTCTACACGCTCGACCTCTTGATCCCCATCGGCGGCCTGGGCCAACGCACGTCCTGGTACTGGACGAACGGCGGTCTCCAGGCGCTGGCCTACCTGCTGATCGCCTTCGGCTGGGTGCTGACGACCGCGGTCATCGCGGGTGTCACCCGCGCCCTGCAGAAGAGCTAGCCGGACCGGACGGTTCGGCTTCGCGGGAGTGCAGCGCGTTCGCCAACTGCACGCGCGAGTGAACGCCCAACTTCGCGAAGACCGAACGGACATGAGTACCGACGGTGTTGGGGGAGAGGCCCAGACTGTCGGCGACCGCCCTGTTGGTGAGTCCGGAACCGACGAGGTGGGTGACGGCCCGTTCCGTCCTGGTCAGGGCCTGCCAGCCCGTCCTGGGGCGGGCCGCTCCCGTCGCCCACTTCGTGTGCCGAACTCCCGCTCCGCGCAAGGTCTCCTGGACGGCGAGCAGGGACGGCCCGATGCCGATGTCGTGGTAGAGCTGCCCTGCCCGTTCGAGGTGGACGATCCCCTCGTCGCGGTGTCCCTCGGCGAGGAGCGCCCGGCCCAGATCGGCGGCGACGGCCGCGCGAACCGTCGGGCGCGGGGTGTCCCGCAGGACGTCCGCCGCCGCGTGGAGCAGCTTCCGATCACCCTCGACCAGCCCGCGCACATGCAGCGCCAGGCCCTCGAAGGTAGGGACGCCGGGGTTGCGGGCGGCACCCTCCTCCGCGATCACGGCCGCCTCCTCCGCGAACCGGGCGTCACCACCCGCGAGCGCCAGACGCGCGAACACCGGCATCCAGCCCGGCCACCAGGGCCACCAACTCCGGCCCTCACGCGCCGAGTAGAGCAGCGGACCGAGGACGGTCAGCGCCTGCGCGACGTCACCTTCCACGGCGGCCAGCCACCCCCGCATGAGGATCAGACCCGGTCCGCGCACGTCGTCGTCGACCTCGGTGCAGGTGAGGTACGGCGTGAGCAGTGCGCGTGCCCGTGCGAGGTCGCCGCGGTACAGCTCCATCGTGCTGAGGACGGAGACGGCGTCAAGTTCGTATACCCGGTCGCCGAGTTCGGCCCCCAGGGTCACCAGCGCCGACGCGCTTGCCTCGGCGTCCTCCAGGCGCCCGCCGTGGAAGTCCTGCCAGATCCGGGCGTGCGCCATGGACGGCAGCACCGCCGCGGCCTGACTCTCCGCGTCCTTGCGGGCGGCATCGAGCAGCGCCTGGGCCTCGGTGTACCGGTCGAGCAGGTGCAGGACGAGAATCTCCGCGGGGAGGTACGCGGCACCGGCGACCGTGCGCAACTCCCTGAAGTAGAACAGGGATTGGGCGTGGCGGCCCGAGTTCTTGGCGAGTTCGGCGAGCGCCAGGAGCGAGGTCTCCAGTGCTGGGCGGTCGTCCGTGGCGCGCGCGAGGGCGAGGGCCGCCTCGGCCTCCACCCGGGCGCTCTCGGCGGGTTCGGCACGCGTGACGGCCAGGGCGCGGGCGGCCCGCAGCCGGGCGAGTACCGGGGCGGACACCTGCCCCGTGGACAGGACGGCGTCGATACGGCCGACCGACTCCGTCAACCGGCCCGTCAGCCACAGCGCGCGGGCGGCGAACACCTCGATGCGCGCGGCCTCCTCGACGGGCGGTGCCTTGCCGAGCAGGGAATCGGCGAAGTGCACGGCCTCGGTGGCGCGTTGGGCCCGACTCAGGATGTCGACGCACCGGATCCCGAGCTCCCAGTAGCCGGGCTGGTCCGGGCCGGTCAGCGCGAGGGCGGAGACGATCAGGTCACCGGCCGTGTCCGGCATGGACGCCAGCGCCTCGTCGGCCGCTGCTCCGAGGATGGCTACGGCGGCGCCGTCCGCGCTCCTGCCGCCCGCCACGGCGTGCGGGGCCGCGCTCAGGGCGCCGTGTCCGGTGTCCAACAGGTGGCGCGCGCACCGGTGATGCAGACGACGGCGGGTGCCGTCGGACAGGTCCGCGCAGACGGTCTCCCGGACGAGATCGTGCCGGAAGGCGATCAAGGCGCCGCGCGGCTCGAAGAAGCCCGCTGCCGTGACGTGTTCGATCAGCTCGGACACCGTCGCCGGCGGTTGGTCCGCCATCAGGCCGGCGGCGTCCTCGAAGCCGAAGGGGCGGCCCAACACCGCTGCCAGCCGGACGAGTTCGGCCGCCCCGCTCGGCAGCACGGCCAACTGTCGGCGGACTCCCGCCACGAACTCCGCCGGTACCTCGTCCTCGCTCCGGCCCTGCGCTCGGGCCCGGGCGATGCCCTCCAGGATCTGCACGGCGAAGAAGGGGGTACCGGCAACGCCCTCCAGCATGCGGCGGGTGCCGGCGCCCGGGGCGGAGCCGAGCCAGTCGCGCGCGATCTCCAACAGGGCTGTGAGATCGAGGGGGTTGAGGGCGATCTCCTCGATCGGAACGCCGTAGAAGCTGCCCCCGGGGGACTCCTCGGCCAGCCTGTCCGTCCGGTCGCGGGACGTGAACGCCCAGACGATCGGCAGACCCGCCAACCGCGCCGGCAGCACCCGCAGCGCCAGTCGGCTCAGCCGGTCGATCCATGGGAGGTCGTCGATCGCGAGGAGAACGGGCGAGCGGCTCGCGGCCTCCTCCAGCAGCGCGCAGATCCGGTCGACGAACAGCAGCGGCTGATCCACCAGCGTCACCACGTCCTCGAACTCCTTCGAGGACAGCAGGGGTTGACTACCGGACCGCAGCGCGAGCAGTACCGGCAGGCCCGGCGAGACACGATCGACCTCGTCCGCCTTGCTCGCCCCCACGACGAACCCCGCACTGCCGGCCTCCGCGCGCACGGCGTCGAGGACCGCGGTCTTCCCGATGCCGGCCGCGCCCGTGATCAGCAGGATCCCGCCCTGCCCCGAACGCTTCGCCCGACGGACGACCCGCAGCGCGCTCGACATCGGTCCGGCGCGACCGCGCAGCACACGAACTCTCACCACGCCGAGGTCAGGCCTTGCCGAGCAGTTCGCGCACGTGCCGGACGATCTCCTCGTTCGTGTAGGAGTGACCGCCGATGCCCCAGCCCCCGGGGACGGCCTCGGTCAGGGCCACCCAGGTGCGGTCGGCGAGAGAGGGGTCACCGGCCGCCTCGGCGACGAGGTCCGAGATCTCCTTGACCAGGCCCAACTGCTGCTCGCGGTCCAACGCCCCCGCGTTCGTGGTGACGTTGACGCGGATGTGGGTGCTGTTGCCGCCGGCGTCGGAGAAGGCGTCGGCGTCGAGTTCGTGGACGAAGGCGGCTGTGTTGTCGGTGAAGAACGGGATCGCCGGGACCTTCTCCCAGCGCATGACGGCCTGCGCCAGGTTCTGGGCGAGCCGCTTGCGGTCCTTGATGGTTCCCTCGGCCGCGTAGACGTCGATCATGGGCATGATGGGGTTCCCGTTTCCTCGCAGGTGAGGCACGCGCGCGTGGCGGGCCATGCCGCCAGTCTCACCGCGGACCGCCGCGACGGAATCACGTGCGGCACGTGGTCGCGGGGGCCGGGTCACTACGTGGTGTGCTCTTCCGCCGCGGGAAAACCGGCAGCGGGTGCGCGAAGTCTTGAGCCGCGTGAGGTCACCCGAGCTCCCGAGCGCACCGAGGAGTGGAAGTGCCTCGCGGACTGCTCAACCGTGCTAGGAAACGGCATCGCTTCCGAGCTGCCACATTTCATAGTTCCCGCATTCCGACGTGATCTCGGCCGTCGCCTGAGCCGCGGTGAAGAAGTCGTCGACCACTTGCGATGTGCGCGATGCCGCCACCGCGAGGCACACCTGGTCGGGCGTCAGATCCGGGATGGGCACGTAGACGACGTCTGGATGTGAGTAGAACACGGACGCCGAACGGGCCAGGAACGAGATGCCCCGGCCGGCCGCGACATGCTCGAGCGTCTCGTCCACCCCGCGCACCAGGTACCCCGCGTTGGGGTGCGGGCGCCTGGTGGGCTGCGTGCTCGGGTCGGCATGCCAGACCAGCGGTTCGTCGGCCAGGTCGGCCTCGGTGACTTCCTCCTTGCCGGCCAACCGGTGGCCGGCGGGCAGCACCGCCACCCGCGGCTCGGTGTACAGCGGGGTGACGCGCAGGCCGGTCTCGTCGATGGGCAGCCGCACATAGGCGACGTCGATGCGGCCGTCGAGCAGCATCGAGGCCTGGTCGTCCCCTTCGATCCGCTGCACGTCCACGACCACGTCCGGGTGCTTGGCCTCGAACGCCCGCGCCGCCGGGATGACCGGGATGCCGGCCCGGAAACCGACCATCAGCCGCCGGCTGCCGCGAGCGGCCACGGACACCCGGCGGCGGATCGCGTGCGTGGAGGCGAGCAGCGGACCGGCGTCGGCCAGCAGTTGTCGGCCCGCGTCGGTCAGCGCTACGCCGTGGCGATCCCTGGTGAACAGCGATGCGCCGAGATCCTGCTCGAGCGCGCGGATCTGCCGGCTGAGCACCGGCTGCGCGATATGCAGCTCATCGGCGGCCCGGCCGAAGTGCAACTGGTCGGCCACGGCGACGAAGTAACGCAGTTTGCGCAGGTCCAGATCCAGATCCACAGCGCCTCCCGGCATGGTGATGCTTTCAGGGTATCACCATGCCTAAAAGAGGTCTTGGACACCGGCTCAGGCCAATGGCAACCTGAATATGTACCCCATGGGATCGAAGCGAATTCGGCACAAGAATTCGACATCGGAACTTTACGGCAGGGCCCAGGCCCAGAATGAGCGCAAAAGGAATTGAGCGCCGTCCGTCGCGTCATTCGACGAAGTCGACGACACAATCGTCAAAAACGACGGAGTGGGCATGGCGTCCTGTCCAGCTCCAGAAAGCAGGCACACGAATGAGCGGCATCAGCATTATCGGCCTGGGGAACATGGCCGGTGCCCTGGCCGGCCGGGCGCTGGCCGGCGGCAACGCCGTCGAGATCATCGGCCGCGACCCGGCCAAGACCAAGGAACTGGCCGGCGCGCTAGACGGCGCCACTGTCGGGACGGCCGCCGCCCCGGCCGGGGACATCGTTGTCCTCGCCGTGCCGTACGCCGCCGCGGCGGCGGTGGTGAGCGAGTACGGGGACGCGCTGTACGGCAAGGTCATCATCGACATCACCAACCCCGTCGCCCCCGATCTCCAGGGCTTTGTCACCCCCGACGGCAGTTCCGGCGCGCAGGAGATCGCCAAGGCGGCCCCCGTCGGCGCACATGTCGTCAAGGCGTTCAACACCCTGTTCTCTCATGTCCTGGCGGCCGGCCCGGCCGAGGGCCGCCCCTTGGACGTGTTCATCGCCGGCGACGACGCGCAGGCAAAGGCACGCGTGTCGGCGTTCATCGAAAGCCTGGGGCTGCGCCCGTTGGACACCGGGAAGTTGCCGATGGCGCGAGCACTGGAGAACGTCTGCCTGCTGGAGCTGGGCCTCATGACCCACTCCGTCAAGCACACCGACTTCTCCCTCGGCATCACCATCCTGCGCTGAGCGCATCCGCACCACTGCTTCTCGCGCCACATCACGCCAGTCGATCCACGGCACGAGAAGAACAGTCGCTCCTCCTACCCTCAAAAGGACAGCAAAATGCGCGTTTTCGTTACTGGTGGGACCGGCCATTCCGGTTCGTACATCGTCCCCGAGCTCATTGCCGCCGGGCACGAGGTCACCGGCCTGGCCCGGTCGGACACCGCCGCGGCGGCGTTGTCCGCGCTCGGCGCGAAGGTGCGTCGCGGCGACCTCCAGGATCTCGACGGGCTCAAGGAGGCGGCCGCGGACTCCGACGGCGTCATCCACGTCGCGCACCGACAGGACCTGCTTCCCTCCGGCGGGCTCGACGCCGTGGCCGCCGCGGAGGTCCCGATCATGCTCGCGTACGGCGAGGCACTCGCGGGAACCGGAAAGCCGCTGGTCGCAGCGGGGAGCATAGGCTCGGGCGGGGACCTGGGCCGACCGGTCACCGAGGAGGACCCGGCCCTTCCCAGCGGCGACGAGTACAAGGGCACCCTGCGGATTCGCAACGTCGTGGAAACCACCGTGGTCGGCCTCGCCGAGCAGGGGGTGCGGTCTTCGATCGTGCGGATCGCCAACATCGCGCACAGTACGACCGATCGTGCCGGCTTCCTCCCCGTGCTGATCGCGCTCGCGAAGGAGAAGGGTTTCGTCGGCTACCCCGGCGACGGCGCGAACCTGTGGAACGCCGTGCACATCCGCGATGTCGCCTCCTTGTTCCGCTTGGCGCTGGAGAAGGGGCCGGCCGGCCCGTACTGGCACGCGGTCGGGGACGGGGGCATTCCGTTCCGCGAGATCGCCGAGGCCATCGGCAGCCGTCTCGGCCTGCCCGTCGTCAGCATTCCCGTGGACGTACTGATGGTGCCGGGATACTTCGGATTCCTCGCGAACATAGTCACGCAGAGCTATCCGGCGTCCAATCTCATCACCCGCCGGACCCTCGGCTGGGAACCCGCTCAGCCCGGCCTGCTCGCCGATCTGGACAACGGCCATTACTTTCCCGCCGGCTGACGGCTGGGACCCGAATCGCAACGAGTCGGGAAATGGCAAGGGTTCACTGTTTCGGATACTCGTCAATTGATTCGGATACCCGATTCGGATACCTATCAATTCAATGGAGTGGTCATGGGAAAGCTCGATGGCAAGGTAGCAGTGATCACCGGCGGATCCACCGGCATGGCACTGGCCGGCGCCAAACTGTTCGTCGAGGAAGGAGCGCACGTCTTCATCCAGGCCCGGCGGCAGGAATCACTCGACGACGCCGTCAAGCTGATCGGCCGCAACGTCACCGCCGTCCAGGGTGACGCGTCCGAACTGGAGGACCTGGACCGCTTGTACGACACCGTCAAGCGGGAAAAGGGCTCGATCGACGTGCTGTGGGCCAGCGCCGGTATGGGCGAACCCGCCGCTCTCGGCGAGATCACCGAAGAACAGTTCCACCGCGCCTTCTGGCTCAACGCGCGCGGCACGCTGTTCACCGTGCAGAAGGCACTGCCGCTGATCAACGACAACGGCTCGATCCTCATGACCGGATCCAACGCCTCCCTCGGCGCCTTCCCCGGCTGGAGCCTCTACGCGGGAAGCAAAGCCGTCCAGCATGCCTGGGCTCGCGTCTGGCTCAACGAACTGCGCGACCGCAAGATCCGGGTCAACGTCCTGACTCCCGGCCAGGTCGCCACCGCCAAACAGGAAGAACTGTTCGACGAGGCGACCAAGGCCGCATTCGAGTCCCTCATCCCCCGCGGAGAGATGGGCCGCCCCGAAGAAATCGCCACCGTCGCCCTGTTCCTCGCCTCCGACGACTCCAGCTACGTCAACGGCTTGGAACTGGTCACCGACGGCGGCACCACCGCCATCTGAACCAACAGGAAGAGAGCACACCTCATGAGCAGCATCACCCTCATCGGTACGGGGAACATGGCCCGCACCATCGGCAAGCTCGCGGTGGCGGGCGGCAACACCGTCGAGGTCATGGGACGCGATCAGTCCAAGGCCGGTGACCTGGCCAAGACTCTGGGCGGCGGTACGACCACGGGCAAGTGGGGCGCCGTCCCGGCCGGGGACATCGTCATCACGGCCCTGTTGTACGCCGGGGTCGTCCCGGTCGTCACCGAGTACGGGGACGCCCTCGCGGGCAAGGTCATCGTCGACATCAGCAACCCCTTCAACGCCACGTTCGACGGGCTGGCCCACAGCGAGGAGACCTCGGTCGCGCAGGAAGTCGCCAAAGTGGCCCCGGCCGGCGCCAGCGTGGTGAAGGGGTTCAACACGATCTTCAGTAGCGTCCTGGAGAAGGGCCGGCCCGACGTCTTCATCGCCGGCGACAGTGCGCAGGCCAAGGCGGGCGTGGCGGCATTCATCGAGAGCCTCGGGCTGCGCCCGCTGGACGCCGGCGGCCTGAAGATGGCGCACTGGCTGGAAGGAATGGGCCTGGTCACGGTGGGCCTCGCCGGCAACGGGGTCGGCCACTGGGACTTCGCCCTCGGCGTCAACGAATTCACCGGCTGATCCCTCGGAGCCGAGCAGCCGCGGAGACCGAGTCGCGGCGCATCCGAACGCGCGCCAGGCCCGACCCGGTGAACCTACGCGGTCACAGCACCAGCTCGCGACGGGAGCGGACGTCCAGCTTCCGGAAGATCTTGCGCAGGTGGTAGTCCACCGTGTGGGCGCTGAGGAACAACTGGGCGGCGATCTCCGCGTTGGTCGCGCCGGACGCGGCCAGGTGGGCGACCCGGGTTTCCTGGGCGGTCAGGTCGTTTCCGGCGCGGGGAGTGTCCCGGGGTTCGACCGGGGCGCCTGCCGCGGCGAGTTCCCGCGCCGTCCGCGCCGCGTAGCCGTATGCCCCGGTCGTCTCGAACAGCCCGTGGGCGGTGCGGAGTTGGGAGCGGGCCTCCTTGATCCGGCGTTCCCGGCGCAGCCACTCGCCGTAGAGCTGGTGGCTGCGGGCGCGGCGGCCGGGGCCCCGGGTGTTCTCGTGGTGCTTGACGGCCTCCAGGTAGAGCCGCTCGGTCTCCGCCGGGTCCGTGCGGGTCAGGGCCTGGGCGCGGGCGAAGTCGCCGAGCAGGCCGGGTACCGGGGACCACTCGGTGAGTCGGCCGAGGTGCTCCGTCAGTTCCGCCGCCTCCGTGGGCCTGCCGCAGCGGACCGCCGCCTCGACCAGGTCCACGAGGGCGAACTTCAGTTGGGACAGCTCCCCGATGCGGTTCTCCAAGCTGAGGTACGCCTCGCGGTAGCGGCCCTGGCCCAGTTCGAGGACGCACCGGGCGTAGGCGCGGAAGACGAGCTGGTAGCCCTGGCCGGTGCCGGCCGCGTGTTCGTCGACGGCGTCCATGAGGCGGTGCGTCCGGTCGACGTCCCCGCGCCAGGCGGCCAACAGCAGGGCTCCCAGGTGGAGTTCACCGCCGCGGGCCTCCTCCAGCGCCGCGCGCCGGTCGAAGAGCCGCTCGGCCTCGGCCAGTCGGCCGGCGATCAACTCGGACAGGGCCGTGTGGCTGAGAGCCAGCGCCCTCGGGATCACCATGCTCTGCCGTCGCGCTTCGGACTCCATCCGCCGGGCGAGTTCGTGCAGGGCGATGTCGTCGCCGAGGACGGTGGCGTGCGAGCAGGCCGCCGCCAGCCACTGGAAGAGTTCCGGGGCGGTCGACTCCTCGCCGCGCGCCGCCGCGATCGCCTTCTGGAGAAGGGGAGTCGCCACGGCGAGCCCCTCCAGATGGACCGCCGTGTCGGCCTCCAGGATCAGGTCGCCCGTGGTGGTCGGGAGGCCGGCCGACAGCGGGAGGGTGCGGACGGCCTCCGCCACGCTGCGACGGGTGGCGCCGCGCGGGGCGAGCACATCGCTGATCTGGGCCTGGACCAGGGCCTCGACCAGTACGTCCCGGGCCAGGCGGATGTCGACCGGGCCCAGCTCGCGCGCCGCCGCGAGCAGGGAACCGGTGGCCGCCCCGGGCGCGCCCGTCAGCCGGTGGACGCGTGCCTGGACCCGCAGGACCGCTCCCTTGTGAGCGGGGTCGTCTCGGTGGGCGGCCGCTTCGTCGAGCAGGGTCTGCGCCCGGTCGGGAGCGCCGGCCACCGCGCTCGCCTCGGCGGCGGCGAGCAGGCGGCGGCCACGGGTGGGCGGGTCGGACGTCAGCGCGGCGGCGCGCGCCCACAGGGTGGCGCCGGCGGTCCACCCGCCGCGGTCCCGGGTGCGTTCCGCGGCGCGCTCCAGCTCCGCCGCGACCGACTCGTCGGGATCGGTGGCGGCCGCCGCCAGGTGCCAGGCCCGTAGCTCGGACTTGTCCGGGTCGCCGGAGACCGCGGCCAGGGCGGCGTGCACGCGGGCCCGCCGGGCGAGCGGAGCGCCGTAGTAGATCGCCGAACGGATCAGCGGGTGGCGGAAGCGGACGGTGTCGCGGATGGTGAGGAGGCCGCGCTCCTCGGCGACTGCCGCTTCGGTGGCGGTGAAGCCGAGTTCGGTGCCGGCGCGCCAGAGCAGGCCGGGGTCGCTGGTGGGGTCGGCGGCGGCGGTCAGCAGCAGGTCACGGGTGCGGGGCGGCAGGGACATCACCTCGCGCAGATAGCTGCGCTCCAACTCCGGCCCCAGGGGCACGAGTTGGGGGAGCGGGGACTGGCCGCTGAGCTGGTCGGGACGGAGTTCCCGCGCGGCCTCGACCAGTGCCAGCGCGTTGCCTCCCGTACCCGCGACGATGCGGGCGCCGACCTCCGGGTCGAGGGTCCCGTCGACCGCCGACGCGAGCAGCCGGCCGGCCGACACGGGATCCAGACCGGCGAGGGACAGGCGCGGGAGGCCGGTCAGACGGTCGACGAGGTCGGCCGTGTCGCGGGCCGCGAACACCACGGCGGCCGAGTCCGCGTGCAGCCGACGGGCCATGAAGGAGAGCACCTCGGCGGAGTCGGCGTCCAGCCAGTGCGCGTCGTCCACCAGGCACAGCAGCGGCCGGTCGGCGGACCGGGTCGCCAGCAGGCCGAGCGCGGCCATGGCCACCAGGAAACGGTCCGGCGGCGTGGTCCGGCGCTCGAGTCCGAAGACCTGGGCGATGGCCTCGCGCTGCGGCTCCGGGAGGTCGGGGAGGCGGGGCAGGTAGGGCAGGAGGAGCTGGTGCAGTGCGGCGTACCCGAGTTCCGCCTCGGACTCGACGGCGTCGAACCGGACGACGTCGAACTCCGGTTCCGCCGTGCGGTGCGCGTAGTCCACGAGAGCGGTCTTGCCGGCGCCCGCGCCACCGCGCAGCACGACGACCGCGCTCATGCCACGCCGGGCGTGATCGAGGACGGCGCGCAGGTGGGCGCGCTCCTCGTCACGGCCGAAAAGCTCACCCACGCGTCAACCCTCTGTCGGAGACCGCTGTCGAACCCCGGACCGAACCGTCGCTCCCGTCCGGACAACCCCAGGCTAGCCCCACCGCCGGACCCGCAGAAGCGCGTCACCGGGCCACCGCTCGGACCGGGCACGCGCGCGTGCCTCACCTGTTCAGGTGAGAGACAGGCCGTCGACCGGTGATCGAGCCTGCTGCCGGACGGAAGGCACGGCAACGAGGAGGCCGACGGTGCCGCACTACTCCCAGGCGCCCATCCGGCGGGTGACCGCCGCCGACGGAATCGAGTACGCGTATCGCGAGGTCGGCGAGGGCGGGGTGCCGCTGGTCCTGCTGACGCACTTCAGGGGCAACCTCGACAACTGGGACCCGGCCCTGGTCGACGCCCTCGCCGCCGGCCGCCGTGTCATCGCCTTCGACAACGCCGGCGTCGGCGGATCCGGCGGCGTCACGCCCGGCACGGTCGCGGAGACGGCGCGGGACGCCCTGGCCCTCGTCGACGCGCTCGACGTGGACCGGGCCGACCTCCTCGGGTTCTCGCTGGGTTCCTTCGTCGCCCAGGACATCGCGCTGATCCGGCCCGCGCTCGTCCGCCGCCTCGTACTGGCCTCGTCGGCGCCCCAGGGCGCACCCGGCATGCACGGGTGGGAGAAGTGGGTCATCGACTCCGTCGGCGGGCGCGAGTTGGCCCCGGCCACGATGCTCGACGTCTTCTACACCCGCTCGCCCGAGAGCCGGGCAGCGGGCGAGAAGGCGCTCGGCCGCATGTTCTCCAGGACCGATCCCGACACCCCGACGACCTGGCAGACCCGCCAGGCGCAGTACGACGCCGTCTGCACCTGGGGAGTGCCCGACGTGTCGCTTCTGGCGCGCGCGGCCGCGATCCGGATCCCGGTGTTCGTCGCCAACGGCGACAGCGACCCGATGATCCTCCCCAGGTACTCCCACCTGCTGGCCGGACTCATCACCGGTGCGGAGCTGACCATCTACCCGGACGCGGCACACGGCTTCCTCTTCCAGCACCACGAACGGTTCGCGCGTGACGTCACCCGATTCCTCGACCGGCCGCGCTGACCGCCACACCCCCAAGGAGAGACCGTGTCCGACGCCACCACCCTCGGCTACGACGTCCTCGTCGCCGACCCGCTGCCCCTGAACGTCTCCGGGCCGCTGCCCAACGGGGAACCGCGCGCCTACCAGCCCATCGCCGTCACCCTGATCCACGGCGCGCGGGACGCCGTGCTCGTCGACCCGCCCCTGACGACCGGGCAGGCGGAGCGGGTCGGGGACTGGGTGGAGGCGAGCGGCAAGCGGCTGACGCACATCTTCGCGACGCACGGACACGGCGACCACTGGTTCACCGCGGGCGGGCTCGCCGACCGCTTCGGCGCCGAGGTGGTGGCCACGGCGGGAACCATCGAGCAGATGCGCGGCAACGAGGCCTTCCGGGAGGTGCTCTGGGACAAGCTGTTCCCCGGACAGATCCCGCCCTCGCCCGTCACCGCGGTCACAGTGCCCGGAAACCGCCTCACCCTCGAAGGGCACGCCCTGAACATCGTCGAAGTGGGCCACGCCGACTCCGACGACTGTGCCGTGCTGCATGTGCCCGACCTCGACCTGGTGGTGGCCGGCGACGTCATCTACAACGGCGTGCACCAGTACCTCGGCGAGGCGGCCGGCGGCAGTCTCGACGCCTGGCGGAAGGCCGTCGACACGGTCGCCGCGCTGGAGCCGCGCCGGATCGTCGCGAGCCACCAGAACAAGAACCTCGACGACGACGCGGCCCGCCTCATCCGCGAGACCCGCCGGTACTTCGACGACGCCGAGGACGTCCTGGCCGGCTGCGCCACCCCGGACGCGTACTTCCACGCGATGCTCGACCGCCACCCCGACCGCCTCGGCGCGACCGTCCTGTGGGTCGGCGCGCGAGCCCTCTACCTGGCGCGCGACGGCGGTGACCCGGTCCAGAACCTCCTGGCCGCCTGGCTGTAGGCGGTTCGGGCACCACGTCACACAGGTCCCGCCGCTCCTTCGTCGGGTGTGCCGCTCCACTCCCGGTACGCGGCCACCGCCGTCGGCAGCGTCGGGAAGATGTGGTCCGTGCCGACCGACTCCACCAGCCCGTACGCCTCCAGGTCGTCGAGGAGGTCCTGCTTGACCCGGGCGAGGGCGAACACGACGCCCCGGTGGGCGAGTTCGCGGCGGAGTTCGTCGACCGCGTCCAGGGCGGTGATGTCCACCTCCACATTGGCCTCGGCGTTGAGGACGAACCAGCGGACGGGGACGGCCTGTTGGGCTACCGCGGCCAGGGCACGACGGCGGAAGTTCTCCGCGTTGGCGAAGAAGAGCGGTGAGTCGTAACGGTAGACGAGCAGGCCCGGGATCGTGCGGGCCCGCGGATAGTCGTCCACGTCGTGCATGCCGGCCACACCGGGGACCAGCCCCTCGACGGCGTCGTGCGGACGGGCCACCCGCGTGAGGAGTTCGGCCACCGACAGGCCCACGGCGACGATCACGCCGTAGAGGATGTCCAGGGCGAGCACTCCCGCCAAACAGCCGAGGGCCAGCAGGAGTTCGCGGCGGCGGAAGGTCGCCAGCCGGTGGAAGCCGGTCAGGTCGATCATGCGGACGGCCGCGTAGACGACGAGGGCGCCGAGGACCGCCGAGGGGGTGCGCGACAGGAGGGGGCTCAGGAAGAGGAGGACCGCCAGGACGACCGCTCCGGCGATCAGTGAGTACGCCTGGCTGCGGGCGCCCGCTGAGGAGGCCAGCGCGGTGCGGCTGGCGCTGCTGCTCACCGGGAAGCCGTGGAGCACGCCGGCGCCGAGGTTGGCCGCGCCCAGCGCCAGGAACTCCTGGTCGGCGTCCAGGCCTGGGCCCTCGTCCTCGTCGCCGCCGGTGAAGGCGCGCGCCGTGAGGATGAAGTCGGTGTAGCCGACGAGCAGGACACCGAGCGCGGGCAGCACCAGGTGGGGGAGTTCGGTGAGGTCCGGCAGGCCGATCGTGGGAAGTCCTGCCGGGACGTGGCCGATCACCTTGATGCCGTACCGGTCGTCGAGGTCGAGGAGGGCCACGGCCGCCGTGCCCAGCACCACGGCCAGCAGCGGGCCCGGCACCGTCCGGGACAGCCGAGCCACCGTGAACAGGAACCCGAGCACGACCACCGCGAACACCAGGGTGGGCGCGTGGAGTTGATCCAAGTGCCGCAGGAAGGACCAGAGTTGGGGGAAGAACGCGGTACCGGTCGTCGACACCCCGGTGAGCTTGGGCAGTTGGTCCACGATCATGATCAGGGCGACGCCCGCCAGATAGCCGATCAGGACCGGGCGGGAGAGCAGATCGGCGACGAAGCCGAGCCGTACCGCCCACGCGACGAGACAGAGCAGACCGACCGTCACCGCGAGGGCGGCGGCCAGCGTGGCGTAGCGGCTCGGGTCGCCGGCCGCGAGGGGGCCCACGACGGTCGCCGTCATCAGCGCGGTCGTCGACTCGGGGCCGACCGACAGCAGCCGGGACGAGCCCAGTACGGCGTACAGGGCGAGCGCGGGCAGGATCGCCCACAGCCCCGCGACCGGCGGGAGCCCGGCGACCCCGGCGTACGCCATCACCTGCGGGACGAGATACGCGGCCACCGTGACCCCGGCCAGCAGATCGCCGCGCAGCCAGGCACGCCGGTATCCGGCGAGCGCGGCGATCCCGGGGGTCAGGCGCCGCCACTCCAGGGAGCGCCCGCCCGGGCTGTGGGACACGGTGTTCCTCGACCCGGCCGCTTCAGAGGCTCGCCGCGTGGTCGGGGACGTACGTCTGCAGATCGCGCGGCGGACGCTCGTAGCCGGTGGACGGCGGGCGGGGCGGGAGTTCGAGGACCGGGGGCGACACCTCGCGGTAGGGGAGGGAGCCGAGCAGGTGGGCGATCATGTTCAGCCGGGCCCGGCGCTTGTCGTCGCTCTCGACGACGTACCACGGGGCCCCCGAGATGTCGGTGTGCACCAGCATCTCGTCCTTGGCCCGCGAGTAGTCCTCCCAGTGGGTGATGGACTCCAGGTCCATCGGCGAGAGCTTCCAGCGCCGCAGCGGATCCTCCAGCCGGCGCCGGAACCGGTCCTGCTGCACCGCGTCGCTCACCGAGAACCAGTACTTGCGCAGCACGATCCCGTCCTCCACGAGCATCCGCTCGAAGATGGGGCACTGGCGCAGGAAGAGTTGGTACTCCTCCTTGGAGCAGAACCCCATCACCCGCTCCACCCCGGCCCGGTTGTACCAGGAGCGGTCGAACAGTACGATCTCGCCCGCGGCCGGCAGATGCTCGACGTACCGCTGGAAGTACCACTGGGTGCGCTGGCGGTCGGTCGGCTTCGGCAGTGCGGCGATCCGGGCGACGCGCGGGTTGAGGTGCTCGGCGACCCGTTTGATGGTGCCGCCCTTGCCGGCCGCGTCGCGCCCCTCGAAGACGATCACCAGCCGGGTGCCCTCGGCCCGCACCCACTCCTGGAGCCTCACCAACTCGGTCTGCAGGCGCAGCAGTTCGGTCTCGTACTTCGCGCGCGGCAGCTTTGCCGCCTTCTTGCCGGCCATGCCGCCTCAACCCCTCGATGACGTGCGCGGTCGCTCATGTCCGAGGCCGAACACCTGGACAGCACCGTACTGATCGCCACCGTACTGATCGCCGGGGGCCCGCGCACCCCGTACGCCCCCCGTGCCGGGTTTGCCCCGGCCGGCAGCGGCAACCCGAAGGGGGTGACGGCGTTGACCACGCAGCAGGAACTCGTCCGGTTCCTGGAGGACCGCTTCGCCTGCGCACAGGCCTGCACCGGGTGTGCGCGGGCCTGTGTGCTGCGCGTCAGCCGCTCCGGTCCGGACGTGACCGGCCACGAGGCCCTCGTACGAAGCAAGGCGCTGCTGTGCGCGGAGGTGTGCGACGCGACCTGCCGGATGCTGGCCGAGCAGAACCTCCAGGACGAGTCAGCCCTGCGCCTCCAGACCAAGTGGTGCCTGCTCGTCTGCCTGGAGAGCGCGCAGGTCTTCGACGCACGGCCGGGCGCCGAGGCGGAGGCGGCGACCTGCCGGGAGTGCGCACGGGCGTGCACGGAGTTCCTGACGACGCTGAACTGACGGGCCGCAGCACCGTTTTGTCGCCGAGACCAACGGACAGCCGCTCGTTCCGGACCGGCGCCGCCCTCGCTACCAGGTCCAGAACCCGCCGCGCGGAGAGGGCCGGCCGTCCTCGCCGACGCCGATCATGTGGGCCGACTCGGGGCCCCAGCCATTGTCGGAGTCCAGCGGGACGACGAAGCGGTGCTCCCCGAAGCCCAGGGCGAGAATCCGCTCCGGATCCAGTTCGAAACCGTCGACGGTCCTGCCGATGTAGCAGCGCATGAGCTCCATCGACCCCGGTGCGGGGAAGCGCCACTCGCGACCCCCGTACACCCCCATGGGGTCGCTCAAGGCCCGCAGCACCGGCCCGTCGAAGTGAAGCTCGACGTAGTCGCGCACGAAGGACACGGCGCTCACCTCCAGGCCCATCAAGAGGTGGAGCGGGTCGTTCGAGTCGTTCGCGCTGCTCATCGGCCCATGCTGACACAGACCCCGTCGAGGGCGAGGTCCGGGTCGTCGCCGCCTCGCCATTCCCTATTTCTGGAACACGTTCTACGGTGTGCGCCGTCAGGACCGGCCTTGGGGAGCCTGGAGGCGCCGTGCATCTCGAATACACGCCCGAGCAGCAGCGGCTGCGCACCGAACTGCGCGCCTACTTCGCCGAGTTGGTGCCCGACCACGCCTACTCCCGCTACGCCGACCCGGCCGCCCAGAAGCGCTTCTACCGCGAGACGATCCGGCGGCTCGGAACGGACGGCTGGCTCGGTGTCGGCTGGCCCGAGGAGTACGGCGGGCGCGGGCTGACGCCGATGGAGCAGTTCATCTTCTTCGACGAGGCCGCGCAGGCCGGCGTTCCGCTGCCGTTGATGGCGCTCAACACGGTCGGCCCGACGATCATGCAGTTCGGCACCGACGAGCAGAAGGCGTACTTCCTCCCGAAGGTCCTAGCCGGCGAGATCGACTTCGCGATCGGCTACAGCGAGCCGGAGGCCGGCACGGATCTGGCCGCGCTGAAGACGCGCGCCGTACGGGAGGGTGGGGGCCCCTCCCGCTCGAGCGAAGCCGAGAGTGGGGGAGAGTACGTCGTCAACGGCCAGAAGATCTGGACCACCAACGGCGACACCGCCGACTGGGTCTGGCTCGCCGTGCGCACCGACCCCGACGCCCCGCCGCACAAGGGCATCACCATGCTCCTGGTGCCGACCGCCGACCCCGGCTACACCTGCACGGTGATCAACACCCTCGCCTCGCACGACACCACCGCGAGCTACTACGAGAACATCCGCGTCCCGGTCGCCCGCCGCGTCGGCGAGGAGAACCAGGGCTGGCGCCTGATCACCAACCAGCTCAACCACGAACGCGTCACCCTCGCCGCCCACGGCACCATGGCCATCCGCGCCCTGCACGACGTCCAGCACTGGGCCATGGAGACCAAACTCGCCGACGGCCGCCGCGTCGTCGACCTCCCCTGGGTCCGCCGCCTCCTCGCCCGCACCCACGCGAGGCTCGACGCGATGAAACTCCTCAACTGGCAGATGGTGAACGCCGTCCAGGAAGGCACCCTCACCCCGCAGGACGCCTCCGCCGTCAAGGTCTACGGCTCCGAGGCCCGCCGCGACGCCTACGCCTGGCTCATGGAGATCGTCGCCGCGACCGGCGCCCTGAAGGAGGGCTCCGCGGGAGTCGTCCTGCACGGCGAACTGGAACGCGGCTACCGCTCCGCCGTCATCTTCACCTTCGGCGGCGGCAACAACGAGATCCAGCGGGAGATCATCTCGTGGATCGGGCTGGGGATGCCGAGGGTGCGGCGTTAGTCCGCAGGTGACCTCAATGCAGGCTGCTCGTGCGGCGGTTGATCGGTCGCGGGGGTAGGCGGACCCGAGGTCCATCCCCTCGTCGGTCCTGCGACGGACCTGGTCCGTGAGCTGCTGCCGCATGGAGGCCGAGGACTCCGGCCGACGCCGTACGCGGTACGGCATCTCCAGGTGTTCCTCGGCCGCGGTCAGGGCTTCGGTGAACGTCTTCGCCTGGTGCTCTTGTCTCACCGCCCGCTGGTTGAGGGCAGGGCGTACGTGGATGAGGTCCAGGAGTCCAGACAGGCCGGCCCCGTACCAGATGTGTTGACGGCCGCCCTGATGTCGCCCCGACCTCGCGCCGCCGCAGGAACGACTGGCACTGCTTGTCGCTCGACCGGTCCAGGTGTCTCCGTCGCCCCGTCTCGTTCCTGCATGATCGGTACGGTGGAACCGGGACGAACAAGAGGGGGCGGCGCGGCCGTGGGCGAGGAAGCTGAGATCAGGACGGCGAAGGAGGCCGCCGACCACGAGCTCATCCTGGCGTTCGGGCGGCTGCAGGGGGCGGCGAACCGGCTGGAGTACATCCTCGGCCGGGCGCTGGAGGTGGAGTGCGGCATCAGCCATCTGGTCTTCGAGGTGCTGCTGATCCTCGGGCGTGCGGGCGAGCCGGGGCTTTCGATGCGTGCCATCGCCCAGGAGCAGGTGCTGACCACGGGCGGTGCCACCCGGCTGGTGGATCGCATGCAGGCGGCGGGTTTCGTGACGCGCGCGGACTCTCCCGACGACCGGCGCGGAAAGCTGGTGCGGCTGACGCCGCTGGGCGAGGAGACGGTCGTACGCGCGTCCCGGGTGCACCTGGAGAACATCAAGCGGTACCTCGTGGATCCGTTGCCCGAGGCGGATCGGAAGCGGTTCGCTGAGGATCTCCGCATCCTCAGCCACACGGCCCGGGACCTGCTGCCCCGACTGCCCTGACCTGCGGACCAGCGGTAACGCTGGTGTACTGATGTGGTCAGCCACACCCATGTGCCCCACCTCACACGAACCTTGAAATATCTGACGCGTCAGTTACTGTTCTGTCAGGTGAATCGCTCGCAACCCGCGGGCGCACATCTCTGCCGAGGTCTTCGATGAAGCTCGTCTACGTCTTCGACGCCTACTGCGGCTGGTCGCACGGATTCTCCGGAACACTGAGCGAGGTCGCAGCCCGTCACCCCGAACTGCCGGTGGAAGTCGTCTCCGGCGGCCTGTTCACCGGATCGCGGCAGGTACCCGTCCGCCAGTTCGGCTACGTCCAGGGCGCGAACGCCAAGATCGCCGAACTGACCGGCGCCGAGTTCGGCGCAGCCTACGAGCAGTTGATCGCCGACGGCTCGTTCGTGATGGACTCCGAGGCCGCCGCCCGCGGTGTCGCCGCCCTGCGCCAGGTCGCCCCCGACCGCGCGGCGGAGCTGGCCGCTGCCCTCCAGGCCGCCTTCTACGTCGACGGACTCAGCCTGTCCGAGGCGGCCACCTACCGGACGGTCGCCCAGGCCGCCGGGCTCGACGCGGATGCCGTCGTCGCCGCCTTCGAAGCACCCGACGCACAGACCGCGGCCCACGCCGACTTCCGCCGCGCGGTCCAGCTCGGCGTTACCGGGTTCCCCACTCTGCTCGCCGTCGACGGCGACTCCGTCACCCCGCTGGCCTACGGCCAAGCCACCGCCGACGAGGTCGACGCACGCTTCGCCGCCCACTGATCTTCCCTGCCCCCACCCCATCCCTCGTGTAAAGGAACCCCCGCATGAGCACCCTCTCCTTCAAGGTCCTCGACCTCGACTTCCCGGCCGGCAGCAAGAACAAGACCGCCACCCTCGTCACCGGCGAGAACGACGCCCTGCTGGTCGACGCCGGCTTCACCCGCGCCGACGGCCACCGCCTCGCCGCCGAGATCCTCGACTCCGGCAAGAAGCTCACCACCGTCTTCGTCAGCCACGCCGACCCCGACTTCTACTTCGGCGCCGAAGTCATCGCCGACGCCTTCCCCGACGCGGCCTTCGTCGCCACCCCGATCGTCATCGAGCACATCCAGCACTCCTACGAGGGCAAGCTCAAGGCGTGGGCCGCGCTCGGCCCGAACCTGCCCACCCGCCTGGTCGACCTCACCCCGCTCACCGGCGACCTCACCCTGGAGGGCCACCGCTTCGAGCTCAAGGGCGGCCCGGCCGCGCTGCCCGACCGCCACTACCTGTGGCAGGCCGAGCACCGCGCCCTCCTCGGCGGCGTCCTGCTCTTCCAGCAGGAGCACGTCTGGGTCGCCGACACCCCCACCCCCGGCGACCGTGCCGCGTGGATCGACCTGCTGGACGAAATGGCCGCCCTACAGCCCGACCTGGTTGTTCCCGGCCACCGGCTGCCCGGCGCCCCGGCCAACGCGTCCGCCATCTCCGCCACCCGCGAGTACCTTCTCGTTTTCGAGGAGGAGCTCGCCACGGCGGCCGACGGTGCGGCCCTGACCGAGGCACTGGTCAAGCGCTACCCCGACAACGGCATGCTGATCGCCGCGCAGATCGGCGCGAAGGTCGCCAAGGGCGAGATGAAGTGGGGCTGACCATGACCGAGTTCGCTACGTCCACCGCCCCCGCCGATGTCGTACGGCGTCAGTACCTCGCCTCCGCGGCAGGTGACCTGGAGGCCCTTCGGGCCACCCTCGCCCCCGACGTCGAGTGGACGGAGATGGCCGGCTTCCCCCTCGCCGGCACCTACCGGACCCCCGACGGCGTCACCGCCGGCGTGATGGAGAAGCTCGGCCAGGACTGGGACGGCTGGACCGCTCACGACGACACCTACGTCGTCGACGGGGAGAACGTCGTGGTCCTCGCCCGCTACACCGCGACCAACAAGGCGACAGGGAAGCCGATCGACGTCCGTGTCGCCCACCACTTCGTCGTACGCGCAGGACGCATCGTCCGCTTCGAGCAGTTCGTCGACACGGCGCTCGTCCGCGACGCCATGACCCTCTGACGCACGATCCAGCACCAAGAGAGCAGGAGAAGCTCGTGCCCGCTGCCGACAACAAGGCGCTCGTCATCGCGTTTTACGAGCAGGCGTTCAACGACCGTCAGCCGGAGCAGGCCGCCGCCGCGCATCTCGGCGAGAGCTACATCCAGCACAACCCGGAGGCGCAGGACAGTCCGCAGGCGTTCGTCGGCTACGTCCACTGGCTGCGCGGTCAGTTCCCGGACCTGCGCCTGGACATCAAGCGGGCTGTCGCCGAAGGGGATGTGGTCGTCACCCACAGCAACCTGCATCTCAAGCCCGGCGATCGTGGCATGGCCGTGGCGGACTTCTGGCGCATCGCCGACGGAAAGATCGTCGAGCACTGGGACGTGATCCAGGAGGTGCCCGAGAAGAGCGCCAACGACAACACCATGTTCTGAGTTTCGGCCCGCACCTCCTCCACCAGGCCACCGGCTTCTCTCAGGTCGCGCTCTGTCAGCCTGTGGTGACACGGGCGTTGACCCGCCGCATCCAGTCCCGGTCGGTGTGCCACATGGGGTGGTGCGGGGCCGCGTTGGAGGTCAGGACGACGCCCTGGAAGCCTGCCGCGAGACAGCGGTCGACGACGAACTCCGCGATGTCCTTGCCGACGGCGTCCTCCTCGAAACGGGTCAGGAGTGGCGTGTATCCCACGACGCTCTCACCGAGGACGGCGGGGATGCCGCGGCGACGGGCGAACTCGGCGACGGAGTCGACCCACAAGGCCAGCGTCTCCCGCATGTCCTGCCGGTGTGCCGGATAGTTCTCGTAGAGCCACAGGTCCCAGCGGTCGGGGTCCACCCAGTCGTGTGCGTAGAACAGTTCGCGGGGGATCCCGGTGGCGGCGAGGCGCCAGGGTTCGTCCGGCTGGTAGTCGCTGAAGGCGGGCGCGTCCGAGCGCAGCATGGCGGCCAGTTCGGGGGTGGGCCAGGTGGCCGTCTCGGGCGCCGCTTCGGTGCCGTGCCCGAGCCCCGCCGCCTCATAGAGCGCGCCGAGGACGCCGTAGACGTAGAAGTGGAAGTGCGCGATCTGCGCCCGTTCGGGCAGGTCGTCGAGTTCGCCGGGCCAGGGCTCGCCCAGCGAGTAGGTCACGGGGACGGCCGGGTGGCGCGCCCGCAGCAGCTTGACGGCGCGTTCGAGGGGTCCGCGCGGAAACCTTTCACCCGCCCGCCGACGGCCGCCCTCCCGAAGAGCCGGCACGTCCGGCGTCTGGTGCGCAACGCACTCGTGGCCCTGCTGGTGGTGATCGAGGTGGCGCCCCTGCTGTGGCTGCTGCTGAGCTCCTTCAAGACCCAGTCCACGTCCGCGGCAGATGGGTCTGCGCCCACCGCGCGAGCTCGTTGAGCGCGGGCTTCAGTGCCGTGCCCGCCTCCGCCAGCCGGTAGGACACTCGCAAAGGCGGTCCCTCGTCCACCTCGCGCACGATCAGTTTCGCGGCGGCGAGTTCGGTGAGGCGGTTGGAGAGCATGCGCTCGCTGATCCCGGGGATCGCCCGGCGCAGGTCGGCGAAGTACGCCGGCCCCGTGGTGAGTACGGACACGATCAGTCCGGTCCAGCGCTTTCCGAACAGACGGAAGAAGAGCGTGATGCCGGCGTCGACCGCCATGTGGGTCCCCGGGTCGTGACGGCCCGCAGCGTGCGGGGCCGAGTGCGTCAGCCGTCTCATACGTCGAGCCCACGGTGCAGCGCTGCCGGCATCTTGGTGAGTACGGGTCTGCCTACCGCGGATTCAGGGGTGGGGAATCCGTGCAGCACCCCTGAGTGGAGGGCGAGTTCGGTGGGGACGTCAGCGTGGGGGAGGCGTTGGACGTAGTCGATGTCCTCGTCGAGGAACGGGTCGTACCGGCCGGCGGAGATGAACGCGGGAGGCAGTCCGGCGAGGTTCTCGGCGCGGACGGGGGCGGCGTAGGGGGAGACGTCGGTGGTGTCCCGGGACTTCGCGGTCCACACCCGGGCCGCGTAGCAGTCCTCCAGCTCGGCGGGAAAGGGGTGCTCCGGGGCGAGCCGGTATTCGACGGAGACCATCACCGCGCCGGCCTCCGAGGCGATGCGGGCGGCGGTGGCGTCGAACTGCTCGACGCTGACGTCGGTGAACGGCCCGCTCGGGAGCATCGAAGGCCACGCTGTGATCTCAGAGTCGTAGGCGTAGGCCATGGTGCCTGGGCGGCCAGATGCAGGGGGACAGGGGGATTACTGGTCTGCTCGTGCGGCGTCAGCCCCTGAAGACGCGCTCGGTCTGGTCGCGGTGAGTGGTGTGGAGGTCCCAGTAGACGGGCGCGATCCGGTCGGCCGTTCCCCGCGGCTGTCCGGAGAAGGTGGGGGTGCCGATCGTCGCGTCGATGGCGATGTGGGCGGCCTGCACACCGGTGCCGTCCAGCTCCTTGTGGAGGTTGATCGCCCAGTTGCGCAGAGCCGCCGCGGCGGCGTCGATGTTGGCGGTCGGCGGCTGAGGGTTGACGGAGCGAGCGCCGGTGGTGAACAGCAGAGTGCCCGCGCCGGCCTCGCGCATTGCCGGCAGCACCAAGCGACGGCGCTCATGCTTCCAGACGATCCAGCCAGGCGTCCTGACCATCCCCCAAGGGGAAGGCCAGGGGCAGCGGCTCAAAACGGCAGTGGAACGTCATGCCGTTGTCGCGCCCCGCCCCCGTCACGTGGTGGTCCCACACATCCGGAACAACTGCGTCGCCGTCCACCTCCAGTTCGAGGAAAGGGGTGTGGCGGGGGAGGCGACGGATCGGATGCGGTGCAGCCACCCGGATACGCAACGTCAACTCCCGCAATCCCGCAGCGTAGGGGCTGCACCACCTCGATCACGAGAGATCCCCCAAGAGCGAAGAGGCAGAACCTGGCAATCCTGGTCACACCGAACCGGATCGGCTTCTCCCGGCGCGCGACGTGCTCCGGCGGCGCGTGGTGCACTTGCCTTACGCCTTCCTGCCGCCGTACGCCCATCAGCCGTACGGCAGAACGTCCCCCCGGCTCCTGCACACCGGCCCCCGCACCCGTACCGGTGGCCCGTCGGCGTACAAAGTCGGACGATCGCTCGCCATACTGGACGAGCCAGGGGAGGGCGGGACGAACACTGACGGGGGCGATCGCGGGAGATGGGGGACAGCAGGCTGATCCAGGGCCGCTACCGGCTGCTCGATCTGATCGGGCGCGGCGGCATGGGCGAGGTGTGGCGTGCGCGGGACGAGTCACTGGGGCGGCTCGTCGCCGTGAAGTGCCTCAAGCCGCTGAACCCGCACCACGACCAGTCGTTCACCCGGGTCCTGCGCGAGCGGTTCCGCCGTGAGGCACGGGTGGCCGCCGCGCTGCAGCACCGCGGGGTGACCGTCGTCCATGACTTCGGCGAGTCCGACGGCGTCCTCTACCTGGTGATGGAGTTGCTCGACGGCCGCAATCTCAGCCAGCTCCTGGAGGACAACGAACAGCGGCCGCTGCCCGTCGGTGACGTTCTCGACATCGCCGAGCAGGTCGCCTCCGCGCTCGCCTACACCCATCAACAGGGCATTGTGCACCGGGACTTGAAGCCCGCGAACATCATGCGGCTGACCGACGGCACGGTGAAGATCTGCGACTTCGGCATCGCTCGCCTCGGCGCCGACATCGGCTTCACCTCCCGGCTGACCGGCACCGGCATCGCGATGGGCACCCCGCACTACATGTCGCCGGAACAGATCAGCGGCACCGAGGTCGACCAGCGCAGCGACCTCTACTCCTTCGGCTGCGTGCTGTACGAACTCGCTACCGGGGCACCGCCGTTCGACCTCGGCGACGCCTGGGCGATCCTCATCGGCCACCGCGACACCGCGCCCACCCCGCCGCGTGACCGGCGCCCCGAGGTTCCCGAGTACCTGGAGAAGGCCATCCTCGACCTGCTGGCCAAACTCCCGGAACAACGTCCGCACGACGCCCGAGAGTTGGGCCGCCGCATCACCTTGGGCCGTACGACTCCCTTGTACGTGCCGACCGTTGTGACCCCACAGCCCCGACCGCGCCCGCCGGAAGCGGTGTCCGGCGAGCCGCGCCTCCCGTCCTGGACGCGCGGGATGACCACTGGGCACAAGGCGACCGGCGCCGAACTGCGCACCACCCCGCCCGACGCCGGCGCCGGACTCACCGGCGAGTGGATCGCCCGCCCGACCACCGGCCACGGGGAGGAACCCGCACCGGGGTCACCGTCCGCACCCTCCGCGGAAACCCTCAACTCCCTTGCCGGGCGCCACAACGCGGGCCTGAGTCTGGGCCGGCTCGGCCGCTGGGCGGAGGCCGGCGAGGTGCACCGCGCGGTCGCCGCCGAACGCACCCACCTCCTCGGCCCGGACCACCCCGACACTCTCGCCAGCCGCTACGAACTCGGCTTCACCCTCAGCCGCACCGGCCGCGCCGCCGACGCCCTGCACGAGTACACCCACGTCGCCCGCGCCAGGGAACGGGCGTTGGGCGCCGACCACGCCGACACGCTCGCCGCCCGGCAGGAAATGGCGTACGTCCTGGGCCAGTTGGGGCGCCACTTCGACGCACACCAGGCGTACACGTCCGTACTCGCCGCCAGGGAACGCACGATGGGCCCCGACCACCCCGACACCCTGCGCTGCCGCCACAACCTCGCCTTCAACCTCAGCCGCCTCGGCCGCCTGGAGGACTCGTACCGCATGGCCTGCGAGGTCGCCGCCGCCCGCGCCCGCGTGCTGGGCCCCGGCCATCCCGACACCTTGGTCACCCGCTACGAAGTGGCGTACGCGCTCGGCCAGTTGGGCCGCTGGCCGGAGGCCCTGCAGACCTACGGCGAGGTGGCCGAGGCCCGCGCCCAGGCCCTCGGCCCCGACCACGCCGACACACTCGCCGCCCGCTACGAGGTCGGCATCAGCCTCGGCCGGCTCGGCCGCAGCGCCGACGCCCTCAAGCTGTACCGCGACCTGATCGACGACCGCACCCGCGTCCACGGCCCCGCCCACCCCGAGACCCTCCGCGCCCGCCACGGCCTCGGCGTCAACCTCGGCCGCCTCGGCCGCTGGGAGGAGGCCCTCGCCGAGTCCCGCGACGTGTGCGCGATCCGCGAGCGCGTCCTCGGCGCCGACCACACCGACACCCTGGTCAGCCGCCGCGAGGTCGCCGTCGGCCTCGGCTGGCTGGGCCGCTGGGCCGACGCCCTCACCGAATACCGCCGCGTCGCCGCCGCCCGCGAACGCGTCCTGGGCCCCACCCACCCGGACACCCTCGCCAGCCGCAACGACGAGGCCCACTGCCTGGAACAACTCGGCCGCAACACAGAGGCAGCCGAGCTGTACCGCCGTGTGACGGCGCTACGGCAGGGGCGGGCACCGGGGGGTCATTAGCTGCGGGTGGCGGGCGGGGCTGTCTCTGGCCGCGGGGTCGTCAGTCCGTAGGGTTGTCGGGCTGCGGGGTTGTGGGGTTGTGGGCTCGTCGGGGCGCGGGGGCGTAAGTCCATGAGGTCGTCGGGTCGCCAGGCCGTGGTGTCGTCGGGCTGCCGGGTCGTCAGGCTGTGGGGTTGCGGGGTCATCGGATCGCAGGCTGCGGAGTCATTGGGTTGCCTGGTCTCCGGGTCGCGAGGCCGTTGGGCCGCGGTCGCTGACGGCGGAGCGTCCCGTCTGCCCGAGTCGGTCCGCCCGCGCTTGCCCACGGCCGTGCCCGCATCGGCCGGGGCCCGCCATCCCACAGTGTGCCGGGTTGTCGGGTCGCGGGCTCCGAGGCCGTGGGGTCACCGGGGCGCGAGGCTGTCAGTCCGTGGGGTCGCGGGGGCATCGGATCGCGCGCCGTGGGGTCACCGGGGCGCGAGGCCGTGGTCGCTGACGGCGGAGCGTCCCGTCGGTCCGCCCGCGCTTACCCACAGCCGTATCCGCATCGCCCCGGGGCCCGCCATCCCGCAACGTGCTGGGTCGTCGGGTCGTCGGGTCGCGGGGTCGCAAGGCCGTCAGTCCGTGAGGTCGTCGGCCGTCAGGCTGCGGGTGCCGGGGTGCCGGGGTGCCGGGGTGCCGGGGTGCCGGGGTGCCGGGGTGCCGGGGTGCGACGCCGCAAGCCCGTGGGGTCGCGCGGGGGCATCAGGTTGGGGGCCGCCGGGTCGCCGCGTCGCCGCGTCGCGAGACCGTCGGGCTGTTGCCGCTGACGGCGGAGCCTCCCGTCTGCCCGCCCCTGGCCGCCCGGCCCGGTCCGCCCGCGCCTGCCCACGGCCGTACCCGCATCGCCCGAGGCCCACCGAGCACCCCGCACCCACCGAGCACCCCCCGCCCCCCTCTGGCCGACCTAGATCACCTCGTGTTACGAAGAACCATGCCTGCACACGAGGGACCCGGACTCCGGACGTACGACGCCGTCATCGTCGGCGGTGGCCACAACGGTCTGGTCGCCGCTGCCTACCTGGCCCGGGCCGGGCGGTCCGTGCTTGTCCTGGAGCGGCTCGACGGCACCGGCGGCGCTGCCGTGTCGACGCGCCCGTTCGCCGGGGTCGACGCGCGGCTGTCCCGGTACTCGTACCTGGTCAGCCTGCTGCCCAAGAAGATCGTGCGGGACCTCGGCCTCGACTTCCGCATCCGCGGGCGCACCATCTCGTCGTACACCCCCGTCGAACGCGACGGACGCCCCACCGGCCTCCTCGTCGGCGGCGGCGAGCGCCGAACCCGCGACGCCTTCGCCAAGCTGACCGGCGGGGACCGCGAATACGCGGCCTGGCAGCGGCTCTACGGCATGACCGGCCGCCTCGCGCAGCGGGTCTTCCCCACGCTCACCGAACCGCTGCCCACCCGCGACGAACTGCGCCGCCGCGTGGACGACGAGGACGCCTGGCGGATGCTCTTCGAGGAGCCGATCGGCGTCGCGATCGAGGAGAACTTCACCGACGACCTGGTCCGGGGCGTCGTCCTCACCGACGCTCTCATCGGCACCTTCGCCGACGCCCACGACCCTACGCTCGCCCAGAACCGCTGCTTCCTCTACCACGTCATCGGTGGCGGCACCGGCGCCTGGGACGTCCCGGTCGGCGGCATGGGCGCTCTCACCGACGCCCTGGCCACCGCCGCCCGCACCGCCGGTGCCGTACTCGCCACCGGCCACGAGGCCGTCCGCATCGACACGGACGGCCGCGCCGCCGAGATCACCTATCGCACGGCAGACAGCGAAGGCGTCGTGGCCGCCCGGCACGTCCTCGTCGGCGCCTCCCCGCAGCAACTGGCCGCGCTCACCGGCGACGAACCACCCGCCCCCGCCGAGGGCGCCCAGCTCAAGGTGAACATGCTGCTCAAGCGGCTGCCCCGGCTGCGCGACACCTCGGTCGACCCGCGCGAGGCGTTCGCCGGCACCTTCCACATCGCCGAGGGGTACGACCAACTGGCCGCCGCCCACGCCCAGGCCGCGTCCGGTTCGCTGCCCGCCGCGCCGCCCTCGGAGATCTACTGCCACTCGCTCACCGACCCGAGCATCCTCGGCCGGGACCTCGTCGAGGGCGGCTATCAGACCCTCACCCTCTTCGGTCTGCACACCCCGGCGCGGCTGTTCGAACGGGACAACGACGCCGTACGCGAGGAACTGCTGAAGGCGACGCTCGCCCAGTTGGACACCCACCTCGCCGAGCCCCTCGCGGACTGCCTCGCGACCGACGCGGACGGCCGCCCCTGCATCGAGGCGAAGACCCCGCTCGACCTGGAACGCGACCTCCGGCTGCCCGGCGGCAACATCTTCCACCGCGAACTGACCTGGCCGTACGCCCAGGAGGGCACCGGCCGCTGGGGCGTCGAGACCCGGCACACGAACGTCCTGCTCTGCGGGGCGGGCGCGGTGCGCGGCGGGGGAGTGAGCGGGGTGCCGGGGCACAACGCGGCGATGGCGGTGCTGGAGGCGGGGGAGGACTGACTTCCCGGCCACTGTGGGTGGTGCTTTGCCGGGGAAACGGTGCTTTTCTGGAAGTGGGGAGTGGACGAGAGGAGCGATCGCCATGGACAGCGCGCACATAGTGCCGGAGCACATGGAATCCGTCTCGGTGGAGATCAGCGGGTGCAGCAAGGAGGACGCCCGGATCGTGTTCGACACGCTGTGCGCGTGCTACGGATCCGACCGGTGCGCGGACGACGTACCCCGGGACCACCACGACACCCGCCCCACGGTCTGGCTCGGCACCTTCGACGTCGCCGATGCCCGCGAGGGTGCCTCCGGCGGCCCGGCCCGGCTCGCGGCATCCGTCGACGCGGATCTGCAGGGCGGGTACTGGGCCATCGAACGGTTCCGTACGACGCTGGACTCCCTGTTCACCGTGCACGACCTCGCCACCACCTCCGGCGACCAGGAGCGGGAACTGCACGTCAGGCTGGAAAGCCGCTGAAGAGAAGGGCGAAGGTGTCTTCGGTCCGGGACTTCTACGACGCACTCGCCGCCGACTACCACCTGATCTTCCCGGACTGGGACGCGAGCATGGCCCGCCAGGCGGCGGCACTGGACGGGGTCGTCCGGGCTCGGTTGGGCGCGGGGCCACACCAGGTGCTGGATTGTTCATGTGGGATCGGCACACAGGCGATCGGGCTGGCCGGGGTCGGACACCGGGTGATCGGCAGCGATCTCAGCCCGGCCGCGGTCGCGCGGGCCGCCGCCGAGGCCGCGAACCGCGGTGTCGCCCTTCCAGCGACCGCGGCGGACATGCGGGCGCTGCCGTTCCGGACAGCCGCCTTCGACGTCGTCGTCTGCGCCGACAACTCGCTGCCCCATCTGCTCACCCCCGACGATGTGCGTTCCGCCCTGGTCGGCATCCGCCGGGTCCTTCGCGACGACGGGCTCCTCGTGCTGAGCATCCGGGACTACGACGAGATCCGCGCCGCCCGCCCCGCGTCCGCACCGCCCCAGGTGTCGACCACCCCCCAAGGACGCGTGGTCACCTTCCAGTTGTGGCACTGGCACGAGGACGGCGAGCGCTACGACCTGGAGCACTTCCAGCTCGTACCGGACGGGGACGGCTGGGAGGTACGGGTCCGCCGTACCGCCTACTGGGCCCTGACCCGGAGTCAGTTGACCGACGCCGTGCTCGACGCGGGCTTCGCGGACGTCAGTTGGCACGAACCGGAGGACAGCGGCTTCTATCAGCCCGTGCTCACCGCCCGACGAGGTCGCTCATGAGGAAAATCTGACGGAGCATCAGAAAAGGCCTTCCGTCGTCCGGAGGACTGCGGCATTCTGCGCCCATGCAGACGGAGTTGAGCAAGAAACTGGGAATCGAGCACGCCATCTTCGGCTTCACGCCGTTCCCCGCCGTCGCCGCGGCCATCAGCCGGGCCGGCGGTTTCGGAGTGCTCGGCGCGGTCCGCTACACCGCCCCCGACGACCTCAAGCGCGACCTCGACTGGCTGGAGGCGCACGTCGAGGGGATGCCGTACGGCCTGGACGTCGTCATGCCGGCGAAGAAGGTCGAGGGCGTCACCGAGGCCGAGGTCGAGGCGATGATCCCGGAAGGGCACCGGCAGTTCGTCACCGAGACCCTGGCCAAGTACGGCGTGCCCGAACTCGCCGAGGGCGAGGTGTCCGGCTGGCGCATCACCGGGTGGATGGAGCAGGTCGCCCGCACCCAGCTCGACGTCGCCTTCGACTACCCGATCAAGCTGCTCGCCAACGCGCTGGGTTCCCCACCGGCCGACGTCGTCGCCCGCGCCCACGACCAGGACGTGCTCGTCGCCGCGCTCGCGGGCAGCGCCCGGCACGCCCGCAAGCACGCCGAGGGCGGCATCGACATCGTCGTGGCCCAGGGGTACGAGGCGGGCGGACACACCGGCGAGATCGCCTCCATGGTGCTCACGCCGGAAGTCGTCGACGCCGTCGATCCGTTGCCGGTACTCGCCGCCGGCGGCATCGGCAGCGGACAGCAGGTGGCCGCCGCGCTCAGTCTCGGCGCCCAAGGTGTGTGGCTGGGCTCTATATGGCTGACCACCACGGAAGCCGATATGCACTCGGCCGGCGTGACCCGCAAACTGCTCGCCGCCGGATCCGGCGACACCGTCCGCTCCCGCGCCCTGACCGGGAAACCGGCCCGCCAACTGCGCACCGAGTGGACCGACGCCTGGGACGACCCGGACGGCCCGGGCACCCTCCCCATGCCGCTCCAGGGCCTGCTCGTCGCCGAGGCCGTCTCGCGCATCCAGAAGTACGAGATCGAACCGCTGCTCGGCACGCCCGTCGGCCAGATCGTGGGCCGGATGAACAGCGAACGCAGTGTCCAGGCCGTCTTCGACGACCTCACCCGCGGCTTCGAGCACGCCGTCGACCGCATCAACCGCATCGCCGGAAGGAGCGGCCAGTGAGCACACAGGGGGAGAACACACAGCGCGGGGCCACGGCAGGTGGAGCCGCCACACAGGGCGTGAGCACACCCCCCGCCGGCTTCTGGGCCCAGGCGGCCCAGGACCCCGACTGTACGGTCCTCATCGCGCCCGACGGAGAGGAGTGGACGGCCGGCCGACTGCACGCCGCCGCCAACCAACTCGTCCACGGTCTGCGCGCCGCCGGACTCGAACGCGGCGACGCCTTCGCGGTCGTCCTGCCCAACGGAGTCGAGTTCTTCACGGCCCATCTGGCCGCCACCCAGGCCGGGTTCTACCTCGTCCCCGTCAACCACCACTTCGTCGCACCGGAGATCGCCTGGATCGTCGCCGACTCCGGCGCCAAGGTGCTCATCGCGCACGAACGGTTCGCCGAGGCCGCGCGCCAGGCCGCCGACGAGGCCGGCCTGCCCGCCACCCACAGGTACGCGGTCGGCACGGTCGAGGGCTTCCGGCCGTACGCCGAACTCCTCGACGGACAACCGGAGTCGGCGCCCACGGACCGCACCCTCGGCTGGGTCATGAACTACACCTCCGGCACCACCGGCCGCCCCCGCGGTATACGCCGCCCCCTGCCGGGCAGGCCGCCCGAGTCGGCGTACCTCGGCGGCTTCCTCGGCATCTTCGGCATCAAGCCGTTCGACGGCAACGTGCACCTGGTCTGCTCGCCGCTCTACCACACGGCCGTCCTCCAGTTCGCGGGCGCGAGCCTCCACATAGGCCACCGCCTGGTCCTGATGGACAAGTGGACCCCGGAGGAGATGCTCCGCCTCATCGACCGCGAGAAGTGCACCCACACCCATATGGTCCCGACCCAGTTCCACCGGCTCCTCGCCCTCCCCGAAGACGTACGGGCGCGCTACGACGTCTCGTCCATGCGGCACTCCATCCATGGCGCCGCCCCGTGTCCCGACCATGTGAAGCGGGCGATGATCGAGTGGTGGGGCGACTGTGTGGAGGAGTACTACGCGGCCAGCGAGGGCGGTGGTGCCTTCGCGACCGCCGAGGACTGGCTGAAGAAACCCGGCACGGTCGGCAAGGCCTGGCCCATCAGCGAACTCGCGGTCTTCGACGACGACGGCAACCGGCTCCCGCCCGGTGAACTCGGCACCGTCTACATGAAGATGAGCACCGGCGGCTTCGCCTACCACAAGGACGAGGCCAAGACGAAGAAGAACCGCATCGGCGACTTCTTCACCGTCGGCGACCTCGGCTACCTCGACGAGGACGGCTATCTCTTCCTCCGCGACCGCAAGATCGACATGATCATCTCGGGCGGCGTGAACATCTACCCGGCCGAGATCGAGTCCGCGCTGCTGGCCCACCCCGCCGTCGCCGACGCCGCGGCCTTCGGCATCCCGCACGACGAGTGGGGCGAGGAGGTGAAGGCCGTCGTCGAACCGGCTCCCGGGCACGAGCCCGGCCCGGCCCTCGCCGCCGCCCTCCTCGACCACTGCGCCGAGCAACTCGCCGGCTACAAGCGGCCCAAGAGCATCGACTTCATCACCGAGATGCCCCGCGACCCCAACGGCAAGCTGTACAAGCGGCGACTGCGGGAGCCGTACTGGGAGGGGCGGGTCCGGCCCATGTGAGTGCGACACATGTGGGCCCGGCACCTATGGGCCGGGCCCACCTCGACCACCCGGCTTGACCCGTCCGGACGCCGGCCCGAGGATCATGTGTCATGACGCCCGGACACGGCAGCACGGTTGACGGGGTACTGCGACGCAGTGCCCGACGCACTCCCGCCCGCGTGGCGGTGGACTACGGCGAGCGCTCCTGGACCTACCAGGAACTCGACGACGCCGTCTCCGGCGCGGCGAGCGTGCTCCTCGGCCAGGGCCTCACGCCGGGCGACCGGGTCGGTTCCTACGGCCACAACTCGGACGCCTATCTGATCGGCTTCCTCGCCTGCGCCCGCGCCGGCCTCGTGCACGTGCCGGTCAACCAGAACCTCACCGGCGACGACCTCGCGTACATCGTCGGCCAGTCCGGCAGCGCGCTGGTGCTCACCGACCCCGACCTCGCGGGTCAACTCCCGGACGGCGTGAGCACGTTGCCGTTGCGGGACGCGGAGGGTTCGCTGCTGGAGCAACTGACGTCTGCGTCGCCGTACGACGGTCCAGAGCCGCGTACCGACGACCTGGTGCAGTTGCTCTACACCTCGGGCACGACCGCGCTGCCCAAGGGCGCGATGATGACCCACCGGGCCCTGGTGCACGAGTACTTGAGCGCGATCACCGCCCTGGACCTGAGCGCCGGGGACCGGCCGGTGCACTCGCTGCCGCTGTACCACTCGGCGCAGATGCATGTGTTCCTGCTGCCGTATCTCGCGGTCGGGGCGACGAACACCATCCTCGACGCGCCCGACGGTGACCGGCTCTTCGACCTGATCGAGGCGGGGCGCGTGGACAGCCTGTTCGCCCCGCCCACGGTGTGGATCGGCCTGGCGAACCGACCGGACTTCGAGACCCGTGACCTGAGCGGGCTGCGCAAGGCGTACTACGGCGCGTCGATCATGCCGGTGCCCGTCCTGGAGCGGTTGCGCGAGCGGCTCCCCAAGCTGGCCTTCTACAACTGCTTCGGGCAGAGCGAGATCGGCCCGCTGGCCACGGTCCTGGGCCCCGACGAGCACAAGGGCCGGTTGGACTCCTGCGGCCGTCCCGTGTTGTTCGTGGACGCGCGGGTGGTCGACGAGGACGGCAAGGACGTGCCCGACGGCACACAGGGCGAAGTCGTCTACCGCTCACCGCAGTTGTGCGAGGGCTACTGGGACAAGCCCGAGGAGACCGCCGCCGCCTTCCGTGACGGCTGGTTCCACTCCGGCGACCTCGCGGTGCGGGACGCGCACGGCTTCTTCACCGTCGTCGACCGGGTGAAGGACGTCATCAACTCCGGTGGCGTACTGGTCGCTTCACGCCAGGTCGAGGACGTCCTCTACACCCACGAGGGCGTTGCCGAGGTCGCCGTGATCGGCCTCCCCGACGACCGCTGGATCGAGGCCGTCACCGCGGTCGTCGTCCCGCGCGGCGAGGTCACCGAGGCCCAACTCATCGACCACGCACGGGAGAAGCTCCCTCACTTCAAGGCCCCGAAGCGCGTCGTGTTCGTGGACGAGCTGCCGCGGAACGCCAGCGGGAAGATCCTGAAGCGGGAGTTGCGGGGGCGGTTCGGCGGTTGAGCCTTCTCTTGCGCCCACGCCCGGTCGGCCTTGAGGATCTACCGTCATGCAGACTGTGACCGGCACCTTCACTGCCACCGACGGCACCGAACTCGCCTACCACGTACGGGGTGAGGGCGAGCCGCTGGTCGTCCTGCCCGGAGGGCCCATGCGGGCCTCCGCCTACCTCGGGGACCTGGGCGGACTGACCGCGCATCGACGGCTGATCCTGCTGGATCTGCGGGGCACCGGTGACTCGGCGGTGCCGGCCGACGAGGGGACGTACCGGTGCGACCGACTGGTGGACGACGTCGAGGTGTTGCGCGCCCACATGGGCCTGGACCACATTGACCTGCTCGCGCACTCGGCGGGCGGCAGCCTCGCGATGTTGTACGCGGCCCGCCATCCCGAGCGGGTGACACGCCTGGCGTTGATCACGGCCACCCCATGGGCGCTGGACATGCAGGCCAGCCCCGAGGGACGGCTCGCCGCGGCCCGGCTGCGGAAGGGCGAACCGTGGTTCGAGGCCGCGTTCCCCGCATTCGAGGCATGGCTCGCGGGCAGATCCGACTTCGACCCGGTCTTCGAGCCCTTCTTCCACGGCCGTTGGGATGCGATCGCCGAAGAACTCTCCGCACTCGCCGACGAACAGAGCAACGACGAGGCCGCCGACCTGTACTTCTCCGAGGGCGCCTTCGACCCACCAGTCCTCCGGGCAGCCCTGGGCCGGCTGCCCGCACCCGTCCTGGTTCTCGCGGGTGAACTCGACGGTGGCCCCCGGCCCGAACTCGCCCGTCGCGCCGCCGACGTGTTCCGGAACGCCGAGTCGGTGGTGCAGCCGGGTGCCGGGCACTACCCGTGGCTGGACGATCCGGAGTGGTTCGTGCGCCAGGTCGTCGCGTTTCTCGACGCGGGGGGTGCCGTTCCGCCCTCGGGAGAATAGCCGCACGGCCCGCCGCCCCAGCGGCTACGTTCCTGCAATGCAGACCGAGACCCGCACCGTCGAGGCCAACGGCACAGCCCTCGCTCTTCACACCTGGGGCCCGGAGGAGGCGCGGCCCGTCCTCCTGCTCCACTGCCGGGCGGCCGACGGCACCGACTGGACACCGATCGCCGAACGGATTGCCGGCGGACCCGCACCGCGCCGCGTGTACGCCCCCGACCTGCGCGGCCACGGAAGCAGCGACTGGCCCGGCACCGAGCCGGGAGCCACGGCCGACGTGTACGCGTACGAGGCGATGCGGGACGACATACGCGCCCTCCTCACCGTCCTCGGCATCGAACAGGCCGACGTCATCGGCCATTCGCTCGGCGGCATCGTCGCGTACCTGCTCGCGCAGGACGCACCCGACGTCGTACGACGGCTGGTTCTGGAGGATGTGCCCGCGCCGCTGCCGCTCGATCCGCCGCGCCCGGCGACCCAACGCCCCGCAGGGGAGCTGTCGTTCGACTGGGCGATGATCGAGGCCACCGACCCGTGGGCGAACCGCCCCGACCCCATGTGGTGGGACCACATGGGGCGGATCACCATGCCCACGCTGGTGGTTGCCGGTGGCCCCACCAGCGGGATTCCTCAGGACCGGGTCGCCGCACTCGCCGAACGGATCCCCGACGCCCGCCTGGTGACCGTCGACGCCGGACATCTCGTGCACGAGGAGCGGCCGGAGGAGTTCCTGGCGGTGGTGGAGCCGTTCCTCGCGGAGGCGAGGGACGACGTCCGGACCGGAACCGTCACTTCGCGTAGGCCGTCATGAAGCGGTCCCGGAACTTGTCCATGCCCAGTACCGGGGCGTTGTCGGCGGGCTTGAGGCCGTCCGTCCAGCCCCAGTTGGAGATCTTGTCCAGCACCTTGGGGTCGTGGGCGACGATGGTGATCGGCACGTCCTTGTCGGCGGTGCCGCCGGTGACCGTCGGCACGGGCTGGTGGTCGCCGAGGAAGACGAGGACGGTGTTCTTGTTGCCGTAGCGCTGGACCCACTGGGTCAGGCTGTCCACGGAGTACTGGATGGCCTTGCGGTACTCGGTCCGCACGCGCTTCGCGCTCTTCCAGACCTCCGTCGGGTTGGTGCCCTCCTTCTTGATCTGGTTGAAGATCGTGCCGTCCCCGAGCTGGTTCCAGGGGATCGTGTGGGCGATGGGGGACCAGGGGTTGTGGCTGGAGGCGAGGATGATCTCCGCCATGATCGGGTCGCGGTTCTTCTTGCCGTACTCCAGCTTCTCGAAGGACTCCAGGCTGAACTGGTCCGGCACCGGCGTCCAACTGAAGTACGGGCCCTGGTAGCCGAGATGGGTGGAGTCGTAGATGTTGTCGAGGCCGAAGTACTTGCCCTCGGGCCAGGACTTGCGCACACCGGGGACGATGCCGACCGTGCGCCAGGCGCCGGTCTTCTGGAAGTAGCTGGTGAGGGTCGCGCGGGTGCTGGTGGTCACGGTCCGGTACCGCTGCTGGTTCTTGATCCACAGGCCGGACAGGAACGTCGAGTGGGCCAGCCAACTCCCCGCGCCCGTCACCGGCGACCTGAGCCAGGCGCTGCGCGACGAGAAGCCGGCCGCCTTGAGCCGGGCGTCGCCCGCCGTGAGCGTCTTGTCCATCTCCGGCGCCATCGTCGGGTCGTCGAGCGCGACCCGGCCGTAGCTCTCGATGAAGGTGAACAGGACGTCCTTGCCGCGCAGTCCGGTCAGCAGTTGGTCGGGCGGGGTCTTGGCGAAGGCGTCGACGGTGAGCTGCTTCTTGAAGACGTCGGCGTCTCCCAGACCCTCGCGCACGTACTTCACGCGGTTGGTGAGGAACTGGCTGTAGCCCTTGGTGGCGAGTGTGACACCGCCGACCTGCACGCTCAGGGTGAAGCACATGATCCACGCGACACCGAGGACAAGGGTGGTGCGTACGGCCGTGGGGCGGTGCCTGGCCATCACGTCCGCCAGCCGCATCATCGCGAGCGCGCTCGCCACGAGGACGACGATCAGCAGGACGATCACCGCGACGATCGCGAGCACCTCGCCGGAGCGGCCGAACGAGTCCTTCATCCAGTCCGCCGCGTCGCTCAGCAGGACCCAGTCGAAGACCAGGTCGAACGGGCGGGCCAGGGTCTGGTAGAAGCCCATGTCGAGGCACTTCAGGACGGTCGACAGCCCGATGAACGCGCCCGAGACGACGGCGGCGATCCGCCGCGCCCTCGACGGCAGCACGAGCAGCACGACCGCGAGGACGATCAGCTCCACGGGCAGCCGGAGGAACGACTGGAACGTCATCCGGTCGAGACGGTCGGGCACGACGAGAGCGACGACCAGCAACGCACCGGCCAGCACACTCGTGCCCACGCCTACGGCACGTGCGGTACGGGGGTAGCGGCTGCGCCAGCCGAACCAGCCTGCGCGGACGGGGAGTTGAGACGACCGCTCGGCGGATTCGGCGGCGGATTCCGGGGCAGATTCGATTCCGGTTTTCGCCTCGGACTCTGCCTCGGACTCCGTGGGCTCTGCGGGCTCAGAGCTCTCGTCGGGTGCGGCGGATTCAGCGGCGCCGGCGGGCTTGGCTGCCTCGGACGCCTCGGACGAGTCAACCGAGTTGGACGTGTCGGTCGAGTCCGGTGAGTCCGCCGAGTCGGTCGTTTCAGTCGACTCGGTTGCGTCGGTCGGCTCGTGCTGCTCGGGTACGTCCGCCGAGTCGCGTGGCTCGGGTGGCTCCTGTTGTTCGGGGGATGCGGCGGCCTCCGTCGCCGCTGTCGGGTCGGTCTCCCCGGTGGCCTTCTCGTGCGCCGATGGGTGAGAGCGAGTGAAGAGCGGCACCCGAACGTCCTTCCGTGCTGAGCCCGGTGATGGCATGACGGAGCTGGCCCGGGCCACCGGATCCGTCACCATCAGTACGGCCGCACGCTACCGTGAGTTCAATCCGGCCTGCTCGTTGACCCACTGTTGACTCACTGATCTGCGGCGACCGCCACCTCCCGCGCCCACCGGTAGTCCGCCTTGCCGCTCGGCGACCGCTGGATGGACTCCGCGATCACCAACTGGCGCGGGATCTTGTACCCGGCGAGGTGGGTGCGGCAGTGTGTCTGGATGTCGTCCAGCGACGGCTGTTCCGCACCCGTGCGGAGTTGTACGACCGCGGCCACATGGTTGCCCCACCTCACGTCCGGCACCCCGGCCACCAGCGCGTCGTAGACGTCCGGATGCGACTTGAGCGCCTGCTCGACCTCCTCCGGATACACCTTCTCCCCACCGGTGTTGATGCACTGCGAGCCCCGGCCGAGAACCGTGACGACACCCTCCTCGTCCACGGTCGCCATGTCGCCGAGCAGCACCCACCGCCGGCCGTCCTTCTCGAAGAAGGTCTCGGCGGTCTTGCGCACGTCGTTGTAGTAGCCGAGCGGTACATGACCGCACTGCGCGACCCGGCCGATCTCACCGACGGCGACCGGCTCGTGCGTGGCCGGATCGACCACCTGGGTACGGGAGTTGACGCGGATGCGGAAGGACTGCCCGGCCCCGGAATCCGCCGTCGCCGTGCCGTTGAAGCCGGACTCGGACGAGCCGTAGTTGTTCAGCAGCATCGTGTTCGGGAGCAGCTCCTGGAACTGCCGGCGCACCGTCTCCGACATGATCGCGCCCGACGACGAGACACTGAACATCGACGAGCAATCGGTGCCCTTCATCGGCCCGTTGAGGGCGTCGATCAGCGGCCGGAGCATCGCGTCGCCGACCAGGGACATGCTGGTGACCTTCTCCTTCTCCACGGTCCGCAGCACCTCCTCCGGCACGAACTTACGGTGGATCACGACGCGTTGGCCGAAGTTGAAGCCGATGAACGCCGTGAGCGTGGAGGTGCCGTGCATCAGCGGGGGAGCGGGGAAGAACGTGATCCCCGCCCCGCCGGCCGCGACCCGCTCGGCCAACTCCTCCGGTTTCTTGACGGGTTCACCGGTCGGCGCGCCGCCGCCGAGCCCCGAGAAGAACAGGTCCTCCTGGCGCCACATCACACCCTTGGGCATCCCGGTCGTGCCGCCGGTGTAGATGATGAACTGGTCGTCGCCCGAACGGGCCGGGAACCCGCGCTCAGGAGACCCGGTCGCCTCCGCGTCCACGAAGGACACCACCGGCATATCCGGTACATCCGGTACGTCCGGGGCGCCTTGCGCCGGTGTCCCCACCCGGACCAGGTGCCGAAGTTTCTCCGCCCGGGGCAGCGCGGCCGCCACCCGCCCGGTGAACTCCGTGTCGAAGACCAGCGCCACGAGATCGGCGTCCCGGTAGAGGTACACCAACTCCTCTTCGACGTAGCGGTAGTTGACGTTGACCGGTACCACCCGCGCCTTGAGGCAGCCCAGCACCGTCTGCACGTACTCGACGCCGTTGTAGAGGTGGAGCCCGAGGTGTTCGCCCGGGCGTATCCCGGTGTCGATCAGGTGATGGGCGACGCGGTTCGCCGCCGCGTCCAACTCCGCGTAGGTCAGGCGGCGTTCCGCGCCCGTCCCCGGGTGGTCGATGTACACGAGCGCCTCGCGGTCCGGGACCACGTCGACGACCGACTCGAACAGGTCGGCAATGTTGTACTCCACCACTCCTCCTGACGTCGGTTCGCCGGTCATCAGAGCAAAGGGCGCGGCAACTGTGAAGGGTCCGCGCAGAAGAAATCTGACTGAGTGTCAGAAACCTCTTGTACTGGCAGGGCACCTCCTGCAACCTGTTCTCGTTCCGGAGGCGGTACGGCGACGGGAGACGACCATGAGCGGTACGGAACACCTGACCGTGCGGCGCGAGGGCGCCACACTGGTGCTCACGCTCAACAGGCCCGAGGCCAAGAACGCTCTCTCGTTGCCGATGCTTGTCGGTCTCTACGACGGGTGGATCGAGGCCGACGCGGACGACGCGATCCGGTCCATCGTGCTGACCGGCGCGGGGGGTGCGTTCTGTGCCGGCATGGACCTCAAGGCGCTGGCCGGGAAGGGCATGGAGGGCCAGCAGTACCGTGAGCGGCTCACCGCCGATCCTGACCTGCACTGGAAGGCGATGCTGCGGCACCACCGGCCCCGCAAGCCGGTGATCGCGGCGGTCGAGGGGTATTGCGTGGCCGGCGGTACGGAGATCCTTCAGGGCACCGACATCCGGGTCGCGGGGGAGTCGGCGACCTTCGGTCTGTTCGAGGTCAAGCGCGGGCTGTTTCCGATCGGGGGCTCAACTGTGCGTCTCCAGCGGCAGATTCCGCGTACTCATGCGCTGGAGATGCTGCTCACCGGGCGTCCGTACAGCGCGCGGGAGGCGGCGGACGTCGGTCTGGTCGGACATGTCGTTCCCGACGGCGCGGCTCTCGACAAGGCGCTGGAGATTGCCGAACTCGTCAATGGGTGTGGGCCGTTGGCGGTTGAGGCGGTGAAGGCGTCGGTGTATGAGACGGCCGAACTGACAGAGGCGGAGGGGCTTGCTGCCGAACTCAAGCGGGGGTGGCCGGTGTTCGACACCGCTGATGCGAAGGAGGGGGCCCGTGCCTTTGCGGAGAAGCGGGCGCCTGTTTACAAGCGGGCGTAGGTGCACTGCTGGTCGGTCGGCTTTTGTCTGCGGGTTCGTTGTGGCTGGTCGCGCCCACGCGGCGGAGCCGCATATACGACACAGCCCCGCGCCCCTAGGGAGAACCCGCGCAACCCCGTTTGTTCAGTGAGGAGATGCTGTGCCCGAAGTACTTAAAGCCCCCCTCGTCCTGGAGTTCCCCTTCACTCGCTCCCTCGGCCCGATCCAGAGCGCCTTTCTCACCGGCCTGCGCGAGCGCGTCGTTCTTGGGGTGAAGACCGGTGATGGGCGGACCCTTGTCCCTCCCGTCGAGTACGACCCCGTTACCGCTGAGGAGATCCGCGATCTCGTCCAGGTCGCCGCCACCGGCACGGTCACCACCTGGGCCTGGAACCACGAACCCCGGCGCGGTCAGCCCCTGGACACCCCCTTCGCCTGGGTCCTGGTCCGTCTCGACGGCGCCGACACCGCCCTCCTGCACGCCCTCGACGCCCCCGGCCCGGACGCCGTACGCACCGGCATGCGCGTTCGCGTCCGCTGGGCCGAGGAACGCACCGGCGCCATCACGGACATCGCCTGCTTCGAGCCGTACGAAGGCGATGGCGATGGCGATGAGGAACGTCAACCGGCCGCCCACACCGGCGAGTTCGAGGACATGGTCACCGGCATCGTGGCCCCCGCGCGCCTCGACTACGTCTACTCGCCCGGCCGCGCGCAGACCGACTACATCCACGCGCTCTCCGGACAACGCACCGTCGGCGAACGCTGCCCCACCTGCCGCAAGGTGTACGTCCCGCCGAGGGGTGCCTGCCCCACATGCGGTGTCGCCACGGCGGAACATGTCGAAGTGGGGCCGCGGGGCACAGTCACCACGTTCTGCATCGTCAACATCAAGGCGAAGAACCTCGACATCGAAGTGCCGTACGTCTACGCGCACATCGCCCTCGACGGCGCCGACCTCGCGCTGCACGGACGGATCGGCGGGATTCCGTACGACCAGGTGCGCATGGGGCTGCGCGTCGAGGCGGTGTGGAGCGAGGGCGGCCGCTATCCGGACCACTACCGGCCGACCGGCGAACCCGACGCGGACTACGACGCCTACAAGGAGCTGCTGTGATGCAGGGAGCCGATGTGATGCGTGAGATCGCCGTCGTCGCCTTCGCGCAGACCGACCACCGGCGTACCACCGACGAGCTCTCCGAGGTGGAGATGCTGATGCCGGTCCTGCACGGCGTCCTGGAACAGACCGGGCTGAAGACCGCCGACATCGACTTCACCTGCTCCGGGTCCAGCGACTACCTCGCGGGCCGCGCCTTCTCCTTCACCCTGGCCCTCGACGGCGTCGGCGCCTGGCCGCCGATCTCCGAGTCGCACGTCGAGATGGACGGCGCCTGGGCGCTCTACGAGGCCTGGACCAAACTCCTCACCGGCGACGCCGACACCGCGCTCGTCTACTCGTACGGCAAGTCGTCCCCCGGCTCCGTACGCGATGTGCTGACGCGACAGCTCGATCCCTACTACGTCGCCCCCCTGTGGCCGGACTCCGTGGCCCTCGCCGCCCTCCAGGCGCAGGCCCTCATCGACGCGGGCGACACCGACGAACCCGCGCTCGCCGCCGTGGCCGCCCGCAGCCGGACCGACGCGAGCGCCAACTCCCATGCGCAGGTGCGGGGTTCGGTACCGCAGGGGGACTATGTCGTACGGCCGCTGCGCACCGGCGACTGCCCGCCGATCGGCGACGGCGCCGCCGCCGTGATCCTCGCGGCCGGCGACCGGGCCCGCGAACTGTGCCGACGGCCCGCCTGGATCAAGGGGATCGACCACCGCATCGAGGCACACGGCCTGGGCGTACGGGAGTTGACCGACTCGCCGTCCGCGCGGCTCGCCGCCGAGAAGGCCGGTGCCTTCGAACGGCCCGTCGACACCGCCGAGTTGCACGCGCCGTTCACCGCGCAGGAGGTCGTCCTGCGCAAGGCGCTGCGGCTCGGCGACGACGTGCGCGTCAACCCGTCCGGCGGGACCCTCGCCGCGAACCCCGTCATGGCCGCCGGGCTCATCCGCATCGGCGAGGCCGCCGCCCGCATCCACCGGGGCGAGTCCGACCGGGCCCTCGCCCACGCCACCTCCGGGCCCTGTCTGCAACAGAACCTGGTCGCCGTACTCGAAGGGGATCCGCGATGAGCAAGGAGCCCGTGGCCGTCGTAGGGATCGGCCAGACCAAGCATGTCGCCGCGCGGCGGGACGTGTCGATCGCGGGGTTGGTGCGTGAGGCGGCCCAACGTGCCCTGGACGACGCCGAGTTGACGTGGGCCGACATCGACGCCGTGGTCATCGGGAAAGCGCCGGACTTCTTCGAGGGCGTCATGATGCCCGAGCTGTATCTCGCCGACGCGCTGGGCGCCGTGGGGAAGCCCATGCTGCGGGTGCACACCGCCGGGTCGGTGGGCGGGTCTACGGCGCTCGTCGCCGCCAATCTCGTTGCAGCTCGCGTGCACGGCACGGTCCTCACGCTGGCCTTCGAGAAGCAGTCCGAGTCGAACGCCATGTGGGGACTGTCCCTGCCGATCCCCTTCCAGCAGCCGCTGCTGGCAGGTGCGGGCGGGTTCTTCGCGCCCCATGTGCGCGCCTATATGCGGCGCACCGGGGCGCCCGACACCGTCGGCTCCCTGGTGGCGTACAAGGACCGGCGCAACGCGCTGAAGAACCCGTACGCCCATCTCCACGAGCACGACATCACCCTGGAGAAGGTCCAGGCCTCGCCGATGCTGTGGGACCCGATCCGCTACTCGGAGACCTGCCCCTCCTCGGACGGCGCCTGCGCGATGGTCCTCACCGACCGGGCGGGGGCGGCCCGCGCACCACGTCCGGCGGCCTGGATGCACGGTGGCGCCATGCGGAGCGAACCCACACTCTTCGCCGGAAAGGACTGTGTGTCGCCACAGGCCGGCAAGGACTGCGCCGCCGATGTGTACCGGCAGGCCGGGATCGCCGACCCGCGCCGGGACATCGACGCCGTGGAGATGTACGTGCCGTTCTCCTGGTACGAGCCCATGTGGCTGGAGAATCTTGGGTTCGCCGAGGAGGGAGAGGGCTGGAAGCTGACCGAATCAGGGGTGACCGAGCTGGACGGCGACCTTCCCGTGAACATGTCAGGCGGGGTGCTGTCGACCAATCCGATCGGTGCCTCGGGCATGATCCGCTTCGCGGAGGCCGCCCTCCAGGTCCGCGGCCAGGCCGGGGAACACCAGGTGGAGGGGGCCCGGCGGGTTCTCGGGCACGCCTACGGCGGCGGATCGCAGTTCTTCTCGATGTGGCTCGTGGGCAGCGAACCCCCCGCCTCCTGAAAGGTCCCCCTCACGTGGCCTGTCGGCATCAGAAGTCGATCGCTAGGCTGGCCGCGGACGACGAATCGGGAGGAGCACGGACGTGGCCGAGAGCACCATCCAGCAGCACCCGCTTGCGGGCTGGGACAAGCCGGAGCTGGACCTCAGTGACGCCGATTGGCACTCAGGCAGCCGTGGACGGGGGGATGTCCAGATCGCTTTTGTCGAGGGATTCATCGCGATGCGCAACAGCGGCCGCCCGGAGAGCCCTTCCTTGATCTTCACGCCCGCGGAATGGGGCGCGTTCGTGTCGGGGGCGCGGGAGGGGGAGTTCGATCTGACGTGAGGGGCGTTGCGCCTCTCCGGGGTGTCCCACCTGTTGTTTCGGACACGCGACCTTGAGAACCCTTCTGGAGCCGACGCCTGAGCCAGGCTGGCCCCAGGGGGGAAGGTCCCGTTACTCCTGAGGTGAGGAACCCATGAGCACCCTGCCGGTCATCGCGGCGGTCGACGGTTCGGACGACAGCCTGCGCGCCCTGGACTGGGCCCTCGACGCGGCGCGTGGACGCGGGGTGCCGCTGCGGGTCGTCCATGTGTGGCAGTACGCCGCCGCCTGGACATCGCCCGGCGTCCTGGTCGCCGGGCCGCCGGACCCGGCGAAGGACGAGGTGCTCGACCAGGCCCGTAAGCATGTCGAGGACCCAGCCGACCGGCCGGTCGTGGAGTACCTCGGGCTGCAGGGCGCACCCGGCGCGGTACTGCCCGAACTCGGTTCCACCGCACAGCTCTTGGTGCTCGGCTCGCGTGGCCGCGGCGGCTTCGCCAGCCTGCTGCTCGGCTCGAACGGCATGGCCGCCGCCCGCGGCGCGGACTGCCCCGTCGTCGTGGTGCCCCGGCCCGGACGCGAGGTGCATGACGCGCCCCCGGCCGCACCCGGACCCCGGGTGGTCGTCGGCCTGCACGTGGACAGCCCCGACGAGGCCACCCTCGCCTTCGCCTTCGCCGAGGCCGCCCGGCGCGGCGCCCGCCTCCAGGTCGTCGCCGCCTATCCGTGGCCGCCGCAGGCCTGGGCCTCCGCCGGCGAACTCCTCCCGCCGGTCATCGACCAGGACGCCATCGAGAACGAGACCCGCGTCCTCACCGACGCCCTCCTCGTCCCGCACCGCGCCCACCACCCGGACGTCCGCACCGAGCCGTACGTCGCCCCGGGCGACGCGGCCGGCCACCTGGTGGCCGCCTCGAAGGACGCGGACCTCGTCGTCGTGGGCCGCCACCGCCGCCGACTGCTCGCCCCGGCCCGCCTGCTCGGCTCGGTCACCCAGGCGGTCCTGCTGCACGCGGCGAGCCCGGTCGCGGTGGTGCCGCCGACCGGGTCGGAGGAGTGAGGACCACGGGGGATCCGCGTCCCTGCCGTCACCGGCGACCCAGGAAAACCGGCTGGTACGCCTTCGCCCAGTACCGGGTCGCGGCACTCTCGAAAAGCGTACGCTGAGGTCCCTGTAGCTCACGGTGCGCGTTCGCTCCCCGCGCGGGCGCACCACCGTGGCAGGGGGTATGGGATGGGACAGCGGAGCGCACGCAGCAGAAGGACACTCTTCGAACGGGAGAGTGAACTCGCCGCCGTGGACGAGGCGTTGGGCGAGCTCACGGGTCTGCGCACGGACGGCGGCGAGCCGGGGGACCGGCGACGTGGTGCCCTCCTCGCCTTCGCGGGCCGGGCCGGCATCGGCAAGACCACCCTCCTCACCGAAGTGCGCCGCCGCGCCGCCGCACAAGGCTGCACCGTGCTCTCCGCGCGCGGCGGCGACCAGGAACAGCGCGTCGCCTTCCACGTCGCCCGGCAACTGCTGCAACCGCAGTTCGCCGGCTCGGCCGACGCCGATCTCCGTACCGCGCTGGGCAGTTGGTACGACATCGTCGGCCCCGCCCTCGGCCTGTGCGCCCCCACCGAGGGCTCCCCGCCCGACCAGCAGGGCCTGCGCGACGGCCTCGACTGGGTACTCACCCACCTCGCGGTCAAGCGGGCCCCGATGGTCCTCGTCCTCGACGACGCGCACTGGGCCGACCCCGAATCCCTGGGCTGGCTGGCCGCGTTCGCGCCCCGCGCCGAGCAACTCCCGTTGCTGGTCGTCGTCGCGTACCGGCCCGACGAACTCCCCGACCACGCCGAGTCGTTCAGGGGACTGCCCGGCCGGGCCGGCGGACGCCCCCTCGATCTCGAACCGCTCAGCGTCGCGGCCGTCGCCGACCTGGTGCGGGAGATGCTCGGCGAGCACGCCGACGACGCGTTCTGCCACGAGTGCTGGGCCGTCACCGCCGGGAACCCCTTCGAGACCGTCGAACTCACCGCCAAGATCCACGACCGCGGTCTGAACCCCACCGAGGCCGGGGCCTACCAACTGCGCGACCTCGCCGCCGCCGTCAAGGGCAGCGGCCTCACCACCCGCCTCGAACGCCTCGGCACCTCCACCGTCCGCTTCGCCTGGGCCTGCGCGGTCCTCGGCACCGAGCCCCGTCCGATGCTCGCCGCCGCAGTCGCCGGACTCGGCCACGAGGAGGCCGCCGACGCCGTCGACGCACTGCGCGGCGCCCGCATCCTCAGCGGCACGCTGACCGCCGCAGGCACCCTCGAATTCGTCCACCCGCTCATCGCCACCGCCGTCTACCGGGCCATCCCCGCCGGCGTCCGCGTGGCCCTGCACGGCCAGGCCGCCTGGTGCGTCATCGACGAGGGCCAGGGCCCCTCCGCCGCCGCCCGCCACCTCATGGAGACCCACCCCGACGGCGACAACTGGGTGGTCCAGCAACTCCGCGCGGCGGCCGGCGAGACCCTGCGCGCGGGCGCCCCCGACACGGCCCGCAGCTATCTCGCCCGCGCCCTGCGCGAACCCCCGCCCTACGACGACCGGGCCGCCGTCCTCTACGAACTGGGCAGCGCCTCCCTGCTCACCGAACCGGCGACCACCGTCAACCATCTGCGGGCCGCCCTCGAAGAACCGATCAGTGACGCCGGCCTGCGGCAGAACATCGTCTACCGCCTCTCCCAGGTCCTCGCCCACAGCGACCGCCTCGCCGAGGCCTCCGACACCCTCGCCCGCGAGATCCACGTCACCGACGACGCCCGGGTCAAACTCCGCATGCTCTCCGAGCAGTTCATGTGGGACGCCTTCCGCGCCGACGAACCCGACCACCCCTCGCGCTCCCGCCGGCTCACCAAACTCGCCGACCGCCTCAAGGGCCGCGACCTCACCGAGCGGTACATCATCGGCCTGCGCACCTGGGACGCCGTACTCCGTGGTGAACCCGCACATGTGGCCCTGCACCATGCCGAGCGCGCACTCGACGGCGGCCTAGGCTGGGCGGAGGCCGACCGCGGCTTCGAGGTACCGGTGCTCGTCGCCCTCGCCTTCATGTACTGCGACCGACCGGGCCGGGCGGAGGAACTGTTCGCCACCGGCATCGCCGACTTCGAGCAACAGGGCTGGCGCGGCGCCCACTTGGCCTTCGGCTACACCTTCCTCGGCTACCTCCGCTACCGGCGCGGCCGGCTCGCCGAGGCCGAGGACTTCGCCCGCGCGGGACTGCGCCTCGCCGAACGCGTCGGACCCGGCACCCCCGTCTACTGGTACGGCACCGGCATCCTCATCGAGGTCCTGCTGGCCCGCGGCCGGGTCGAGGAAGCCACGAAACTCGCCGAGGACCACGCCTTCGCGGAACCCTTCCCGGCCGCCGTCGTCTTCCCGGACGCGCAGACCGTGTACGGCGAACTGCTGCTCGCCCGCGGCCGCACCAAGGAAGCCGCCGAAGAGCTGGCCTCCGCGGGCCGCCGTCTCGACCCGCGCGGCATCCGCAACCCCGCCTGGTGCCCCTGGCAGCTCCACCTCGCCCGCGCCGAACGTCATGACACCCCCGAGCGCGCCATGGCCACCGCCCACGAAGCCGTCGCCCGAGCCCGCCAGTTCGGCACCCCGTCCGCCATCGGCCAGGCCCTGCGCATCGCCGCCGAGGTCTCCTCCGGCTCCGACCGCGCCAAACTCCTGGAGGAGTCCGTCACCCACCTCGAACGCTCCCCGGCCGCCTACGAGTTGGCCTGCGCACTGGTGGCCCTGGGCACCGAACTCCGCCGCACCGGCAGGTCCAAGGAGGCCGCCGACTACCTCTACCGAGGCCTGGACGCAGCCGTCCAGTGCGGCGCCGACGGCCTGGCGGACACGACCCGCGCCGAACTGGCCGCAGCAGGCTTACGCCCCCGCCGCCTCCACAGCGCGGAGACCGACACCCTCACATCCCAAGAACGCGCCGCTGCAATCCTGGCCGCCCACGGCAGCACGGAGCACGAGATAGCCGTAGAACTCGACACGGACGAACAGTCGGCAGTACGCCTGCTCTCAGCGGCCTACAGAAAACTGGGCACAGACCGCACCGGCCTGGGAACGGCACTGATCCAACCGACGGAGGGCTCAGTTCCCTAGGGGCGCGGGGCTGTGTCGATGTGCGGCTCCGCCGCGTGGGCGCGCCCAGCCCCCACGAACCCGCACCCGACAACGAACCCCGCACCAAACCACGTGCCCATCGCCGAACGGCACCCCGTACCATTGCTGCATGTCGTTCCTCCGCCGCCGCAGCGCCACCCCCGCCGGCCCCGAATTCGATGTGCTGGCCATGGACCCGGGCGACTGGCCCGGGAACCTCGGTGCCGGTCTGCTGCCCGCCCCCGACGGCACCTGCCAGGGCGTGTTCCTGCGGTACGACCTGTTCGGCGGCCGCGGCCCCGCGATGGTCATCGGCAATCTGCCGGAGGGCTCCCCGGCCCGTGACGTCGCCGAGGACGAGATCCCCTTCGAGGTCGCCCAACTGCTCCTCGCGCTGGAGAACGACGAGGAGGTGACGGTCGTAGGCACGGAGGACATGCCGGTGATGCAGGGCGACAACCTGCTGATCGTGCGCCGCCTCAAGCTCTCCGAGAGCCGCGTCTCCTGCGTCCAGTTCGACCGCAGTGACAACGTCCTGGTGACCATCGCCGCCTGGGACCGCCCCATCACGGACGACCTCTACGCCCTGCTGAAACCGCTCCCGGCGGAACTGTTCCAGCAGGGCTGAGGCCCGGCTACCGGCCCGACCGCGCCACCGTCACGTCGGCGGCCCGGACGAACTCCACCCGGTGGCCGTACTGGATCTCGTAGTAGAGATCCTTTCCTACGACGACCTTGTGCGAGTCGGTGGTGAAGGTGACCGCGTAGTAGTACTCGCCGGGCACCTTGTCACCGACCACGTACTTCTGGCCCTTGGGCAGGGTGTACGGCAGCGGCGACACCGCCTGGGCGGGCACCCCCGCGGGGTAGGCCGAGGCCTCCGGGTAGGCGCGGCCGTACACCGGGATGCTGTCCGCGCCCGCCTTCGGCGTCACCACCAGGCCTGTCGCGGACACGGCGGTGGGGTGCTTCTTCGGGTTCTTGAACCAGGCCTCCTGGCCCAGGTACCAGATCGCGGTCCAGTCGCCAGAACGGTCGGCCACCGCGTACTGCTGTCCGGTGGACACTCGTGAGGAGAGGTCGTTGACGCCGGTCGTCGGGGTGGTCCCGAGGCCGATGTCCTTGATCAGGGGGTAGGTCTCGCCCGGCCCGGAGTACAGCCGGACCTCGCTCGACCCGTGCGCCGCGCACGGCTGGCCCGCGGTGACGCAGCCCGTGTACACCGGCCGGTTGGTGGTGTAGTCGGGGCGGATCGTCACCAGGCCGCCGCTCTTGCGCGCGGTCTGCTTGACGGGGTGACCCAGCAGGTCGAAGTAGTGCGCCCAGTCCCAGTACGGGCCCGGGTCCGTGTGCATCCCGGGGACCGTGGACGTGGTCGGCCCCGGCACGGTGTCGTGGCCCAGGATGTGCTGCCGGTCCAGCGGGATGCCGTACTTCTTGGTCAGGTACGAGACCAGCCGTGCCGACGAGCGGTACATCGCCTCCGTGTACCAGGCGTCGGGCGCGGCGAGGAAGCCCTCGTGCTCGATGCCGATCGACTTCGCGTTGATGTACCAGTTGCCCGCGTGCCAGGCCACGTCCTTGGCCTTCACATGCTGGGCGATCAACCCGTCGGTGGAGCGGATCGTGTAGTTCCAGGACACATAGGTGGGGTCCTGGACCATGTTCAGGACACCCTCCCACTGGCCTTCCGTGTCATGGACGACGATGTACTTGATGCTCTGCATCGCGGGCCGGTCGCCCAGGTCGTGGTTGCCGTATTTGCTCCCGAACTGGGAGTACGGCGCCGGGATCCACTCGCAGGACACCTTCTTCGGGCACTCCGTGCCGGCGGCGGAGAGCGTGCGCAGCCCGGTCTCCGCCAACTGCGCGGTGTCGGGGGCGAGTTCCGGCTGTGCGGCCAGGGCGACCTGCTGCCCGGCGTCCGTGGTGCGCTCCTCGCCGGTGTGGATCACGTCGTAGACATCGTTGGCATACGCGGCGGCCGTCGCCGTGTCGTCGGCGCCGGAGAAGCGCGCGATCGCGCCGTACCAGTCGGCCGGGTCCGCGCTCAGCGGCTCGCCCAGGGCCTGCTGGGCGTCGGCGAGGAGTGCGGCGCCGCCCGCCACATTGGCGGCCTCGTCGGTCCGCAGGTCACTCGCCGCGAGCCCGGTCAGCTTGGCCGCCTTCGTCAACGTCCGCAGCCGGGCCGGGAGTTGGGAGTCCGCCGGGATCTGAGCGGTCGGGTGCAGGGCCGGGCGGGCGCTATCGCCGCGGGCGTCCTCGGTGCCCTCGCTGAAGTGCTCCGTCGCGGCGAGGGCGGTCCGGGCGTCCGTGAGGTGCATGGGGCCGTAGCCGCCGGTGACGCTCGGGGCCCCGTCGTGCGTGTCCCAGCGGGACTGGAGGTAGGAGACGGCCAGCAGCACCGATTGCGGCACGTGGTACTCGGCGGACGCCGACGCGAACGCCCGCTGGAGAGTGGCGGCGGAGGAATCGGTGGCGCTCCCGGAAGGGGCCGCGCCCAGCAGGGGCAGCAGCAGAGCGGCCGTGGCGAGCGCGCAGGCGGACCCGCGCGCGCGTCTGTGTCCGGGAGAGCGGGTGGGGTCGGTCGAGGATCCTCGCAATGCAGCCTCCTGGGACGGTGGGATGTGACGAACCGTGCGGGGCCGGGCGTGCGTCAGTGGTACCGGCTGGCCGACGATCCGTCAATCATGCCCAGAGGAAGGCGATTTCCCATGTCAACAGGGGATGCGAGGAGTTTCGTGGCGGCGGCTTTCGGGCCTGCGGGGCGTCAGTGGTGTACACCAATGGGCGAGCCACATAGGGGGGATCCACATGTGGCCGAGACACACGAAGTCCGCGGTGCGCCGCTGCGGGGCGCACCGCGGACCGTCGTCCCCGTCAGCGAGTGCCGACCGCCGCACGCACGGCCCGTCGGGCCATCTGGCAGTCGTCGTGCAGCCGCCTCAGCAGCAGCCGTTGTTCCTCGCCGGACGGCGCAGCACCCGGGTGGGCCACCACGCCCGGTGCCGCCGGGGTCGTGTCGTGCATCGAACGCTGCACGGCCATCTCGTAGGTGCGGATCTCCCGGGTCAGCACCAGCATCAGGTTCACCAGGAAGGCGTCACGCGAGGCCGGTCCCGCCGACTGCGCGATCTGGCTGATCTGCCGCCGGGCCACCGGCGCGTCCCCGAGCACCGCCCACAGCGTCGCCAGGTCGTAGCCCGGCAGGTACCAGCCCGCGTGCTCCCAGTCCACCAGCACTGGACCGGCCGGTGAGAGAAGGATGTTGGACAGCAGGGCGTCGCCGTGGCAGAACTGGCCCATGCCATGTCGGCCCGCCGCGTGCGCGATGCCGTGCAGCAGCTTCTGCAGGTCTCCCATGTCCCGGTCGGTGAGCAGCCCCAGCTCGTGATAGCGGGAGATACGGGCCGCGTAGTCCAGCGGCGCGTCGAACGTACCGGCCGGCGGCCGCCAGGCGTTCAGCCGGCAGACCGCACCGAGCGCCGCCCTGATGTCCGCCCGCGGCGGAGCCTCGGCCGGGTGGCGGTGCAGCGCCGCCACCCGGCCCGGCATCCGCTCGATGACGAGCGTGCAGTTGTCCGGGTCCGCCGCGATCAGCCGCGGCACCCGCACCGGCGGGCGGTGCCGGACGAACGAGCGGTAGGCCGCTATCTCGTGCCGGATCCGCTCGGCCCACGCGGGGGAGTGGTCCAGTAAACACTTCGCGACGGCCGTGCTGCGTCCGGTCGTTCCGACCAGAAGCACGGAGCGCCCGTTGCGGCGTAGCACCTGCACCGGAGCGAACTCCGGACAGATCCGGTGCACCGACGCGATCGCCGTACGCAGTTGGGCGCCCTGAGGGCCGGACAAGTCGAGTCTCCCGCTGAGCGGTTGGGGGCCGAGCCCGGGAACGCGCCGCGGCCTGCCCGCACCGAGCACGGGGCCGGCCGCCGGACGCGCCGGGTCGAGGTAGGGGCCGCCGGCGCCCGGGCGAGGGTGCAGCGACCGGGGCGGGGCGGACACGGAGGACGATGCTGTGTACATGGGAGATACAGATCCCTTCGTGTGCCTGCAGTGCCTGTCCAAGCAAGCGCGCTCCCGGCCCGGTTCCGCAGGTGCACCCTGGGGAGTGTCCCTCGGTGACCGGGTCGGGGTGGCGCGTTCCTACCTGACACCAGATGCGCAGTGGCACACCATCTGGCGCACCCTGGCGAACCCTGGCGAATAGTCGCCCGGCAACCCGCGCCGGGCTATGTTCAAGTCAGCCGAGAACCTGGGGGCTTGACGTGAACGGACAACCCAACTCCCGTCTCTCGGACCTGTTCGGCCTGGCCGGCTGGTCCAAGGGCGAACTCGCGCGGCGGGTCAACCGGCAGGCGGCGGCCATGGGCCACCCTCAGCTCTCGACCGACACCTCGCGGGTACGGCGTTGGATCGACATGGGAGAGATCCCGCGCGATCCGGTGCCGAGGGTGCTGGCGGCTCTGTTCACCGAGCGTCTCGGCCGTGTCGTGACCATGGAGGACCTCGGTCTGGTCCGGCACGGGCGTACGGGGAAACGGCCCGACGACGGGAGTGTGGAACATCCCGACGGTGTGCCGTGGGCGCCCGAACGGACTGCTGCGGTCCTCACCGAATTCACGGGAATGGACCTCATGCTCAACCGACGCGGCTTGGTGGGCGCGGGCGCCGCGCTCGCCGCAGGCTCCGCACTCAGCAGCGCCATGCACGCATGGCTGCACTCCGATCCGACTCTTTCCGCCGACGCTCCACGACTCGACGATCCCCTGCACGCCGACCCCGCCGGGTTCGACCGCTACGAGGCCGCCCCCATCGGGTCGCAGGAGATCGACGAACTGGAGGAGTCCGTCAAGGTGTTCCGAGCCTGGGACGCGGCCCGCGGCGGCGGGCTGCAGCGCAAGGCTGTGGTGGGACAGCTCAACGAGGTGGGCGGCATGCTCGCCTACCGGCACCCCGACCATCTCCAGCGGCGGCTATGGGGCGTCGCCGCCAATCTCGCCGTACTCGCGGGCTGGATGTCGCACGACGTCGGCCTGGAGCCCACGGCCCAGAAGTACTTCGTCATCGCCGCCCATGCGGCCCGTGAGGGCGGCGACCGGCCCCGTGCCGGGGAGGCGCTCTCCCGGGCGGCTCGCCAGATGGTGCACCTGGGCCGGCCCGACGACGCGCTCGATCTCATGAAACTCGCCAAGACCGGTTCGGGCGACCAGGTGCTGCCCCGCACCCAGGCGATGCTCTACACCATCGAGGCCTGGGCACAGGCGTCGATGGGCAAGGGCCAGGCCATGCGCCGCACCCTCGGCCAGGCGGAGGACCTCTTCGTCTCCGACCGCGGCGACGTACCGGCCCCGAGCTGGATGCAGACGTTCAAGGAGGAGGACCTCTACGGCATGCAGGCCCTGGCCTACCGCACCCTGGCCGAGCACGAGCCGGGAGCGGCCGTGCACGCCCAGTACTTCGCGGAGAAGGCCCTGGCGCTGCGGGTCGACGGACGCCAGCGGTCGAAGATCTTCGACTTCCTGTCGATGGCCTCCGCCTGCTTCATCGCGGACGACCCCGAACAGGCGGACAGGTACGCGCGGTTGGCCCTGGCGTCGATGGGAACGAACTCCTCCCACCGCACCTGGGACCGGCTGCGCGAGATGTACCGGCTCACCGCCCAGTACTCCGACTACCCGAGGATCCACGAACTGCGGGAGGAGATCAAACTCGCGCTGCCGAAGACACAGTCGAAGAGTCCGAGGGCCAAGGGCGGCAACAGCGCACAGGCATAGGGGGTTTGTGCCGCTGTTCCGCTCCCGCCAGGAGCTCCTGGCGGTCTAGGTGGTCCTGGCGACGAGCACGCACGCGTCGTCCGCGCGCTCGGTGTCGCCGAACTCCTCCACGACCATGCGCACACAGTCCTGTGCGGTGCGCGCCTCGCCGAATCGCGGGGCCAGGCCGAGGAGTTGGTCCACGGCGGCCTCTCCGCCGCGCCCGGGCACCAGTCCGTCCGTGTGCAACAGGAGTACGTCGCCCGGCTCCAGGGTCTCCTCGGCCTGTCCGTAGGCCGCTCCCGAGGTGGCGCCGAGCAGCACGCCGTCCGGTGCGCTCAGCACGCGCCCCGTCCCGTCGCGGTACAGCAACGGGGCGGGGTGTCCTGCCTGCGCCCACGCCAGGGTGCGGGTCTCGGGCCGGTAGCGGCAGCACACCGCGCTGCCCAGGGCCGGTTGCACGGTGGCGTCCAGTAACTGGTTGAGCCAGGACATCAGTTGACCGGGCTCGGTGCCCGCCATCGCCATACCGCGCAGCGCGCCGAGCAGCATCGCCATGCCCGAGGTGACGGCGACACCGTGTCCGGTGAGGTCGCCGACGCTCAACAGCGTTGCCCCGTCAGAGAGTTGGAGCGCGTCGTACCAGTCGCCGCCGATCAACGCACTGGTGGAGGAGGGCAGATAGCGGGCGGCCAGGTCCAGTGTCTCCGGCCCCTGGTGCGGGAGCCGCAGGGAGCCGCGCCACGGCGGCAGCACGGCCTCCTGCAGCTCGACCGCGAGCCGGCGCTCGGTCTGCGCGTGGTGCCGGTGGAGCTGCAGCGAGTCACGGGTCTCGCTCACCGTCCGCTGGCTGCGGCGCAGTTCGCTGACGTCCCGCAGCACGGCCCACATCGAGGCGGTGCCACCGTCGGCGTCGAGCACGGGCTCGCCCATCATGTGCACGGTCCGTACGGCGCCGTCGGGCCGTACGATGCGGAACTCGCCGTCGATGGGCTTGGCGTCGATCAGGCAGTCCGTGACCATCGCGGTCAGGCTCGGCCGGTCCTCGTCGAGGACCAGGGACGGCAGTTCGTCGAGGGTGAGCGGGGGAGCGGCCGGGTCACGGCCGAGGATCTGATACAGCTCCCCGGACCAACTGGCCCCGTCCGTCAGCAGATTCCACTCGGCGCTGCCGACCCGGCTGAGCAGCGAGTCGTCCCGGGGCGCTTCCGCTGCGGCAGGTGCGGAGGGCGGCGCTTCCACCGCGGCCGGTACGGGCGGCGGGCCGTCCCGCAACTGGGCCAAGTGCTCGTCCAGGTCGTTGAGTTGATGCAGCGCCAGCTCGCACAGCGCGCGCTGCCACCGCTCCCGCGGGTCCGAACCGTCGTGCTGCGCGTCCCGCCGTACGGCGTCCACGTCGCCCATGAGCCGCCGCGCCTGCGATATCAGCGCGTCGACCGAGCCGCGCGTGGGCGGCTGGGCGGCGGGGCGGTCCGCAGAGAGATGGGACGGCATGACGCACTCCGATGCGGGGACGGTACGACCAAGGCGGATGGAGGGACCGGTTACGACTGTCGCACAGGCTGCGACGCCCTGTAAGGGATTTGGCAACACCCGATCCGGTGGTGCTTCTGGCATATGCCAGCGTCTTCACGGGCGGTTTGTGCCGTGCTCGTGGCGCAACCGTCCCGGTGGGGCAAGTCGTATACGCCGTACGCGAGTTGAGGGATTTATTACCCCTCGGACCCGTCATTCAACCACCTGTTCGACGGCCCGGTGTTCGCACCTCGCGCCGACGCCCGGCGTGCGGCCGAAAAGCGTCGCTCAGGCGAGTGATCCGCAGTACGCAACGGCCATTTTGAGCCGTTGCTTTGTTATAGCCATGACAATTCTGTGGACGTGATGCCAATCTGCTGTGCACCACGCTCACCGAGCGTTCACTTCCTCCTCACCCTTCCTCCTCACACCCGCGCTCCGCCGGACGGCCGTACCCCGGCCCGACCCGCTCTCCAGGACTCCACAGAGTCCGACCACCCCACATAAGGAGAACGCCTTGACCCGGCATGACCGTTATCCGCACCACCCCAGATACACCGCCGCCCTCGTGCTCACCGCGGTCGGCACCCTGCTGGCCGCCGGAATGCAGACCGGCGCCGCCTCCGCCGCCCCCGGCGGCCACACCGCCCCCGCGAAGATCCTGGCCGCCCCGCGGGCCGGAGCGGCCCCGGCCGCGCTGTCCCCGGCGAAGCACGCAGCCCTCCTCAAGAGTGCGGGCGCGGCCGTGCGGAGCACGGCGAAGACCCTCGGCCTCGGGGCCAAGGAGAAGCTCGTCGTCAAGGACGTCACGCAGGACGCCGACGGCACCACCCACACCCGCTACGAGCGGACGTACGACGGACTGCCCGTCCTGGGCGGCGACCTGGTCGTGCACGCCAAGAGCGGCCGGCTCACGGTGACGAAGGCCGCGAAGGCCGCCCTGGCGCTGCCGGACATCACCCCGAACGTGTCGTCGGCGACGGTGAAGGCCAAGGCGCTGGTGGCCGCGGCCAAGAAGGGCGGCGAGGAGGCCAAGCTCGACGGCACCCCGCGGCTCGTCGTCTGGGCCGCCGGAGCCAAGCCCGTCCTCGCCTGGGAGGCGGTGGTCGGCGGCTTCCAGGACGACGGAACGCCCAGCGAACTCCATGTGATCACCGACGCCGACTCGGGCAAGGCCGTCTTCCAGTACCAGGGCATCGAAACGGGCACCGGCACCGGCCAGTTCAACGGAACGATCCCGCTCAGCACCACGCTCGACGCGGCGACATCGACGTACCAACTCGTCGACGGCGACCGCGCCGGACACAAGACCTACGACCTGAACCAGGGCACGTCGGGCACCGGCACTCTGTTTACGGATGACAACGATGTCTGGGGCGACGGGACGGCGACCAACCGTCAGACCGCCGGCGTGGACGTCGCGTTCGGCGCCGCGGCCACCTGGGACTACTACAAGGACGTCTTCGGCCGCAGCGGCATACGCAACGACGGCGTGGCCGCCTACAGCCGGGCCCACTACGGCAACAACTACGTCAACGCGTTCTGGTCGGACACCTGCTTCTGCATGACCTACGGCGACGGCTCGGGCAACACGCACCCGCTGACGGCGCTGGACGTGGCCGCGCACGAGATGAGTCACGGTGTGACGGCGGCGACCGCCGGCCTCACCTACTCCGGTGAGTCGGGCGGCCTGAACGAGGCCACCTCGGACATCTTCGCCGCCGCGGTGGAGTTCCACGAGAACCTGCCGGCCGACGTCCCCGACTACCTGGTCGGCGAGAAGATCGACATCAACGGCAACGGCACACCGCTGCGTTACATGGACAAGCCCTCAAAGGACGGTGCGTCCCGCGACTACTGGAGCTCGACGCTGGGCAGCGTCGACGTCCACTACTCCTCGGGCCCGGCGAACCACCTCTTCTACCTGCTGTCCGAGGGCAGCGGCGCGAAGACCGTCAACGGCGTCGCCTACGACAGCCCCACCTCCGACGGCGTGCCCGTCGCCGGGATCGGCATCGACAACGCCCAGAAGGTCTGGTACCGGGCGCTCACCACGTACATGACCTCGTCCACCAACTACGCCGGTGCCCGCACCGCGACCCTCCAGGCCGCCGCGGACCTCTTCGGCGCGTACAGCCCCACGTACCTCGCCGTGGCCGACGCGTGGGCGGCGATCAACGTCGGCAGCCGTATCGCGCTCGGCGTCAACGTGGCCCCGATCTCCGGCCAGATCAGCGGAGTCGGACAGTCCGTGTCCCTGCAGACGAGCGCGTACACCACCAACTCCGGTGCGGGGCTGACCTATTCGGCCACGGGACTGCCCGACGGACTCTCCATCGACAGCACCGGCCTGATCTCCGGCATCCCGACCACCCTCGGGAGCAGTGACGTCACGGTGACCGTCACCGACGACACCGGCGCGAGCGCCACGGTCTCCTTCACCTGGCGGGTGGCGAACATCTACGCCAACAGCAGCCGGGTGGACATCCCCGACAACGCAGCCGCCGTGGAGTCCCCGATCACGGTCACCGGCCGCGACGGCAACGCCTCCGCAACCACTCAGGTCTACGTCAAGATCGTCCACACCTACCGGGGCGACCTGACCGTCGACCTCGTGGGCCCGAACGGCACCGTCTACTCCCTGCTGAACCGCTCCGGCGGCTCCGCCGACAACGTCGACCAGACCTTCACCGTCGACGCCTCCGCCCAACCGGTCACCGGTACCTGGAAGTTGAGGGTGCAGGACCGCGCGGCGCTGGACGTCGGCTACATCGAGCAGTGGCAGTTGACTCCCTGACGCGCAGCCCGCGTGACTGACCGTCCATGACGGTCCCGGCCGCGCCCGTCCTCCGGCTCACACCGGAGGGCGGCGCGGCCGGAGCCGTCACCGGGCCGCGCCGTGCTGGTGGTGCCGTGGTCAGGGGGTGAGCTTCAGGTCCTGTTCGACCAGCGGTTTGCCGGAGTGCCAGTCCAGGGCCGCGCCGAAGCGCACCAGCTCGCCGTAGAGCGCGGGATCGACCCGCTCGGCGAAGACGAGGTCGAGCACGGCGACGGCGGCCTCGGCCGGGGACCTGGCCTGGCTGAAGTCCTCGAACCAGGGGCGAGAGGTGGCCGTGTCCACCATGCCGGGGCACACGGACGCGATCAGGGTGTCGCTTGCGAGGTCGTCCCGGCGGCGTTCCGCGGCGACCGCGCGGACGGCGGCGACCTGGGCTACCTTCGAGGGTACGTTCAGCCAGAGCGGCCAGCCCGCCTCGGCCGTGGTCCGGTGGTGGACGGCGCTGCGCCAGGACTCGACGGCGTACTCGACCTGGGCCAGGCCCGCGCCGTCGAACAGGTCGTGCAGGGCGGGGTCGAGATGACCGAGGGTGCCGAGACTGCTGGCCACGACGAGGAACCGGCCGCCCGGGCGCAGCACGGGACCGAAGGAGCGCAGCATCGCGTGGGTGGCGGTGTTGGAGACGTCGATGAACTCGTCGGCGCGCTCGGCCTGCGACTCCCCGGGGAGCATCCGGGTCACGGCGTTGGAGATCACGATGTCGACCCCGCCGTAGCGCCGCCGGAGCTCGTCGGCGAGGTGGGCGATGGTGTCGGTGTCGGTGACGTCGAGGACCCGGCCCTCCACCCGGCTGCGTGTGCCGGGCAGGCTCGCCACCTCGCGGGCCGCGTCGGTGACCCGCCGCTCGTCGCGGCCGGTGAGCAGGACCGTGTCGTCGGGGCCCATGCGGGCCGCCAGTCCCTCGACGAGGGCGCGGCCGAGTCCCTGGTTGGCGCCCGTGACGAGGGCGATGCGTGGAGCGTTCATGTCTGCCACGGTAGGAACGATCACGTCCATGCGTCCAACGAGAGTTGCGCACCGCTAGCATGCGTGATCGTCATGGACTTCACCGATGTGTCACTCACCGCGCTGCGCGTCCTCCGCGCGGTCGCCGAACAGGGGACCTTCACGGCCGCCGCCGCGTCACTGGGCTACACCCAGTCGGCGGTGTCCCGGCAGATCGCCGCGATCGAACGGGCCGCGGGCGCGGAACTGCTGGAACGGCGCCGCGACGGCGTACGGCTGACCCCGGCCGGCCGCATCGTCATGCGCAGGGCGACGGTCGTGCTCGACGAGATCGACACCACCGCCCGCGAACTGTCCGGGCTGCCCACCGAGGGCGCGACCGTCCGCCTGGGCTGGCTGCCCAGCGCCGGAGCCGCCCTGCTGCCACGCGTCCTGCTCGCCCTGCGCCGCAGCGACCCCGACCTGCGCGTCGTCAGCCGGGAGGGCGGCACCCCGGCCCTGGTACGCGCCCTGCGGGCCGGCAGCCTCGACCTCGCCCTGCTGGCCTCGGCACCCCCCTTCCGGCCGCCGGACACCGAATCGCCGCCGCTGGTGCTGCGCACGCTCACCGAGCGCCCGCTGTGCCTCGCGGTGCCCGCCACGCATCCACTCGCCCGCGGCGACTACGTCGACGTGGCCGACCTGCGCGGGCAGCGCTGGATCGCGAGTTCCTCCTCCGGCGAGGACCGGCTCATGGGCGTGTGGCCCGGGTTGGACGAGCGCCCCGAGATCGCCCACACCGCCCGCGACTGGCTGGCCAAGCTCCACCTCGTAGCGGCGGGCTGCGGCTTGACCACGGTGCCCGCGTCCCTGGCCCCCGCCGTCCCGCCGGGCGTGCGCGTCCTGCCGGTCCGCGGCGGTCCCCAGGAACAACGCCGCCTCCTGCTGGCCCGCCTTCCACACCCGCCGACCGAAGCGATGACCCGGGTGGCGGCGGCCCTCCGGCTCGCTGCCCTGGACGCCTACAGCCCGAGTGCGGCGCCGGCGGAGGAGTGAGCCGGTCGGCTCGCTCGTGGTCCCGACTCGGTGTCTCCTGGCGGATGTTGGTCAGTTAGCCGGTTCGGTCTCGTCAACTCGGGCCTGCTCGAAGGGACTTGACTGACGACGCAGCACCCGCGCGCCAAGCAGCACCGCGCACGCTCCGGCCGTGAGCAGCCCGCCGGCGAGAAACGTCCCCCGTACCTTGGCGAGCCGCAGGACGAGTCCGCCCAGCGCGGCGCCCGCCGCGATACCGGCGTTGTAGGCACCGGAGTTGGCCGCGAGGGCGAGGTCCGTGCGGCCCGGTGCGCACTGGAGCATCGCGTTCTGGGCGGTCATGAACACCGGCCCGAGCGCACCGCCCATGAACGCCAGGAACACCACTGCCGCCACCGGGTCCGTGCCGGCCGCGTACAGGCCGAGCATGCCGGCCGCCTGGACGGCGACGGCGGTACTCAGCGCCGCCTGCGGGAAGCGGTCCAGTACCGCCCCGGTGACGGTCACCCCGGCCAGACACGCACCGCCGAAGACCACCAACAGGACGCCGACGGTGGTCTGTTCGAAGCCGCTCACGTCGCCGAGGAACTTCACGACGTACGTGAACCCCGCGAACGCCCCGGTGGCGGACAGCGTCCCGGCCGCCAGTACGGTCGCGAACCGACGGGCGTCGGGACAGGTGCCGTAGGCGGCCTGCTCCTCGTGCGGACGCGAGGTCGGCAGGAGTACGGCGATCGTCACCAGGGACGCGAGCCCGAGGGCCGCCGGGACGGCGATCGGCACGGGCCAGCCCTCGCGGCGCCCCAGCCAGGTACCGGCGGGCATACCGAGCACGAGCGCCGGCGAACCGGCGACGGACAACGCCCCGAGCACCCGCCCACGGACCTCGGGCGCGAACAGACCCACCGCCACCGGTCCCATCACCGCCCAGAACAACGCCTGGGCCAGCGCGGTCAGCAACCGCGCCGCGAGGAGCAGCCAGTACGAAGTCGCCAGCGCCGCCACCACACTCGACACGATCAGCGCCGCCAGCAGTGTCGTGAGCACATGGCGTCGGGCCACACCCCGCATGACGTGGGCGAGCGGCACGGAGGCGACGGCGACGGTCACGCCGTAACCGGTGACCAGCAGCCCGACCGCCGACACGGAGACCCGCAGACTCCCGGCGATGAGTTCCAGGAGCCCGATCGGCAGGTTCTCCGCGGTGTTGAAGGTGAAGGCCGCCAGCATCAGGGCCGCGAGCACCGCCGACCTGTGCCACCCGGCCCGGCGCGCCCGCGCAGTGGCCCCGTCCATGGGCCCACCCCACATGGCTCACCCGCCCCACCGCAAACGAATTCACCCGCAGCCCCAGGCACCGACGGGAGGGTGACGCAGGTCACATCAATTCGTTCGGGGTTCCGCGTAATGCGAAGGGCACCTGCGAGGTCGTACAGGCACACGGCAATCCGGCCGACCTCACACCGCAGTGGAGACCGACCATGGACATCACCCTCGAACAGCCCACCCGAGCCCGGCTGATCACGGCGGACGACACGGAGATTCCCGTGTCCGCCACGCTCCGCTACCTCGCCTCGGACCCGCTGGCCGTGCACCTCGACTTCCCGCCCGAGGTGTCCCTGGACGGCGACGGTGTCACCTGGACCTTCGCCCGCTCGCTGCTGGAGGAGGGGCTGCGCAGGCCGGCCGGCGGCGGTGACGTACACCTGTGGCCGTGCGGCCGGGCCCGTACGGTGCTGGAGTTCCACTCGCCGTTCGGGCTCGCCCTGCTCCACTTCCACACCCCTGAACTGCGCCGCTTCCTGCTGCGGACCTACGACGTGGTGGCCACCGGACAGGAGGACATGGACGCGGTGGTCGACCGGGGGCTGAGCGCTCTGTTCGGGAACGTCTGAGCGGCGAGGGCAGTCAACTCGGCCTTCGGGCAGCGGCTTTGACTTTTGTTCACCTCCACCTAACCGTCCAGGTATGGACCTTGACGACGGCTCCGTGCACCCTTGCGCGCGGTGTGCCGCTCGGGCACGCCTGTGACGAGGGCGGAGCGCATGACACCGATCAGCCGAAGAGGCTTCGTGGGGCTCGGTGCCACCGTGGCGGCGGGCATGGCGACGGGCACCGGCGTACGGCCCGCGATCGCTGCCCAGCAGTCGGCGACCGGCACGATCTCGGACGTGAAACACGTGGTGATCCTCATGCAGGAGAACCGCAGCTTCGACCACTACTTCGGGCGCCTGAAGGGCGTCCGCGGCTTCGACGACCGCAGCGGCATCACCCTGAGCGGCGGATACCCGGTCTTCAACCAGCCGAGCGGCGGCGGCCGTCAGTACCCCTGGAAGCTGAGCGCCACCCCGTCCGCGGGCGGCAAGGACGGCGAGACCCTCGCTCAGTGCAACGGCGACCTGCCGCACTCCTGGTCCTCGCAGCACTCCGCGTGGAACAAGGGCCGCCTCGACAACTGGGTCTCGGGCGTCGGCAACATCCGCTCGCTCGGCTACCTCGACCGCGCCGACATCCCCTTCCACTACGCGCTCGCCGACAACTACACCGTCTGCGACGCCTACTTCTGCTCCACCCTCAGCGCGACCGGCCCCAACCGCACCTACCTGTGGAGCGGCAAGGTCGACTCCTCCAGCTACGACGGCGGTGACGAGTCCGGCCTGACCTGGGGGACCTACGCCGAGGCACTGCAGAACGCCGGAGTGAGCTGGAAGGTCTACCAGAACGCGGCCGACAACTACGGCGACAACGCCTGCGCCTACTTCAAGAACTTCACCAACTCCAAGGCGGGCAGCCCCCTTTACGACCGAGGCATGTCCTCCGTCCCGGCCGCCACCGGCTCGACCCCCGACGACATCGCCGCCGCCATCAAGGCCGACGTCCTTGCGGGCACCCTCCCGCAGGTCTCCTGGGTCGTCCCCAACCAGGCCTTCTCCGAGCACCCTTACGCCCCGCCCGGCGACGGCGCCCACTTCATCGGCCTCGTCTACCAGGCCCTCGCCGCCGACCCCGACGTCCTCGACTCGACCGTCCTGTTCCTCAACTACGACGAGAACGACGGCTACTTCGACCACGTCCCGCCGCCCGTCCCGCCCGCCGGCACCGACGGCGAGTTCCTCAACGGCGTCCCGTACGGCTTCGGCTTCCGCGTCCCGATGATCGTCATCTCGCCCTGGACACGCGGAGGTTGGGTCTCCTCGGAGGTCTTCGAGCACACCTCGGTCCTGCGCTTCCTGGAGACCTGGACCACCGCCCTCGGCAAACCCGCCGCCTGCCCCAACATCAGCACCTGGCGCCGCAAGGTCAGCGGCGACCTCACCGGCGTCTTCGACTTCGCCAACCCGGTCTACGGCTCCGTCGCGCTCCCGGCGACCAGCGTCATCGGCATCTCCACCTGCGGCCCGCTGCCCAACCCGGTGCCGACGAACAACGCCCTGCCCGCGCAGGAGCCCGGCACCAGGCCCGCCCGCGCACTGCCGTACCAGCCCAACGGGTATCTGGATCACCTGGAGTTCGGGGCGAGCGGCAAGGTCCTCGCGTGGTTCGCCATGTCCAACCAGGGCGGCGCGGCCAAGAGCGCCACCCATCTCTCCATCCACCCCAACGCCTACCGTGACACCACGCCCTGGCAGTACACGGTCGACCCGGGTGGCACCGCCACCGACTTCTTCAACATCGGTGCGGGCTACGGCAGTGGCAAGTACGACCTCTCCATGGTCGGCCCCAACCGCTTCCTGCGCCGCTTCCAGGGCGACGCCACCAAGGCGGGCAAGTCCGTTGAGGTAAGCACCCGTTACGCCGTCGAGTCGGGCACCGGCAAGCTCGCGATCTACTTCAAGATGACCAACTCGGGCTCCGCGTCGGTGAAGTTCACCATCACGTCCAACCACTACCGCAGCGACGGACCATGGACGTACACGGTCGCCGCGGGCGCGTCGACGGAGGACTTCTTCAACGCCGTTGCCTACCAGAGCGGTTGGTACGACTTCACGGTCACTGTCGACTCCGACGCGACCTGGTCGCGCCGGTTCACCGGGCACCTGGAGTCGGGCGCGGCGAGCGTCAGCGGCTGACGCAGCCGTACAACTCCGGTGTCAGCGGCTGACGTCGGCGTACAGGTCCGGGCGCGGGGCGAGTTCGACGGCCACCCGGCCGCCGCTCTCCAGCGCCCGGACGCCGGCCTCGGCGACCACGGAGGACGCGTAGCCGTCCCAGACGCTCGGGCCGGTGACCAGGCCCCGCCGGGTGGCGTCGACCCAGGACTGCACCTCACGGTCGTAGGCGTCGGCGAACCGGACGAGGTAGTCCAGCGGCACGTCCTCGTGGGCGCTGCCCCGGGTGGTGACGACCATCGTGCGGTCCTCGCCGATCCGGGCGCTGCCCGCCTCGCACACGGCCTCGCAGCGCACCTGGTAGCCGAAGCCGGAGTTGACGAAGATCTCGACGTCGACGAGGGCGCCGCCGTCGGTCTCGAAGAGTACGAGCTGCGGGTCGAGCAGGCCCTCCGGGGAGTTCGCCGAGGAGCGCGGGCTGAGCACGGTCACCGCGGTCAGCTCCTGGCCGAGCAGCCAGCGGGCCGCGTCGATCTCGTGCGAGACGGAGCTGTCGATGAGCATCGCCGAGGTGAAGTACGGCGGCGACGACACATTGCGGTGGGTGCAGTGCAGCATCAGCGGGCGCCCCAACTGCCCGCCGTCCAGCAGGGACTTGAGACGCCGGTACTCGGCGTCGTAGCGCCGCATGAACCCGACCTGCGCCAGCCGTCGCCCGAGCCGCGCCTCCGCCTCCACCACCCGGAGTGCCCCGGTGGACTCGGGCACCAGGGGCTTCTCGCACAGCACCGGCAGCCCACGGGCGAAGGCGGCGAGCAGCGCCTCCTCGTGCGCGGGACCCGGCGAGGCGATCAGCACCGCCTGGACCCCGGGGGCGTCGAGCGCGGCCACGGCGTCCTCGTGCACCGCGGCGTCCAGCCCGGCCACCGCCTCCTTGGCGCGATCCGTGTCGGGATCGGCCACGGCGGCGACCCTGGCGCCGCTCACCACCTGGTCGAGGCGCCGTATGTGGTCGGCTCCCATGTGCCCCGCACCCAGCACGGCCACGCCCAGCAGGTCACCCACGTGTGCACTCCCTCTCCGCCGACGATCACGCCGTAGCGTACGCCGCGGGGGAGAGGCGGCCTCGGGAGTGGGGAGGAGGCCTCAGTAGCGCAGCACGCCCGCGATGCCGTCCGCGTCGGTCAACGTGCCGTCGGGGACGAAGCGGACCTCGGCGCCGGTCTCCAGGCACTGTTCGACGATCTCGTCCACGATGTCCTCGCGGGCGTCGAGGTCGCTGCTGTCGGCCGGGACGAGATGGTCGCCGTGGTCGTCGCGGACCGTGACCCGGTAGTTCTCCTCGACGGCCAGCAGCCGCACCCGGCCCTCCCGGGCGTTCTGCCAGACCTCGTCGACGCCGGCCGCGAACTCCTTGCGCCCGCGCGCCGATTCGAGCTCCCGGGTCACGGACACCGTGCTCTTGCGCGCCTCCGCGTCGAGCAGCGGTCGTACGGCCTGCCACACGGCGTCGGGTGTGCCGTGCGCGAGGCCGCCGTGCGCGATGTGCACCGCGTCCTTGGTGGCGTTGCCGACCTCGTCCAGCGCGGACAGCGCGGCCTGTTCGCCGGTGATGTAGAGGGGGCGCCGGTGCACGCGCAGGATGCGGCCCATCGCGGTGTCGGCCTCGCGCAGGAAGTGCCGGGTGTCCTCGTCGCGGAAGGTGCTCGGCATGTCGCCGATCCGCTCCTGCCGCTCGGCGTCGAAGTTGTCCCGGTGGTCGCGGGTCAACGGGAAGCCGCCGGTGTGGTCCTCGACGGCCCGGTCGACGCCGCCGTTCCACAGCGTGACGCGGTCCGCGGCGAGGGACAGCACCCAGAACGGCCGCTCGGAGGCCTGCGCGGAGACGAGGTTGCGGGTGAGGAACGTGTCGGAGAGCACCACACGTTCCGGCACGGATCTGGCGAGGGACCACACCTGGTGCTCGCCCGGCGCGGCGAAGATCACCAGGCCGTCCTCGGTATGCGCCAGGTCGACCTCGGCGAGGGCCTGGTCGAGCTGGCGGGAGACGTCGATGCGCCGCTCCCGGGGGACCGCGGGGTCGGCCTCCAACTGCTTCTTGGCCTCGGCCAGCACATTGCGCAGCCGGACCGGATCCTGGGCGTTGTCGGGCTCGCGACGATGCGTCGGGGTGAGCACGGAGACCGCGGGGTAGGGGCGCGGGCGCCGCAGTTCGGTCAGGGTGGCGGGACTCAGTGCGTGCTCCATAACAGCACGATAGGGCCGATTCACCGATGGGGCATATGGGGGAAGCCCGCCAGGCAATAGGGGCAATTGGTTGCTAACGTCCCTCGGGTGACGCAAGCCGCCACTGCCGACACCCGGACCACAGTCGCCAAGCTGGCCCTGCCGACGCTGACCACCATGGTCGTCGGCTCCATGGTCGGGGCCGGTGTCTTCTCCCTCCCGCGCCGGTTCGCGCAGGAGACGGGCGTGGCCGGTGCCCTGATCGCCTGGGCCGTCGCCGGCACGGGCATGCTGATGCTCGCCTTCGTCTTCCAGACCCTCGCCGTCCGCAGACCCGACCTCGACGCCGGTGTCTACGCCTACGCCAAGGCCGGATTCGGCGAATACCTCGGTTTCTTCGCCGCGTTCGGCTACTGGGCCAGCGCCTGCGTCGGCAACGTGACGTACTGGGTGCTGATCATGTCGACGATCGGCACGATCGCCCCCTCCCTCGGCGAAGGCGACACCGTCCTCGCCGTGGTCCTCTCCTCGGCCGGACTGTGGCTCTTCTACCTGCTGATCAGCCGCGGTGTGAAAGAAGCGGCGGCCATCAACCGGATCGTCACCGTCGCCAAGGTCGTGCCGATCCTCGTCTTCGTCGTCCTGGCGCTCTTCTACCTCAAGCCCCAAGTCTTCGCCGAGAACTTCGGCGGCGCCGACTACGCGGGCTCCCTGTTCCAGCAGGTCAAGGGCACCATGCTGGCCACCGTCTTCGTGTTCCTGGGCGTCGAGGGCGCCAGCGTCTACTCCCGGCACGCCCAGCGCCGCGAGGACGTCGGACGCGCCACCGTCCTCGGCTTCCTCAGCGTCTTCGCCGTCTTCGCGTCGGTCACGATCGTGTCGTACGGCCTGATGCCGATGGGCGAGATCGCCGAACTGCGGCAGCCCTCCATGGCGGGCGTGCTGGAACACGCGGTGGGCGCCTGGGGGAAGGTCTTCGTCAGCGTCGGACTGATCGTCTCCGTGCTGGGCGCCTACCTCGCCTGGACGCTGATGGCCGCCGAGGTGCTGTTCGTCGCCGCCAAGGACGACGACATGCCGCGCTTCCTGAAGAGGTCCACGGCGGCCGACGTGCCCGTCCCCGCCCTGGTGATGACCACCCTGCTCAGCCAACTCGTACTGGTCGTCACCTACTTCTCCGACGACGCCTTCAACTTCGCGCTGGACCTGACCAGTTCACTGACGCTGATCCCGTTCCTGCTCGCGGCCGGCTTCGCCGTGCGGATCGCCCGCACGCGAACTCGCTCAGGGCGAGGCGAGTTGGTGGTCGCCGTACTCGCCACGGTCTACACCGCGTTCCTCATCTACGCGGCCGGCTTCAAGTACCTCCTCGTCTCGCTCATCATCTACGCGCCCGCCACCTTCCTGTTCGTCAAGGCCCGCAGGGAACAGGGGCGTTCGCCCTTCTCGGCCCGCGAATCGGTGATCCTCGCCGTCTCGGTCGCGGGCGCCGTTGTCGGGATCGTCGCCCTGACCTCGGGCTGGATCAGTCTCTGACCTCGCCTCGACCGCCGGAAAGGTGTGTGCACCGTGACCAGTCAAGACACCGTGGACCGACATGAGTACGGCGTCCACTCAGAGGTCGGCCGGCTGCGCAAGGTGCTGGTCTGCGCCCCGGGCCTGGCCCACCGCAGGCTCACCCCGACCAACTCCGACGACCTGCTCTTCGACGACGTGATGTGGGTCGAGAACGCCCAGCGCGACCACGCCGACTTCGTCAACAAACTCCGCGAACGCGGCGTGGACGTCGTCGAGTTGCACGAACTGCTCGCCCAGACCATGACGATCCCCGCCGCCAAGGACTGGCTCCTGGACCGGAAGATCGTCGCGAACGAGGTCGGCCTCGGCCTCATCGACGCGACCCGCGCCTACCTGGAGAGCCTCGAACCGGCCGAACTGGCCAAGTACTTGATCGGCGGCCTCGCCACCACCGACCTCCCGGACGAGTACCGCACCGGCTACGTCGCCCTCGTCCGCGAGTCGACCGGCGTCCGTGAATACCTGATGCCGCCGCTGCCCAACACCCTCTACACCCGCGACACGACCTGCTGGCTCTACGGCGGCCTCACCCTCAACCCGCTCTACTGGCCCGCCCGGCACGACGAGACCCTCCTGATGAAGGCGATCTACACCTTCCACCCCGACTTCGCGGGCTCCGTCGTCTGGTGGGGCGACCCCGAACTCGACTGGGGGCAGGCCACGTTCGAGGGCGGCGACATCATGCCCGTCGGCAACGGCGTGGTCCTCATGGGCATGAGCGAGCGCACCTCGCGCCAGGCCATCACCCAAGTCGCCAAGGCCCTCTTCGACCTGGGCGCCGCCGAGCACGTCGTCGTCGCCGGCATGCCGAAGCTGCGCTCCGCGATGCACCTCGACACCGTCTTCACCTTCGCCGACCGGGATCTGGTGACCCTGTACCCGGCCATCATGGACTCCGTCCACACCTTCTCCCTGCGCCCCGGCACCAAGGGACCCGGCATCGACATCGTCGACGAGGGCTCGACCCCCTTCACCGACGTCGTCGCCAAGGCGCTCGGCCTGCCCGGACTGCGGATCGTGGAGACGGGCGGCGACGTCTACGCCTCCGAACGCCAGCAGTGGGACAGCGGCAACAACGCGGTCGCGCTGGAACCGGGCGTGGTCTTCACCTACGACCGCAACACCCAGACCAACACCCTGCTGCGCAAGGCCGGCGTCGAGGTCATCACGATCGTCGGCGCCGAACTGGGACGCGGCCGGGGCGGCGGGCACTGCATGACCTGCCCGATCGTGCGGGACCCGGTGGAGTTCTGAAGTGCCGTTCGGCGGGCGGATGTTGGGCAACTCTTTGCCCTTGGCCGATTCCTGACGAGATCCGCCCGGTGGGGCGCCGATCCACGGATCGCGGGCACGCAAAACGCGGCCGAAAGTACGGGGGTGGGGCGGCCGTCCAGGTTACGGCCGTGTTGACCGAACCTCTCCGGTGGCACACGCTCGTCATATAGGTGCTCGATACAACTGGTTTGCAGGGGCTGGGTCACCCGCAGGGAAAGGCGCAGGTGAGCGACCCATCTCCGGCGGACCGGACGCAGGAGGTAACGCATGTGCGGCATCACCGGCTGGGTCTCCTTCGACCGCGAACTGCGCACCGAGGCCGCGACATTGGATGCAATGACCGAGACGATGGCCTGCCGCGGCCCGGACGACCGCGGCACCTGGATCCAGGGCCCCGCGGCCCTCGGACACCGCCGGCTCGCGATCATCGACCTGCCCGGCGGGCGTCAGCCGATGACCGTCGACACGGCGGACGGCACGGTCGCGCTCGTCTACTCGGGGGAGACCTACAACTTCACCGAACTCCGCCGCCAACTCGCCGACCGGGGACACCGGTTCACCACCGACTCCGACACCGAGGTCGTGCTGCGCGGCTATCTCGAATGGGGCGACGCGGTCGCCGAACGCCTCAACGGGATGTACGCCTTCGCGATCTGGGACGGCCGCCGCGACCGACTCGTCATGATCCGTGACCGCATGGGCATCAAGCCCTTCTACTACCACCCGACCCCCGACGGCGTCCTGTTCGGCTCCGAACCGAAGGCGATCCTCGCCAACCCGCTGGCCCGCGCCCGGGTCACCCTGGACGGCCTGCGCGAACTCTTCACCATGATCAAGACGCCCGGACACGCCATCTGGGACGGCATGTCCGAGGTCGAACCCGGAACCGTCGTCACCGTCGACCGCTCGGGCCAACGGCGCCGCGTCTACTGGCAGTTGGAGACCCGCCCGCACACCGACGACCGTGACGCCACCGTCGCCGCCGTCCGCACGCTCCTCGACGACATCGTGCGCCGCCAGCTCGTCGCCGACGTGCCCCGCTGCACCCTGCTCTCCGGCGGCCTCGACTCCTCCGCCATGACCGCGATCGCCGCCCGCCAACTCGCCGAACACGGCGAGACGGTGCGCAGCTTCGCCGTCGACTTCGTCGGCCAGAGCGAGAACTTCGTCGCCGAACCACTGCGCGGCACCCCCGACACGCCCTACGTCCACGACGTGGCCTGCGCCTCGGGCACCGACCACCAGGACATCGTGCTCGACGCACAGGCCCTCGCCGACCTCGACGTACGGGCGAAGATGCTCCGGGCCCGCGATCTCCCCCTGGGCTTCGGCGACATGGACTCCTCGCTGTACCTGTTGTTCCGCGCCATCCGCGACCAGTCCACCGTCGCCCTGTCCGGCGAGTCCGCCGACGAAGTCTTCGGCGGCTACCAGCAGTTCTTCGACGAGGAGGCCCGGAACGCCGACACCTTCCCCTGGCTGGTGCGCTTCGGCCGGGACTTCGGGGACGACGCCGACGTCCTGCGCGCCGACCTGACCAAGGCGCTGGACACGGAGTCCTACCTCGCGGACGGCTACCGCGCTGCCGTCTCCGGAATCCAACGCCTCGACGGCGACAGCGAGTTCGAGTACCGCATGCGGCGCATCTGCCACCTCCATCTCACCCGCTTCGTACGCATCCTGCTCGACCGCAAGGACCGCGCGAGCATGGCCGTCGGCCTGGAGGTCCGCGTCCCGTTCTGCGACCACCGGCTCGTCCAGTACGTCTACAACACGCCCTGGTCCTTCAAGTCCTACGACGGCCGGGAGAAGACCCTGCTCAGGGAGGCCACCGCGGACGTCCTCCCGCAGTCCGTGTACGACCGGGTCAAGAGCCCGTACCCGTCCACCCAGGACCCCAAGTACGCGGTCGCCCTCCAGGACCACGCCAAGGACCTCCTCGCCCGGCCCGCCCACCCGGTCTTCGACCTCGTCGACCGGGAGAAGCTCCGGCGGGCCGCCCACCGTGACGCACCCATCAGCACCCAGGCGGGCCGCCGCGGCCTGGAACGCACCCTCGACCTGGCGCTCTGGCTGGACCTCTACAAGCCCGAGATCTCAGTTGCCTGAGGCCGAGGTGTCCGGCGCGCAGGAACTCCCGCTGGGCGGCAGCGAGCCGTACAGCAGGAAGTCATTGACCTTGGTGTGCACACACTTGGACGACGCGTAACCGGTGTGGCCCTCACCCTTGTTGTCCAGCACCACGGCCGACGAACCGAGCCGCTGGGCCGTCTCCACCGTCCAGCGGTACGGCGTCGCCGGGTCGCCCCGGGTCCCGACGAGCAGCATCTTCGCCCCGTGCACGTTCTTGACGTCGTCGCGGATGTAGTCCGTGCCCTTGGGACGGCCGTAGCACATCAGCACCTCGGTGAGCCGGTAGCGGCCGAAGACCGGCGAGGCCTGTTCGTACGCGGCGCGCAGGCCGGCCAGGTTCCTGGTGATCTGCTCGGCGGTGGGGCGGTCGGGGTCGTCCGCGCAGTTGATGGCCATCAGCGCGGCCGGGAGGTTGTCGAGCGGGACGTCCTGGGCGTCGACGATCCCGCCGCCGCTCAGCCGGGGCAGACCCGCACCGCCCGACGAGAACGCCATCACGGCCCGCGTGTCACCGTCCTCCACCAGCGAGGCGATGGCCCGCTCCAGGGTCGGCCACAACTGCTTGCTGTACAGCGCCTGGCTGATGGCACCCACCAGGTCCTGACCGGAGAACCGGTCGCCGAAGTCCGACTGCACCGGGTCCTGGTCGAGTGAGCGGACGAGTTGGACGACCCGGTCCGGCGCCGACCGCGCGTCCGTCCCGAAGGGGCAGGCGATGTCCTGCACACACCAGTTGAGGAAGTCCTCCAGCGCCGTCTGCTGTCCCTCGGCGCCCGCGATCCCCTGCTCGGACATCGGTTCGGTGAGGGTGTCGACGCCGTCGAGCACCAACCGGCCCACCTTCTTGGGGAATTGGGCCGCGTACACCGCGCCGAGCCGCGTTCCGTAGGAGAAACCGAGGTAGTTGAGCTTCTTGTCGCCGAGGGCCTGGCGCATCACGTCCAGGTCGCGGGACGCGTTGACCGTGCCGATGTGGGGCAGGACCGGGCCGGAGTACTTGGCGCAGGTGGCGGCCGCCTTCCGCAACTGCTTGAGGACGACCTTCGGATCACTGCTGTCGGTGGTGTCCTCCTCGACGGCGGCCGAGCCCTGGTCGGAGCCCTCACCGCAACTGACGGGCGAGGACTGGCCGACGCCGCGCGGATCGAAGGTGACGACGTCGTAGCCGTTCGTCAGATCCATGAACTCCTTGCCGTCCGAGGCGAGTTCACTGACGCCCGCGCCGCCCGGGCCGCCGAAGTTCAGCAGCACCGAGCCCCGCGACTTCCCGGTCGCCCGGTAGCGGGCCAGCGCGAGATCGAGCGTCCCCCCGCCGGGCTTCGCGTAGTCGAGCGGCACGGTGACCTTTCCGCACTGCAGGTCCTTGGGCGCGTCCCCGTCCTTGCACGCCGCCCACTTCACCTTCTGCCGGTAGAACCGGGACAGGTCGGACGTCGGCCGGTCGTCGGCCGTGGCGAGCGCGGGCAGCCCCGCGCCGAGCAGCGCCAGCGTGAGGACCCCGGTGAACGCGCAGCCCCGGAACGCGGGCCGCGATGACAGCTTGGCCAGCATCAATGCCTCCAAGAACGCGCCGTGACCAGCGCCTGTGATCACGATAGGCGGGCCGCGCGGGCCCCGCCTCCCGGCGGGCGGAGCGGTGATCGGTGCCGTATTCTGCGCCCCTTCAATAGGCATAAGAGGTTTTCCGACTAATGGTTTCCTGCGATTTCCTGCCGGACAAGAACTGATCAAGTTTCGTTACGAGTAGTTCGATAACCGTGACGCTCGATGGAGTGAAAGGCCGATAAGCCATAACTCGGATGGTGCGCCCGCGTTCTATCCGGTGCGGGTGATTGCCCGCTACATCTCTGGAAGGCAGGGAACCTATGAAACGGGTTACCCGAAACGGTGTGATCGCCGTCGCCGCCGTATCCGGTGCGATGGCCGCGGCGCTGCCGGCGTTCGCCGACTCCGGTGCGGACGGCTCGGCGGCCGGTTCGCCCGGGGTGGTCTCCGGCAACACCCTTCAGCTCCCGGTGCACGTGCCGGTGAACGTGTGCGGGAACACCGTCAACGTGGTGGGGCTCCTCAATCCCGCCGCGGGCAACAGGTGCGCCGACGAAAGCGGCGGTGCGAAAGCGGGCGGCGCGAACAGGTCCGGCGGGAAGAACCACGGCGGGCCGCGCGGCGGCGCCGTCGCACAGGGCGGCGAAAAGGATTCGCCCGGTGTGCTCTCCGGCAACGGAGTACAACTCCCGATCCATCTCCCCGTGAACCTCAGCGGCAATTCCGTGAACGTGGTCGGCATCGGCAACCCGACCGTGGGCAACCAGTCCGTGAACACCTCCGGCGACCACCCCCACCACCCCGCACCGCCGACCCCGGCGCCGCCCACGCCGTCGAAGCCGCACCCGGCACCGCCCACGGAGGTGGAGGGGCACCCCGCCCCGCCCGCCGCCGGCGCGTCGCTCGCCCACACAGGCGCCGACAGCACAGTCCCGGCCGCCGCCATGGGCGCGGCCCTCCTCCTGGGCGGCACCGCCCTGTACCGGCGCTACCGCCCCAGGGCGGGACGCTGACCCGAGCACCCGCTCCGGAACGGAAGGCCCCACCGGGTACACGACCGGTGGGGCCTCCGTCGTCCGGGGCGACCCGGTCGGTACGGCGGGACGTCAACTCCTAAGAGCCGTAGGGGAGTTCCTCCTTCTGCTCCGCCGGAGCCCGGAGAAGTGCGTGGGCCGCCTTCCGGAACGCGGTCAGCAGCCGGTTGTGCTCACCTGCCCGGGTCGCGAGGGCGACGTGGCTCGGCTCGACGCCGTGGAGAGGGATCGCCGTGATGTCCGGGCGGACCGTCTGGCCCGGGCGGAGCCCGGCGATGATGGCCACGGCCCGCCCGTCGGCGACGAACTCGAACTTGTCCTCCAGAGCCCGGATGACCGGACCGCCGGGTGCCGGGCGGCCGTCGGGCCGGGGATCGATACGCCAGAACGCGCTCCACGCCGGGTCCGCGCCGGGAACCTGCGGAACGGGCTCGTCGGAGATGTCGTCCAGGGTGACGGACTCCTTGCCGGCCAGCCGGTGGTCGAGCGGCACGAGCAGGAGGCGGGGCTCGTCGTAGAGGACCGTGACCTCCAACTGGTCGGTGGCGAACGGCAGTCGGGCCACCACCGCGTCGACCCGGCGATCGAGCAGGGCCGCACGCACATCGTCGTAGGCCAGATGCACGACCTGCACATCGGCGTCCGGATGCCGGCGCCGCACCTGGCGCACCGCCGGAGTGACGAAGAGGTTCGCCATGTACCCGACGGTGAGGCGGCTGGGTTCCGCGGCGGCGCGGGTCTCCGCCGCGGCCTGGGCGGCGGAGCGCAACAGCGCCTTGGCGCGGGGCAGGAAGACCTCCCCGGCCTCCGTGAGCCGGGTGCCCTGCGGGGTACGGTCCAGCAGCCGGGCCCCCAACTGGTCCTCCAGCCGCCGGACTTGACGGCTCAGGGACGGCTGGGTGATGTGCAGCGCCTCGGCGGCGCGGCCGAAGTGACGCTGCTCGGCGACGGCGATGAAGTACCGCACGAGGCGCAGTTCGAGATCGGGCGCGGAAGGCAGGTCCGTCATGCCTGAAGTGTACGGCGTGTGGCTGCGGGGACTCTGGCCGTATGGGCTTCTGAGCTGCTGTGATGCCTGATCCGTATTGCCCCATGCGAAACAGGCTTTGGACCGGGAACCCGTGCCCCGCCCACGATGGAAACACAGCACAGATCCCTCTCTCTTCGAAGGAACGCAGCATGCGAGTTTTCGTCACCGGCGCGACCGGCTTCATCGGCTCCGCCGTGGTCCGTGAACTGCTCGACGCCGGGCACACGGTCACCGGACTGGCCCGCTCGGACGCGTCCGCCGAGGCGCTGACGGCCGTGGGGGCCGCCGTGCACCGGGGCTCGCTCGACGATCTCGACAGCCTGCGGAGCGGCGCGGCGGCGGCGGACGGGGTCTGCCATCTGGCGTTCATCCATGACTTCACCGACTTCGCCGCCAACTGCGCCACCGATCTGCGCGCCATCGAGGCGATCGGTGAGCAACTCGCGGGCACGGACAAGCCGTTCGTGGTCACCTCGGGCACACCCGGACTCTCCGACGGGCGGGTGGCGACGGAGGAGGATCACGTCGAACCCGGGTCGTTCGCGGCGACCCGGCAGCCCTCCGAGATCGCGGGGGTGGCGCTGGCGGAGCGCGGAGTGCGGTCGTCGGTCATCCGGCTGCCTCGTTCCGTGCACGGCACCGGTGACCAGGGATTCGTCCCCCAACTCATCGCCGTAGCACGGGAGAAGGGCCTGTCGGCGTACGTCGGCGAGGGCGCCGCCCGCTGGCCCGCCGTGCACCGGCTCGACGCGGCCAAGCTGTACCGCTGGGCCCTGGAGTCGGCCCCGGCGGGCGCGCAATACCACGCGGTCGGCGACGAGGCGCTGCCGCTCCGCGAGATCGCCGAGGTCATCGCCCGCCGCCTCGACGTCCCGACCGGCAGCGTGTCTGCCGAGCAGGCGGTCGGCCACTTCGGGTTCCTCGGCCTCGTCGCCTCGCTGGACTGCCCGGCGTCGAGCACGCTGACGCGGAAGCAGACGGGGTGGGAGCCGGTGGAGGTCGGGCTGATCGCCGACCTGGAGGCGGGGCATTACTTCGGGGAGGCGTAGGAAATCAGGTGCGGGGTCGTCGGTTGCCTGTCTGCGGGTCGGTCGCGCCCCCGCAGCGGAGCGGCACGTGTCACAGCCCCGCGCCCGGTTGGGGCCCTTACACACAAGGTGAGTTGACGTGTTGGTCGGCCTGGGCGGGTGCCGCCGGGAACGCGTGCCGGCGGCCCAGCACGACGACAGTGAGCGCGCCCGCGACCAACGGCAACGCCGTCCAGGGCAAGGCCCCCGCGCCCAACCCCGACAGGGCGAGTCCACCGGTGAACGACCCCCCGGCGATGCCCGCGTTGTACACCGTGGTCTGCAACGACGTTGCCACGTCGGCGTGTTCGGGACCCGAGGCGTTGACGAGCGCGGTCTGGATCAGTGTCGGCGCCCCGCCGAACGCGACGCCCCACACGGCGACGGAACCGAGCAGCACCGCGGGGGAGTCGCCATGGAGGCCGAGCACACACATGACCACCACGAACAGGGTCATCGCGCCCAACAGTGTGGGCCGCGCCCACCGGTCCACGAGCACCCCGGTGGCCCAGATCCCGACGACCGTGGCGGCCCCGAACACCAGCAGGACGACGTCCGTACGGCCGTAGCCGGTGTGCGCCGTGAACGGGGCGACGTACGTGTACATCACCTGATGCCCCAGCAGCAGGAACAGCGTGACCGACAGGACCGCCGGAATCCCCGGCAGTAGGGCGACACTCCTCAACGGCACGCGTGCGCCGGGGAGTTCACCGGGGAAGTCGGGGACCCGCAGCCGTAGCCAGACCACCACCAGGACCGCGAGCCCGGCCAGCATCCCGAACGCCGTGCGCCAGCCGACCGCCCCGGCCAGCGCGGTGCCGGCGGGCACGCCCAGGGACAGGGCGAGGGTGATCCCGGCCAGCACGATCGCGATGGCCCGGCCGCGTCGCTCGACGGGCACCATCCGGGCGGCGTACCCGGCGAGCATCGCCCACATGGTGCCGCCCATCACCCCGGCGAGCAGCCGGGCGCCGAAGGTGAGGGCGTACGACGACGACAGCGCGACCACCGCGTCGGCGCAGGCGAAGCCCAGCAGCGTGCCGACGAGGACGGTGCGGCGCGGCAGCCCGCGCAGGGCGGCGGTGACCGGGATCGCGGCCAGGAAGGAGGCGACCGCGTAACCGGTGACCAGGAAGCCGACCCGCGCCTCGGAGACACCGAGGGCCGGTGCCATCCGGGGCAGCAGACCGGCCGGGAGGAGTTCGGTCAGGACGGCGGTGAAGGCGGCCGTGGACAGGGCGAGGAGCCCGGACCAGGGCAGGGCGATGCCCTTGGCCGGGGATGCGGTGGTCATGGGACCATGGTCGAACCCTCACATCAGTGTGAAGGCAAGCGAACGCCCGACCATCGAACCTCCCATCGCCGAGCCCCGCGAGTACGGCCCCGCTCGCCCGCCCTGGAGGCAGCCATGAAGATCGGCGAACTCTCCCGCCGCACCGGCGTCCCCACCCGCCTCCTGCGCTACTACGAGGAACAGGACCTGCTGCACCCCGACCGCACCGAGAACGGCTACCGCTCCTACGGTGAGCCCGCGGTCCGTGACGTCCAGCAGATCCGGGGCCTGCTGGACTCGGGGCTCACCACGGAGATGATCCGCGCGATCCTGCCGTATCTCTCCGGCCCGGAGGAGATCCATGTCCCCGCCGACTGTCTGACCGAGGAGACGGCGGCGCTGCTCAGCGACCACGTCGACCGGATCCAGGCCCGCATCGACTGCCTGGCCCGCAACCGCGACCGGCTGAGCGCGTATCTGGCGGCGGTACGACCGGACGGGCCGCCGCAGGGCTCGTAATTCCGTTGCCGGGTCCGGGCGTGGCTGGTGAAGTGGGCGCATGGATCTTGCCGCGGTACTTGCCCTCCACGACCGTGAACTGCGTGAAGGCGCCCGGCCCGACGGCCCCGGAGCCCACGTCGAGCGGGTCGGGGGAGTGGTGCGCCAGGTCGCCGACGCACACGGGTGGAACGGCGTGCTGTGGTCGGACCTGGACACCACGGACGCGGACGCGGCGATCGCCGAGCAGATCGCGTATTTCAGCGCGCTCGGCCGTGACTTCGAGTGGAAGCTCTACGGACACGACCTGCCGGCGGATCTCGGACAGCGGCTGACGGCGGCGGGGTTCACGCCCGAGCCGCCGGAGGCGCTGATGATCGGTGAGGTCGCCGCACTCACCCTCGACGCCGAACTGCCGGACGGCGTCCGCCTGTTGACCGCCACCGACCAGGCCGGCGTCGACCTCCTGGTGCACGTCCACGAGCAGGCCTTCGGCACGGACAGCAGCCGGCTGCGCGCCCGCCTCCTCGACCAACTCGCCGCCGAACCCGACTCGTTGGTGGCCGTCGTCGCCCTCGCCGGTGACGAACCGGTGAGCGCGGCCCGGATGGAACTCGTCCCCGGCACCGACTTCGCCGGTCTGTGGGGCGGCGGCACGGTGAAGGCATGGAGGGGCCGCGGCATCTACCGCGCACTGATCGCCCACCGCGCCCGCATCGCCGCGGACCGCGGCTACCGCTACCTCCAGGTCGACGCCTCCGACGAGAGCCGCCCCATCCTCGAACGCCTCGGCTTCGCCCGGCTGACCACGACGACGCCGTACGTGTACGAGCCGCAGACCCGGGCGGAGTGAGCAAGGGCTCTCCGCGAGGCGCAGCGGCGCGAGAAGCGGGGGATCGGGCGGCGGGCGCACAGAATGCGGCCACCGCCGCCCGGTCTCACCCGCGCGGGAGGTCCCGCCGCCCGCTCAGCGGCGCGCCCTCGACCGGTCCAGCGCGGCGATCCCGACCGCTGCCAGACCGATCTGGATGAGCCACTCGATCCAGTCGATGCCCTTGGTGTCGGCGACCCCCAGGCCCGATGCGATCGCCGCGCCGATCAGTGCGGCCACGATGCCGACGACGATCGTCAGCAGCACGCCGATGTGCTGGCGGCCGGGGACGACGAGCCGTCCCAGCACGCCAATGATGATGCCGATGATGATGGCACTGATGATGCCCGAGATCTCCATCTCCGCCCCTCTTTGTCGATAGTCCTGCTCCCTTCATGTGCCCGCTGGACGCCAAGGCAGTCCGCCCGGGTTTTGTTGCCTGTTATTGCCGGGACTTTCTGTTCACCACCCCGTCATGCCATGTACCTTTCAATCGTTCAACGCGTGTAGAACTCCCCAACTACCGTTCTACGCGCGCAGATCAGGCGCCCGCACCGCACCCTTCCCCATCCCCTCACGGAGGTTCGCCGGATGCTTGGATCCAGAAGATCCCGCCGCAGACTCACCACCGCCCTCGCCGGCCTGGGGCTTCTCGTCACAGGGGCCGCCCTTCAGGTCACCAGCACGGCCACGCCCGCGCACGCGGCCACCACGCACCGCGTCCTGTTCGACGACGGCCACGCCGAAGAGGCGGGCAACGCGGACTGGATCATCTCCACCAGCAAGCCCGACCCGCTGTCCCAGGACTCCTCCCCGTCGTCCGAGACCGACTGGACCGGGGCGCTCTCGTCGTGGGGCGTCGCCCTGCAGAAGACCGGCGACTACAGCCTCAAGACCGCGACCAGCGCGCTGACGTACGGCGGTTCGTCGACGACCGACCTGTCGAACTTCGACACGCTGGTCCTGCCCGAGCCCAACACGCTGTTCACGACCGCCGAGAAGACCGCGATCATGACGTTCGTCCAGAACGGCGGCGGCCTCTTCATGATCTCCGACCACACCGGCGCCGACCGCAACAGCGACGGCGAGGACGCGGTCGAGATCCTCAACGACCTGATGACGAACAACAGCGTCGACTCGACCGACCCGTTCGGCTTCTCCATCGACACCCTCGACGTCAGCTCCGGTTACCCCGCCGCGATCAGCGACAGCAGCAACGCGGTCCTGAACGGCGCTTTCGGCACGGTCACCAAGAGCCTGATCGCCGACGGCACGACGGCCACGCTGAAGCCCGCCGACAACGCGAACGTCAAGGGCCTTGTGTACCGCAGCGGTTACTCCGGCAACACCGGCGCGTTCTTCGCGACCAGCACCTTCGGCAGCGGCCGCGTCGCCTTCTGGGGTGACAGCTCGCCCATCGACGACGGCACCGGCCAGTCCGGCAACACGCTCTACGACGGCTGGAACGACACCGGCGCCACCAACGCGGCCCTCGCCCTCAACGCCACCGCGTGGCTGGCCGGCGACGGCAGCACCGGTGGTGGCGGCGGAGGCGACGGCACCTGCACCGCCGCCCAACTGCTCGGCAACCCGGGCTTCGAGTCCGGCAACACCACCTGGACCGCCAGTAGCGGCGTCATCACCACCTCCAGCAGCGAGGCCGCCCGCACCGGTTCGTACAAGGCCTGGCTGGACGGCTACGGAACCGCCACCACCGACACCCTGTCCCAGTCGGTGAGCATCCCGTCCGGCTGCTCCGCCACCCTCAGCTTCTATCTGCACATCGACACCGCGGAGACCACCACCAGCACCGCCTACGACAAGCTGACGGTCACCGCCGGATCCACCACCCTGGCCACGTACTCCAACCTGAACGCGGCCTCCGGATACGTCCTGAAGTCCTTCGACGTCTCCTCCCTGGCCGGCACCACCGCCACCATCAAGTTCAGCGGCGTCGAAGGGTCCACCCTCCAGACGTCGTTCGTCGTCGACGACACCGCGCTCAACGTGAGCTGATGACGACCGGTGGGGCCCGGCGGCGGCCGGGCCCCACCGGTTCTCAGACGGTCACGCCGCCGGGACCGTCCGCTCCGGCGTGTTCCAGCCGGAGACCCGCACCCGTGGCGCCGACCCGTGCAGATCCGCCGTCCGGTAGGTCACCGTCAGCGTCTTCGACTCCCCGGGCCACAGGCTCAGTTCGTTGTCGGACCACCGCACCGGCAGCACCGGCCTGCCCGCCGCGTCCACGAGATGGACGTCGGTGAGGAGTGAAGGCGTCCTCCCCTTGCCGGAGTTGCGCACCGTGACGGTCGTGGTCGAGGTGCCGTCCGCGCCCGCCGAGGTCGACGCCGTCGCCGAAACCGGCACCTGCGCCATCGCGTTGAGCCCCTTGAGGTCCGCGTAGCTCGTCGTCGGCGTGTAGTACCAGTCGGTGTGCGCCCAGTCGAGCGTGTCGGGTTCGGCGGAGAGCCAGTACACGTTCCGGCTCACCTCCTTGCCGGACGCGTCGGTCAGGGTCAGCCGCACCAGGTACGTGGTCGACAGCCCGGGAACCGACGCGGGCAGGGTGAGCGCGGTGCTGTGAGCGCCGCCGCCGGAGACCCTCACCCCGGTCACCTTCTTGTCGTACTTCTGGGTGCCGTCGGTGTTGAACAGCGTTGCCCGCGCGGTGAGTTGGTGTGCCGAGGAGTTCCGGTTGTTCACCACGACGACCGAGCGGTTGTCGTAGGAGTACTGGATGTGCAGCGGCTCGTTCGCCTTCTTCGCGCCGAAGTAGGCGCCGCCCTGGTCGAGGTAACGGTCCATCAACTGCCAGTGCAGCGAGGTCCAGCCGCTGTTGAACATCCAGTAGACGACCCCGGTGGCCGGCTTCGAGGCGTCGGTTGCGTTGCGCTCGTACGCCTCGAACTGGGCCCGCACATTCTCGTACTGCGCCAACTGCGCCTTGCGGACGTAGTCGGTGAGGCTCGTCGGCGGGCCGTAGCGGCCGGTGAGGGCGTTGTCGTACAGCTTGAGGGTGTTGAAGACCGGTGACGGGGAGCGGTGGTACTGCTTGGCGCTCGGGTCCTTCCAGAGCGTGGCCAGTTCGGCCGGGGTCATCATCCGGCGCAGGGTGTCGAGGGTGGGGATGTCGGGGCCCGCGCTGGTCTCGGAGTTGAAGCCGGTGGCGCCGCCCTCGCGTTTGGCGTACCAGTAGTTCGGCGGGATCCAGTCGTAGGGGCCGGTCATCTTCATGCCCGAACTGCCGCTGATCGGCGACGAGTTGTCAGACGCGGCGGCGACCACCGGGGTTTTCCAGTCGGCGGCCTTCAAGGCGTCCAGGTACGTCTTCTCGATCCTCGCGTCGGGGGCGAAGTCGCTGCCGATGAGGAAGGAGATCACGCTCGGGTGGTCGCGCAGCCGGGCGGCCTCGGCGGCCATCGACGCCTTGGCGACGGGGTAGTCGGCGGCGGTCCACTTGTCGCCGGTCTCGTCCCCGTTGACCTGGCCCTCCCACTTGTCGCAGCACTCCCAGCCGGGGAGGGTCAGGATGCCGTAGCGGTCGGCCAGGTCGAAGAACTCGTCCGGCTCGATGTGTCCTTCCAGGCGGATGGTGTTCAGGCCCAGGTCGAGGGCGTACTTCAGGCGGTCCTCGACGTACGTCCTGTCCCAGCGCAGGAACTCGTCCGGTGACCAACCGCCGCCCTTGATCAGCACCTTGCGGCCGTTGATCCGGTACTGGCGGTCGCCGTCCGAGTTCAGCGGAGCCCGCACATCGCGGATGCCGAAGGTCTCGTGCGCGATGTCGGAGGGGGTGCCCGCGACGGAGGCGGTGAGGTCCAGGTCGTAGAGCGGCTGGCCGCCCATGCCGGCCGGCCACCAGACCTTCGGGGAGTCCAGGTGGACGGTGAAGGTGACGGTCTTCGTCCGGTGCGCGGCGAGGGAGACGCTGGTGGCGAAGGACTTGGTGCCGATGCTGCCGCTGACCCGCGCGGCGACGGGGGTGTTCGAGTCGTTGCGGACCCGCGCCTTCACCGTCAGGTCGGCGGTGGCGAGTGACGGCACGGCCAGGCTGGTCACCACATGTGCGTCGCGCAGCGCGACCGGGCCGCCGCGCCGGACGAGGACGTCACGGACGATGCCCATGTTCTCGTCGGGCGGCGGCTGGAGCCAGTCGATCCAGCCCATGGTGAGGTTCTTGTTCGGGTCGTTCGGCCGGACGCGGAAGGCGACCGTGTTCGTGCCGGAGCGGACGAGCGAGGTGACGTCCACCTCGTGCTGGGTATAGGCGCCGACCACATTGGCGGCCTTGGCGACCTGTTTGCCGTTGACATAGACGTCGGCTGCCGAGATCACCCCGCTGAAGTCGAGGTAGGTGCGCTCGCCGGGATCGGCGACCGTGAAGTCGCTGCGGTACCACCACGGCACCTGGAAGTCGGCCTTCGGGATCTTCCGCTGGTTGGTCGAGTAGAAGGGGTCCGGGTAGACGCCGTCGGCGATCAGGGCCGCGAGGACGGTCGAGCGCGCGCCGGCCGGGTACCAGCCGGTCGCCCGATAGCCGGGGGAGGAGACGGCCGCGGGCGAGTCGGTGACCTTGGCGGACGACTGGATCGCGTAGCCGGACAGCGGGGTGGCGGTCCCGGCCGTCGAGCGTACGGCGGTCACGGGGGCCTGTGCGTGCTGCTGCGGGGACGGCTCCCGGGCCCCCGCCCAGGCGCCGGTGGTGAGGGTGCCGAGCAGGCCGAGGGCGACCGCGGCCGTGGCGAGACGGCCTCTGAGAAGTGGGGGAACGGCGGGGCGGTGGAACACGGCGGTCTCCAGCCTCGTCAAGTTAGGAAGCTTTACTAACCGCACCAGAAGGTAGGGCGCGCGAAGGGGCCTGTCAATCACCGTTGCCCGTGGGCGAGTTGTTCAGGACGCCGAGTGGCGCTCGAACACCAGGTCCCGCGCGGTGCCCAGCGCGGTGGCCACCGCACCCAGCAGCACCGCGTCCTCGCCCAGCGCGCTGGGCACGATCTTCGGCCGGAGCGGAGTGAGCGCGCGCAGGTTCTCCCGCACCGGGCGGAGCAGCAGATCCACGCTGTGCCCGACCCCGCCGCCCAGGACGACCAGGTCCGGATCGAGCACCGCGGCCGCCGCCGCCACCGTGTGCGCGATCCGCTCGCCCTCCAGCTCAACCGCCTTGACTGCTGCGGCGTTTCCCTGCCGGGCCGCGTCGAACACGGCCTTCGCGGTGAGCTGCTGCCCGCTCATGCCGAACATCCGGGCCGCCTCCACGACGGCCACCCCGGAGACCGCGTCCTCCAGCGTCTCCGGCTTCTGCCGCCCCGGCCACGGCAGGAACCCGATCTCCCCGGCGCCGCCGTGCGCCCCCGTGAACAGCCGCCCCTCGCTGACCACGCCCATGCCCAGACCGGTGCCGATCATGATGTACGCGAACAGCTTGCTGCCCGCGCCGACGCCGTACGTGTACTCGCCCAGCGCCGCGAGATTCGCGTCGTTGTGCACCTCCAGCGGGACGCCCAGCTCCTCCCGCATCCGGTCGAACAGCCCGGCCCGGCCCCAGCCCGGCAGATGCATCGCGTACCGCACCCGGCGCCGCTGCTCGTCGTAGACACCCGGCGTGCCCACCACGGCGTGCACCACCGCCGCCGGTTCGACCTCGGAGTTCGCGACCACCTGGTGCGCGGTGGCGACCACCAGCTCGGCCATGGCGCCCGAGCTGCGGGCCCGGTTGCGGACGTCCGCCCGGGCCACCACCTCGCCGTCCAGATTGGCCACCGCGACCCGCAGCCAACTGCGGCCCACGTCGATCCCGAGCGCGTACCCGGCGGACGGATCGGGGGCGTACAGCACGGCGGTCCGGCCGCGCTCGGGAGCCTGCGTGCCGACCTCGTGGACCAGTCCCGCCTCCTCCAGTGCGGCGAGCGCGCTGGAGACCGTCGGCTTCGACAGGCCTGTCTCGCGGGCGAGTTGGGCCCGCGAGGCGGCACCGGCGGTGCGCAGCCTGTCGAGCAGCAGCCGCGCGTTGGTACTGCGCAGCCGCTGCCGGCTCCAGGGCTGGTCCGGTCGCTCCACGGCGTCACTGGCGGGCATCGCATCATTCTCCGGCATCCGGGACAGCCTCTTGACGAGTCTAGTAAGGCTCCTTAACTTTATCGCCCAGTCACCCGCACCGGGCCATCCCGTCTCCCTCTCCCCGTGACCAGCCCCAGGAGTCCCCATGTCCGGTAGTCCGCCTCCCGGTAGCCCGCCCCCCGACGGCGGGTTCGTCCGCCGCGTCGGCCTCTTCCAGGCCACCGCCATCAACATGAGCCAGATGTGCGGGATCGGTCCGTTCGTGACGATCCCGCTGATGGTCGCCGCGTTCGGCGGCCCGCAGGCGGTGATCGGCTTCGTCGCGGGCGCGGTCCTCGCGCTCGCCGACGGGCTCGTGTGGGCCGAGATGGGCGCCGCGATGCCCGGCTCCGGCGGCAGCTACGTCTATCTGCGCCAGGCCTTCCAGTACCGCACCGGCCGGCTGATGCCGTTCCTGTTCGTGTGGACGGCGATGCTCTTCATCCCGCTGATCATGTCCACCGGCGTGGTCGGCTTCGTGCAGTATCTCGGCTATCTGGCACCGGACTTGGGCAAGACGTCGGGCGACCTCATCGGCCTCGGCGTGATCGCCCTGGTGATCCTCCTGCTGTGGCGCGGCATCGAGAACATCGCCCGCATCACCGCCGTCATGTGGACCGTGATGATCGCCTCGGTGTTCCTGGTGATCCTGGCCGCCGCGACCCACTTCAGCGGCGACCTCGCCTTCACCTACCCGGCACACGCCTTCGACCTGGGCAGCGACCACTTCTGGCTCGGCTTCGCCGGCGGCCTGACCATCGGCATCTACGACTACCTCGGCTACAACACCACCGCCTACATGGGCGCCGAGATCAAGGACCCCGGCCGCACCCTGCCGCGCTCCATCCTCTTCTCCATCGTCGGCATCATGGTGATCTACCTCATGCTCCAGATCGGCACCCTCGGCGTCATCGACTGGCACCGGATGACGAACGTGAACGACATCGCCTCCACGTCGGTGGCCTCGGCCGTCCTGGAGAAGACCTGGGGCAAGGGCGCCGCCGACACGGTCACCGTCCTGATCCTGATCACGGCCTTCGCCTCGGTCTTCACCGGCCTCCTCGGCGGCTCCCGGGTCCCCTACGACGCGGCCCGCGAACGCGTCTTCTTCCGCCCCTACGCCAAGCTCCACCCCAAGCACCGCTTCCCGATGCTGGGCCTGGCCACCATGGGCGTGATCACGGCGATCGGCTTCCTCATCGGCCGTCACACCGACCTCGCGACCCTGATCCAACTCCTCACCACGGTCATGGTCATCGTCCAGGCACTGGCCCAGATCATCGCCCTGACGGTCCTGCGCAGGCGCCAGCCGACCCTGCGCCGCCCGTACCGGATGTGGCTCTACCCCGTGCCGAGCATCGTCGCCTTCGTCGGCTGGTGCGTGATCTACGGCTACGCGGACAAGAACTCCCCGGGCCGCCACCCCATCGAGTGGTCCCTGGCCTGGCTGGCCCTGGGCTGCGTCGCGTTCGTGATCTGGGCCCGCATGGAGAAGGTGTGGCCGTTCGGCCCGAAGGAGATCACCGAGGAGTACCTCACGGAGACCGCCCCGGACCCCGAACCCGCCGGTGCCTAGAGGTAGTTGACCCAGCCCGTCGCGGCCAGCACCTCGCCCGCGATGTCGACGACGGAGCGCCCGTCGGTCACCACCCGGACGGTGTCCACGGGCGCCCGCTCGTCCAACACCCGTGCTTTACTGGCACTGTTGGCCAGCTCGCGCGCCAACTCGCTGCCGATCTCCCGCCCGTTCAGCCGCCCGGCCGCCGTTTCGTCGGAGGCGGTCAGCAGCACCCGTACGATTCGGGTGTCCGCCCCCATCGCCCGACGGAACTGTCCGGCCGACTCGTCGAGCACGCTCACCGTGTTCGTGTACACCAGCCGCCGGTACCCCAGCGCGGCGTAATTCCCCCACACGGCGGTCAGGTTGGCCTCGCCGATCGCCGTCCGGTGCGGATCGCCGGCCGGTGCCGGATGCACCTTTCCCATGAAGTCCCCGTCGATCACGGCATGGGCGACCTCCGCCGCCCGCAGCCGCGCCGACACCTCCCAGCCGACGGTCGTCTTCCCGACCCCGGCGCGTCCGCCGATGAGCAGTGCCTCCGAGTGATCCATGGGCGCAGGGTCCCAAGGGACACTCGTGAGGTCGAGTGATTTCGGGGAGGCGGACCGCGTGGAGGAATCGGTGCTGGGCGGAGGGGCGATCAACAAGGTCGTAAGGGTCGGCGAGACCGTACGCCGTACACCCGCCGAACGGTCGCGGTACGTCACCGGACTGCTCGCGCTGTTCGAGCGGCGGGGGTGGGAAGGAGCACCGCGCTTCCTCGGCACGGACGAGCGGGGGCGCGAGGTGTTCCGGTACATCGAGGGCCGGGCGGCCGTCGATACCGGCGAACGCTCCGCCGTGCGCACCGACGACAGCCTCGTCCGCGTCGCACAACTCGTCCGCGCCTTCCACGACTTGACCCACGGCACACCGGAGGCCGGTGACCAGGACGTCGTCTGCCACAACGACCTGGCCCCCAAGAACACCGTCTACGACCGTGCGTGGCACCCGCTGGCCTTCGTCGACTGGGACCTCTCCGCTCCCGGCGAGCGCGTCCACGACCTCGCCCATGTCTGCTGGCAGTACCTGGACCTCGGCCCGGGCGTCACCGACGTGCGGGCGACCGCCCGCCGGATCGCGCTGCTCTGCGAGGCGTACGGCCTCGACGACACCGACCGGCTCCTGGACACGGTCCTGTGGTGGCAGGACCGGTGCGCGCGAGGCATCGACGCCGGCGCCGAGCGCGGCGAACGGGGCATGGCGGACCTGCGGGCGAGCGGTGTCGTGGACGACATCCGGGACGCGCACGGCTGGGTGGCCGCGCACCGCCGTGAGCTGAGCGCGTTCCTGGGCTGAGGCGCCGTGGAACATCCCGCAGACGCCGTGGAACAGCCCGCGTCGGACGACGATGAAGCCGCTCGCCTTGACATGCAGGTAATTGCCTGCATAACGTTGAGTGTGCGATCCGAACATGACTCAGGGATGGACGCGGTCTTCAAGGCCCTGGCCGACGAGACCCGCCGACGTCTGCTCGACCGGCTGCACGAGCACAACGGGCAGACGCTCGGGGAGTTGTGCGGGCGTATCGACATGACCCGTCAGTCGGTGACCCAGCATCTGGCCGTCCTGGAGGCCGCCAACCTGGTCAGCACGGTGCGGCGCGGGCGGGAGAAGCTGCACTACCTCAATCCGGTGCCGCTGCACGAGATGCAGGAGCGCTGGATCGACAAGTTCGAGCGCCCGCGACTGCGCGCGCTCGGCGCCCTGAAGCGACGAGCCGAGGAAGCCATGACCGACAAGCCGACATTCGTCTACGTCACCTACATCGCGAGCACCCCCGAGAAGGTCTGGGACGCGCTCACCGACGCCGACCTGACCGCCGCCTACTGGGGCCACAGCAATGTGTCCGACTGGCGGCCGGGTTCCCGCTGGGAGCATGTGCGCACCGACGGTTCCGGCATCGCCGACGTCGTCGGGACCGTCGTCGAGAGCGACCGCCCGAACCGCCTGGTGACGACCTGGACCTCGCCGGAGAACGAGGGCCCGGAGGACACGTACTCCCGCGTCACCTACGACATCCGGCGGCACGAGGACATCGTGCGCCTCACCGTCACCCACGAGGACCTCGCCGACGAGGGCGAGTTGTCCGACGTGTCCGGCGGCTGGCCGGCCGTGCTGTCCAACCTCAAGTCCGTTCTCGAAACCGGCAGCCCCCTCCCGCAGGCGCCGTGGCTGGTGCCGGGCGGCCACTGAAGGGGGCGTGCCTGCCTTTCGGGGGTCCCGATGAAAGGGCCCGATGACGGGGTCACGTTGACGGGGATTCCTACGGCTTGGGAGTGCTCCGCGCCGCCGTACCGGCACACACCAGGCCCAGGAGCACGGCCAGTCCGCCGATGATGACGTTGTTCAGGATGACGCCCTTGTCGGGGCTGTCGCCGACGATCCACGGCGAGATGATCATCCAGACGCCCAGGGCGCTCATCGCCCAACTGAGGCCGTACATGCGCTCCGGCGCCCTGGTGAACCCGAGGGCCAGCAGGCCGATCGCGATGCCGAGGATCAGGTTGTGCGGCACGAGCGCGGGCTGGCTCGTCGTGTAGTGGAGTATCCACGGGGATACGGCGCAGTACAGACCGAGCAGGAACACCGGTCCGTCCACGAGCGCCACATCGCGTCCACCGAGCATGCGGGCGTAGCGCGCCTGCATTTCGGAGACATCAGGGTGGCTCGCCATGTCACCTCTGGTGTGCGAGACGTTGGCCATGATGCGTCTCCTTTGACTTACTGGCCTGACCGCGTCTGGTGCGGTGTGCGGTAAGAGCCGCTTGTCTCCATTCTGCTCTTATTTCTCCTTTATGTGTAGTGATCGGACTTATGGGTGGAGGCCGGGCTGTTCGTCGTCCTGGAGGCGGTGGCGCAACTGGCGCAGTCCACGTCGTGCGTGGCTCTTGACCGTGCCGAGCGGCCAGCCCGTGCGCCGCGCGATCTGGGTCTGGGTGAGGTCCTCGTAGTACGTCAGCCGCAGGACCCGCTGCTGCGGCGCGGGCAGCCTGGCGAGTTCACGCAGCACCAGGACGCGATCGAGAGCCGGCTCGGGCTTCCGGGCGGCGGGATCGTCGAGCATCAGGGACGACCCGGCGGCGGCCACGAGACGCAGGCGACGGGTGCGGGCGGACAGCGCGTCGGCGATCCTGCGTCTGGCGATACCGACGATCCAGCCGCCGATCGCCCCGCGCTCGGGGCGGAAACCCTGCCGCCCGCGCCACACTCCGAGGAACACCTGCTGGGTCACGTCCTCGGCCTCCTCGGCGTCCCCCAGTGAGCGCCGGGCCAGTGCGTGCACCAGTGGCGACCAGCGGTGGTACGCGACGGCCAGGCAGTCCTCGTCGCCCGCGACCAGCCCCCGGGCCAGCTCCTCGTCGGTCGGCGACTCCGCCGCCGGGATCGGGCGGACGGCGCCGGGCTGCGGGCTCATGACTGCGGCTCCTCGCGTCGGACGGCGACCGCCCCGGTCGAGGACGTCGGGCCACGGCGGTTCGGGGGTCTGCCGGGAACATCCCGGTGCGGCCATCGTGGGAGCCGGGGATCAAGGTCCTCAACTCGCATCGTTTGTGCGTCGTATAGTCACCGGATGAGCGAATTGCCCGCCGATGGGGACGCGGCCGATCGGGCGGCGGCCCAAGTGCCCCTGACGACCGGTGCGTTGGCCCGCAAGCTGGGCGTGGCGCCGACCACGCTGCGGTCCTGGGAGCGTCGCTACGGCATCGGACCCGCGCTCCGCGCCGAGGGCCGGCACCGGCGCTGGACCTCGCGGGACGTGGCACTGCTGGAGACGATGTGCCGGTTGACCGCGTCGGGCGTGCCGCCTGCGGAGGCGGCGCGGAAGGCGAAGGGGACCGTCGGTTCGCACGCGGCGGCGAGCCGGGCGCCCGGAGCCTCGCGGGCCCCCGGCGCGCTGCCCCTCGGGGACGTGCGCCAGGAGAGCCGCGGTCTGGCGCGCGCCGCCGTACGCCTCGACGCACCTGCCGTCGAGCGTCAACTGGCCGATGCCGTCGGCCGGTACGGCGTCGTCGTCGCCTGGCAGGAGGTGATGGTGCCGACCCTGCACGCGGTGGGACGCAAGTGGGCCTCGTCCGGGGACCGTTACGTCGAGGTGGAGCACCTGCTGTCCTGGCACGTCTCCACCGCCCTGCGCCGCCGCACCCCGCTTCCCGAGCGACAGGTGGACGCCTCGCCCGTCCTCCTGGCCTGCGTACCCGGCGAACAGCACACCCTGCCGATCGAGGCACTCAACGCCGCATTGGGTGAACTCGGCCTGCCCACAAGGATGTTCGGCGCCGCCGTACCCGCGGAGGCGCTCACCGCCGCGGTACGGCGGCTGGGACCGGCGGGCGTCGTCCTGTGGGCACAGGCGCGCTCCACGGCCATCCCGTCGCTGGCCCAGCAGCTCGCCGATCTCCGCTGGGGAGTGCGGGGCGCCCGACGACAGCCCTCGGTGGTGCTGGCCGGCCCCGGCTGGTCCGGCACCTCGGCGCGGGGCGCGGTACGGCCGACGACGCTCACCGATGCCGTGGACCTCCTGGCGGGGGCGTACGGGGCCTCAGTCTCGTGACCGGCCTCGCCGGAAACGCGCCAGCCCGTCGGCGAGTTCGACGATCGGATCCGGATAGTCTCCGAGCGCCGCACGGTCAAGTCCCCTGAGTTTCCACGGCTCGTGCACCAACGGCCCGTCCAGCTCGGCGAGTTCGGGCACCCAGCGGCGGACGTACGCGCCGTCCGGGTCGTACCGCTTGGCCTGCGTGAGGGGGTTGAGCACCCGGTTGGGGCGGGAGTCGGTGCCGGTGCCCGCCATCCACTGCCAGTTGAGCTGGTTGTTCGCCACATCGCCGTCGACCAGCAGATCGAGGAAGTACCGGGCGCCCACGCGCCAGTCGACGTAGAGCGTCTTGGTGAGGAAGCTCGCCGTCAGCAGCCGTCCCCGGTTGTGCATCCAGCCCTCGTGGCGGAGTTGGCGCATCGCCGCGTCGATCAGCGGATAGCCGGTACGGCCCTCCTTCCAGGCCGCGATGTCCTCGCGGGCCGCGTGCTGGGACCGCCAACGGTCGTGTTTCGTACGGTAGTCGGCGCCGGCGGCCGCGGGCCTGGCCGCCAGCACCTGACGGTGGAAGTCCCGCCACGCGAGCTGCCGTACGAAGGCCTCGGCGCCCGGGCCGGCCAACTTCCGTGCCCCGTGGACCAGTTCGACGGGGGAGAGGGTCCCGAAGTGGAGATGGGGCGAGAGATGGGAGGTGGCGTCCGCGGCCAGGGCGTCGTGCAGGTCCTCGTAGTCGGCGATGCCGCCTCGCAGCCACCGGCTCAGCAGCCTGCGGCCCTCCGTCTCCCCGCCGGTCGCCAGGCCCGGCGACAGCCCCGCGACCCCGGCACGCGCGGGCAGCTCCTCGGAGCCGACACCGTCCGGGACCCGCACGGTGCGCGGCGCGGCGAGCGGGGCGCGCAGTTGCTGTCCGGACCACTGCCGGTAGTACGGCGTGAAGACCGCGAAGTGGTCCGAGGAGGCCGGGGTCACCGTGCCGGGCGCGACGGCCGTGGTCACGGCGTCGTGGACGTGCAACCGCCGGCCCTCCGCCTCCAGCGCCCGCCGCAGCCGCTGCTCGCGCCGCCGCGCGAAGCCGCTGACGTCCGCCGCCAGGTGCACCTCGTCGGCGTCCGTCTCGGCGGCCACCTTGCACACCTCGCCGACCACGTCGCCGGAGCGGACCACCAGCTTGCCGCCCCGTTCGCGCAGGCCCGCGTCGAGATCGCGCAGACAGTCGGCGAGGAACGCCAGCCGGTTCGGTACGGCGAAGCCGGCATCCGCCACACCCCGGTCGTGCACGAAGAGGGGCACCACCTTGCGGGCCTCGGCGGCGGCGCGCAGCGCGGGATGGTCGTGCAGACGCAGGTCCGAGGTGAACAGGACGACCGAGACGTTCATGGTGCGCACTCCGGGAGACGGGAGAAGGGGGCGTGAGGTGCTTCCGGTCCGAAGCGCCCGGCGGATGCGGCTGTCACCCGACGGACGTACGTGCTCCCGGCGCGGCAAGGCACTTGGCATGCAGGCGTCGATCGCGGGCAGGTGAACAGGTACGACGGTTCCCGTGGGGAGCCGAAGGTCGATGCTGGAGGTGTCTGCGGACATGGGCGCGAAGGTGTTGGAGAGGTTTCCGGCGGGGGCTCCGCGCGGATCATGGCCCGCCGAAGAGTTCGCGGCGCGGCGCCGCGCCGAGGGTCAGGCCGCCAGCGTCGTCATGGACCTGAAGTCCGACGCGTTCCTCGTGGTGGTCCCGGTGGGCGACGAGGACTGATCCCGCGCGGACGTCCTCGGGGCGCGACGGGAATTGTCGGAGAGGCCCCGGCGGCCTCAGGCGCGTGCCTCGCTCAGCTCCCGCGCCCGGCGTACGAACGCCTCGTGCAGATCCCCGGCCGCCTGCGGTACGGACTCCGCGCGGCGCCGGCGCAGCATCAGCAGGACGCGGGCCGTGTCACCCGCGATCGGCCGGCAGGTGATCGCGCCGAGCCGCTCCAGCGGATCCCCGACCACGCTGAAGTCGGGCAGGACCGTCGCCCCGAGCCCCTCCGCGACCATGAGTTTGCCCATCTCGGCGCCGTCGGTCGAGTACGCGAAAGCGGGACCCCGCCCATCGAGCAGCCGGTGGACATAGCGGTGCATCACATAGCCGGACCGCATACCGATCAGCGGCTCGGTGAGGAGGTCGTCCACCGTGACGGTCGTCCGGGACGCGAGCGGACTGTCGGGACGCACGCACACCACCGGCAGCCCCGACAGCAGCTCGGTGGACTCGAAGTCGGCCGGCATGTCGTCGCCGTCCAGGTGATTGACCAGCCCGAGGTCGAACCCGCCCTCCGACAGCGCCCGGTGGATGTCCGTCTGCTGAGCGCCGACCACCTCGACCTGGGTCAGCGGATGCTCGGCGCGGAACTCCCGGACAACGGGCAACAGCAGCGGCACGGTCGCCGCGTTGACCGTGCCCACCCGCACCATCCGGCTGATCCGGTGCTGCTCGCCCGCCGCCGCCCGCAGCCGGTCCACCGCGTCGATCACATCGACGATCTTCGGCAGCAGCTCCCGGCCCTCCGCGCTCATCGTCGCGCCGGACCGTTTGCGCTCCAGGAGATCGACGCCGAGTTCCCGTTCGAGATTCCGCACGGTCTCGCTCAACGCGGGCTGTGACAGGCGCAGTTCCTCGGCGGCCCGGCGCAGCGAGCCGAGCCGGGTCACGGCCGCGATGTATTCCAGTTGTTCGGTCCGCATGCCCGCAGAATGCGGCCGAATTCCCGGGCTGTTCAAGGGTTTCCCTGTCACACCTTCGTGAAATTCAATGGTCCGCGATACGAGACCGGTCGGGTTTTCCTTGACGCTCCCCACAGGCGGCTGCCACGATCGACGGCATGATGATGCGACTGGACCTCACGCGGCGACGCCACGTCGACCTCGCGCGCGTCTCCAGCGCCTCCTGTTGCACCGCGGCCTGATCCCCGTCACTGCTGTCCCGTGATCCGCCGCCGTCTCTCCCTCCCCGCCTGAATTCCGTTCTTTCGCATGCCATTTCGTGTGCCAGGAATTCGGCGTGCCCGAAAACTCTCCGCAACAGGAGTTCCGCATGCCCGCCGCGCCCGTGAAATTCGCCTACTGGGTCCCCAACGTCAGCGGGGGACTCGTCACCAGCAAGATCGAGCAACGCACCGACTGGAGCTACGAGTACAACCGCGAACTCGCCGTCCTCGCCGAGAACAACGGCTTCGAGTACGCGCTCAGCCAGGTCCGCTACATGGCCAGCTACGGCGCCGAGTTCCAGCACGAGTCGACCGGCTTCAGCCTCGCCCTCCTCCTCGCCACCCAGCGCCTGAAGGTCATCGCCGCCGTCCACCCCGGCCTCTGGCACCCCGGCGTCCTCGCCAAACTCGGCGCCACCGCCGACCACTTGTCGAACGGCCGCTTCGCCGTCAACGTCGTGTCCGGCTGGTTCAAAGGCGAGTTCACCGCCCTCGGCGAACCCTGGCTGGAGCACGACGAGCGCTACCGCCGCTCCGAGGAGTTCATCCAGGCCCTGCGCCAGATCTGGACCGAGGACCACACCGAACTCGCCGGTGACTTCTACCGGTTGCGCGACTTCTCCCTCAAGCCCAAGCCCCTCAACACCCCCGAACGACCCCACCCCGAGATCTTCCAGGGCGGCAACTCCACCGCCGCCCGCGCGATGGCCGGCCGCGTCTCCGACTGGTACTTCTCCAACGGCAAGGACTTCGACGGCGTCACCGAGCAGATCGCCGACGTACGCCGCTCGGCGGCCCAAGTCGGCCGCACCGCACCGAAGTTCGGCCTCAACGGCTTCCTCATCGCCCGCGACACCGAGGCCGAGGCCCGCGACACGCTCCGCGAGATCGTCGCCAAGGCCGACCACGAGGCCGTGGAAGGCTTCGGCGCCGCGGTGAAGCAGGCCGGACAGTCCTCGGCCGATGGCAAGGGCATGTGGCAGGACTCCACGTTCGAGGACCTCGTGCAGTACAACGACGGCTTCCGCACGGGGCTCATCGGCACCCCGGAGCAGATCGCCGAACGGATCGTCGCCTACCGGAAGTTGGGCGTCGACCTTCTCCTGCTCGGGTTCCTGCACTACCACGAGGAGGTGGAGTACTTCGGCAAGCGGGTGCTGCCGCTGGTACGTGAACTGGAGGCTCAACTCCCGGACGCGGAGCCCGAGTCCGTCTCCGTGCCCGCCTGATCGCCCCCGCAGCAGACCAGAAAGAGGACCCATGGCCACCGTCCTGTCCGTCTCCGGCAGCCCCTCCGTCTCCTCCCGCACCAACCGGCTCCTGCGCCATCTGGACAAGCGGCTGATCGCCCACGGGCACGAGGTGATCCCGCTCGACGTGCGCACCGTCCCCGCCGAGGCCCTGCTCGGCGCGGACTTCCGCCACCCGGCCATCGTCGAGGCCACCGAACTGTTCGCCCGCGCCGACGGAGTGGTCGTCGGCACCCCCGTCTACAAGGCCTCCTACTCCGGAGTCCTCAAGGCGCTGCTCGACCTGCTCCCGCAGTACGCCCTCACCGGCAAGACCGTGCTGCCGCTCGCCACGGGTGGGTCAACGGCCCATGTGCTGGCGATCGACTACGCGCTCCGCCCGGTGCTGAACTCCATGGGCGCGGCCCACATAGTCCAGGGCTGGTTCACCCTCGACAAGGACATCACCGCCCACGAGGACGGCTCGCTCACCGTCGCCCCCGCCGCCACCGAGGCGCTCACCCAGGTGGTCGACCAGTTCTCGGCCGCCCTCGGCCGGACCCCGCTCCTGGCAGCGGCGGGCTGATCGGCATGACCGCCCACGAGACCACCGGCGGGACCGCGCATGTGATCGCCGACGACGCCGAGGCCCTCGCCCTCGCCGCCGCGCTGGCCGACGAGTTCCGGGCCGGGGCCTCCGCTCGCGACACCGAACGCAGGCTCCCGCGCGCCGAGTTGGACCGGCTCTCCGCCTCCGGACTGCTCGCCGTCACCGTGCCCGCAGAATACGGCGGCGCCGACGTCAGCGCGGAGACCCTCGCCGAGATCTTCCGTCTCCTCGGCTCCGCCGACGGCAGCCTCGCCCAGATCCCGCAGAGCCACTTCGCCTACGTCAATGTGATCCGCCGTCAGGGCACCCCGGACCAGCGGAAGTTCTTCTTCGCCGAACTGCTCGCCGGCCGCCGCCTCGGCAACGCCCAGTCGGAGGCCGGCACCAAACACGTCCAGGACATCCGCACCCGGCTGACACGTCAGCCCGACGGCTCCTACCGCCTGACCGGCGTCAAGCACTACTCCACCGGCGCCCTCTTCGCCGACTGGATCCCCGTCCTCGCCCGCACCGAGGACGACAACCTCCATGTCGCCTACGTCCCGAGCGGCGCCGAAGGCGTCACGGTCGTCGACGACTGGGACGGAATGGGCCAGCGTACGACGGCCAGCGGCACGGTCCGGCTGGAGGGCGTCGCCGTCCCTGCCGACCGGGTGCTGCCCCACCACCTCACCTTCGAAGGTCCCCAACTCCACGGCGCCATAGCCCAGTTGCTGCACGCCGCCATCGACGCCGGGATCGCCGGGGGAGCGCTGGCCGAGGCCGCCGAGTTCGTCCGGACGAAGAGCCGGCCCTGGTTCGAGAGCGGGGTCGAGACCGCCGCCGAGGACCCGCTGCTGATCCAGCGGTTCGGTGAACTCGCCCTCCAGGTAAGGGCGTCCGAGGCGCTGCTGATCCAGGCGGCCCGCGCCGTGGACGCCGCGCGCGGCCAACTGAGCGACGACTCGGCGGCGGAGGCCTCCGTCGCGGTGGCGGCGGCCAAGGTGTACGCGGCGCAGGCCGCCGTGGAGGTGGCGGGCGCGCTGTTCGAGGTGTCGGGAACACGCTCGGCGCTCAACTCGCTGAACCTGCACCGGCATTGGCGGGACGCCCGCACCCACACCCTGCACGACCCGGCCCGCTGGAAGATCCAGCACATCGGCAGATACGTGCTCAACGGCACCAGGCCACCCCGCCACGGCCTCCTCTAACCCACCTTCAGGACAGACCGGATCGGAGACCCCACGTGTCCCTCACCTTCCACTGGTTCCTCCCCACCAACGGAGACAGCCGCCATGTCGTGGGCGGCGGTCACGGAACCCCCGCCACCGTCTCCGGACGGGACCGGCCGCCGACGGTCGCCTACCTGAGCCAGATCGCCCGCGCGGCGGAGGACCTCGGTTTCGTGGGCGCCCTCACGCCCACCGGCGCCTGGTGCGAGGACGCGTGGCTGACCACCGCGATGGTCAGCCAGAACACCGAACGCCTGAAGTTCCTGGTCGCCTTCCGGCCCGGCTTCGTCTCGCCGACGCTCGCCGCGCAGATGGCGTCCACGTTCCAGCGGCAGACCGGCGGACGGCTGCTCCTCAACGTCGTCACCGGAGGCGAGAGCCACGAGCAGCGGGCCTACGGGGACTTCCTCGACAAGGACGACCGTTACCGCCGTACCGGTGAATTCCTGGAGATCGTACGGCAGTTGTGGGACGGCAAGACCGTCGATCTGGCGGGCGAGCATCTGCGCGTCGAGGACGCGAAACTGGCACGGTTGCCCGAGCCGGTGCCCGAGGTGTACTTCGGGGGGTCGTCGCCGATCGCGGGTGAGATCGCCGCCAAGTTCGTGGACGTGTACCTCACTTGGGGTGAGCCGCCCGCCCAGGTCGCCGAGAAGATCGCCTGGATCAGGGGGCTGGCGGCGAAGGAGGGACGGACGCTTCGGTTCGGAATTCGGCTGCATGTGATCACGCGGGACACGTCCGCGGAGGCCTGGGCCGAGGCGAACCGGCTGCTCGAAGGGTTCGACTCCGAGACCGTGAAGTCCGTGCAGGCGGGGCTCGCGCGGAGTGAATCGGAGGGACAGCAGCGGATGCTGGCGTTGCACGGCGGGAGTCGGAACGGGCTGGAGATCCATCCCAATCTGTGGGCCGGGATCGGGCTGGTACGGGGTGGGGCGGGGACGGCGTTGGTCGGTAGCCACGAGGAGGTCGCCGAGCGGATCAAGGAGTACGCGGCGCTGGGGATCGAGGAGTTCGTGCTGTCCGGGTATCCGCATCTGGAGGAGGCGTACTGGTTCGGGGAAGGGGTGCTGCCGAGGCTGGCCGCGGAGGGAGTCTGGCGGCACCCCGTCGGCGACCGGAAGCCCGCTGGGGCACAGGTGCCGTTCGCGGGCTGAGCCGTGGTCAGAACCAGTGCAGGCAGTGCGGGGCGCGATCGGCCCGGAAAAGAGCATCGGCGAGGGCCGGTGCGTCCGGGCGGTGGGCCCGGATGTGGCCGGCCCGCACGAGTGTGCTCGGGGCGGTGCCGCCCAGGTAGACCGAGCCCAGGTCGCTGATGTCCAGGGACAGGTCGGGCTCCCGGCCCGTCGGGACGCAGTCGGCCTTGCCGTCCCGAACGGTCAGCAGGTAGCGGCCGTGCTCGCCGAGGAACGGGTCGTCGACGTCGAGGACGAGCTCGCCGTCCGTCGACCAGCCGCGCTCGGTCAGCGCACGCGGGACGTCCAGCAGCCGCACCCAGAGCCAGTCGGTGTCGCCGCCCACCTCTCCGGCGCGGAAGTCCGCGAGCTGCCAGCGCAGCGGATGGCCGGGCGGGACATGCTTGAACACGACCTGACCGACCAGGTCGTGGCCGAGCACGAACCGGGCCAGAGCCGTGAAGACGGCGTCATCGGTGGCGATGGTCTCGTCCACGGTCAGGGTCTGGGATTCGCCGAGCGAATAGCTGGCGTACCCGTCCGGGACCCCGTCGGCGTCACGGTGGACGGCGACGTAGCGAGGCTTCGGAGAGATCGGGGGCTGCCCCGCGCGCAGCGCCCACCAGCGGTGCGGCCGGGAGAGCGCGCCGGGCTGTGCTCGGCGGTAGCGGTCGTAGACCTCCTCCAGGATCTCGCCGCACTCGGCACGGCGCAGCAACTCGACCGAGCCGGTGGTCAGTTCGCCGTCCGTGCCGCGCGCCCGGGGAAGGGTGAGGGCGGCCCGGTGGCGCGGCACCGTCAGGCGCTGGGTGTAGGTCGCCGGTCCGTAGCCGAACCTGCGGTAGATGAGGGCCTCGGAGGCCAGCAGCACGGAGAGGGACTCCCCGCGCGCCCGCAGCTCGGTGAGCTGGTGGCGCATCATCGCGTTGAGTACGCCCTGGCGTCGGTGCGAGGGCAGGACGCCGACGGCGGTCACCCCGCTGACCGGGACGACGGTCTCGCCGGGCAGCGTGAGCTCGAAGGAGTGTGCGCCGGCGGTGCCGACGGGCCGTCCGTCCGCCGCCGTGGCGAGCAGGCAGCGGTCGATCTCGAGCGCCGACCACCAGAGACCGCCGCCTTCGGTCGGGGTTTCCGGGAAGAGCCCGAACGCGGCGTGGAGCGTGTCGACGAACACGTCGAGGTCGTCGTCGGTCGTGGGACGGATCTCCACCACTGTCGCTGCCTCCCAGAGATACCGGCACCACGTCCCGTGCTGCCAGCCACAGTGCAGCGCCGCTCCGCGGCCGGGTCAAGCGAATTACGAGTCGGCCAGTGCCTTCAGGTGGGCCGCTCTCGACTCCGCCGTCTGGCCCTGAACCAGCAGGAACAGGGCCTCGCGCGCGAGGCGTTGGGCCCTGCTCGTCAATGCCAGGGATCTGCCGCCCCCGGCCACCACGGCTGCCGTCGTGGCCGTCATCAGCACCTCGTACGCCTGTGTCCTCAGGGCGAGCCGCTCGGCCAAGTGCTCGTGCGGCGCCGGGTGTTCGGCCAGGGCGTAGGCCTGCTCGCGTACCTCGCCGAGGCGGGCGCGGAGTGGGCCCGCGGTGTCCTGGTCCAGCAGGGCGAGCGCCGCCTCCGCGACTCCGAACACCGCCGGTGACGCGTTCGTCGGCTTCGGGCGGTCGGTCCTCGCCCACTCCGCGTACGGCGCGCGCAGGGCCACCGCCTCCTCGGGGAGCCACAGGCCGTCCAGCTCCAGCGACACGGTCCGGGACGCGGTGAGCGCCGCCAGCCGCATCGGGGCCGAGGGCCGCAGGCCGGGCTGCTCCCGCGCTTCGGTGAACGCGAACAGCGCCTCGTCCGCGTCGGTCACCCCCGCGAGCAGCATCACGTCGTTCAGGCCCCAACCCGTGTACCAGGGGACCGTGCCGTCGAACCGCCAGCCGCCCCGCTCCCGTGTCACCCGTACGGGGATGCGGGGGTACGCCCGTAGATGTGCGTACGCCACCCCGGACAGCAGCTCGCCTCGCGCGAGCGGTCCCAACAGCCTTTCCCGTACCGGCAGTTCGCTCTTCGCCAGCGTCATGACCGGCGTGTGGTGCTGGGTCTGGACGAACCACGTGGAGCAGCATGCCCCGGCCAGGATCTCCGCCGTATCCCTCGCCACCGCGCCGGGTGCCGCCGAGCCGCCGTAGGACACGGGGGCGTTCACGCCCAGGAGCCCGGAGTGCTTGATCGCCTCGATGTGGGTCGGCGGGACGCCCTCCTGGTCGACCTGTTCGGCGTGGGGGATGAGGAGGTCGTCCGCGAGGTGGCGGGCACGAGTGACGAGGGAGTGCGCGGTCATGCGGGTGATTCTGCCGACCGGTGCAGGGTTGGCCGCGCGTGACGCTCCGGCCCGTGTCGTGGGACGCGGGCCGGAGCGGTGGCAATGCGGTGGTCAGTCCGCCGAGCGTACGGCGGGCATCGCCAGGTCGACCGGGCCGGTGGCACCCGGGGCGCTCTTGCAGGAGTCGTGGCAGTCCTTCTCCAGGCTGCAGCACAGGGAGCAGATCGGGCCGGAGTGGAAGGGGCAGTTCGCCACGTCGGGGCGCTCGAAGTCCGTTGTGCAGACGGTGCAGTTGAGGATGACGGCCGACGGGTATCCGTCCGCGTCGAGCAGGGGCTCCGCGAGGTCGTCGAGGCGGGCTATGTAGTACTTGCCCTTGGTGAGGTACGCGAACAGGGGCGAGAGGACCATCGCCAGGAACAGGGCGATGAAGGGGGAGTACGCCTTGCCGTAGTCGCCGAACGCCTCGAAGTACGCCGCGATGGAGACGGCCGACGCGATGAGCATCGAGCCGAAGCCGACCGGGTTGAAGTTGTACAGGTGGGCGCGCTTGAACTCGATGTAGGACGGGCTGAGTTTGAGCGGCTTGTTGATGACCAGGTCGGCGACGACCGCGCCGATCCAGGCGATCGCCACGTTGGAGTAGAAGCCGAGCACCGTGTTGAGGAAGCCGAAGACGCCGCCCTCCATCAGGGCCAGCGCGATGCCGACATTGAGGAAGATGTAGACCACGCGGCCCGGGTGACGGTGTGTCAGGCGGGAGAAGAAGTTCGACCAGGACAGTGAACCGGAGTACGCGTTCGTCGAGTTGATCTTCACCTGGGACAGGATCACGAAGAACGTGGCGAGGCCGAGGGCGACCGGGGCGGCGAAGGTCTTGAAGCCGGACACGTACTGCTGGATGGGCTCGTTGGCCTTGGCCAGGCCCACGCTGCCGGCGATGTAGAAGGCGAGGAAGGCGCCGCCCATCTGCTTCGCCGCGCCGAGGACCACCCAGCCGGGACCGGCGGAGAGCACCGCGCCCCACCACTTCTTGGCGTTCTGCGGGGTCTTGTCGGGCATGAAGCGCAGGTAGTCGACCTGCTCACCGATCTGCGCGATGAGGGAGAGCGCCACGCCGGCGCCCGCGCCGACACCGAGCATGCTGATGCCGGAACCTGTGGGGGAGTTGCCCGCGAAGTGTGTGAACTCCGAGAACTTGCCCGGCTCTTGGATCGCGATGGACACGAACGGCGCGACCATCAGGACCAGCCACACCGGCTGGGTCCACACCTGCATCTTGGAGAGCGCGGTCATGCCGTAGATCACCAGCGGCAGGATGATCAGCGAGCAGATCAAGTAGCCGACTGCCAGGGGGATATGGAGGCCCAGGTCCAGGGCCTGCGCCATGATCGAGCCTTCGAGGGCGAAGAAGATGAAGGTGAAGCTGGCGTAGATGACCGACGTGAGGGTCGAGCCGAGGTAGCCGAAGCCGGCGCCCCGGGTCAACAGGTCCATGTCGATGGAGTACTTGGCCGAGTAGTACGAGATCGGGATGCCGGTGAGGAAGATCGTCACCGCCGCCGCCAGGATCGCCACCATGGCGCTGGAGAAGCCGTTCGAGATCGCGATCGAGCCGCCGATGGCGAAGTCGGCGAGGTACGCGATACCGCCCAGGGCGGTGGTGGCCACCACGTACGGCGTCCAGCGGCGGAAGGACTTCGGCGCGTAGCGCAGCGAGTAGTCCTCCAGCGTGTCGTTCTTCGCCCAGTCGTTGTAGGTCCGTCCGGCTGCCGTTGCCGGCGCCTCTTTGTCGACGATCTCCGTCACGACACTTCCTTCTTCCACGGGTGTGGTCATCTCCCGGACGGCCCGGGGGAGTTGGACGGAAGAGTCACGCCGAATTGTTTCCCGGCCGTTTCGCCTGTTTTAAATGGAAGAGCTTTCAAAATTCTTTTGGCGACGCGCGTAGATTTAATCAATGCTTCCTGTGGAAACTATTTCTGAGGGAAGGTAGCCTCCCTTCGAGCGGGTGGGGGAGGTCAGAGTTGGGCGACGATGTCGAAGTCGAAGGCGTCCGCCCGTGCCAGGTACAGCCGTTGACGGAGGTGATTGCCGTGCAGACGCAGTACGCCCCGGGGGCCCTCGTACGAGACGGTGCCGCCGACCGCGCACATGGTGCCCACATCGAGCGACCGCGCCTGCTCGGCCAGGGCCGCCAGCAGTCGTACGCCTTCGAAGCACGACTCGCCGAGGCTGCCCACGACGGGTGCTTCCACGCCGAAGCGGGCCGCGTAACGCCCGCTGAAATCAAGGCTTTCGGCGGTGGCGAGGGTCTCGAAGTAGCCGGCCGCCGCCCACAGTCCCTCGGTGGCCTCCGCGCCGGTGGACAGCAGGATGTTCTCGTCCATGTGGGTGCTCAGCCGCAGACACCGCTGGTGCAACCCGTGGGCGGCGAACGCCCTGTTGAAGCGTGCCGCGTCGTCGCCGACCAGCAGCATCAGGACGGCGTCCGCCTCGCACCGCTCGACGCGCCGCAGCACCGGGCCGAACTCGTAGGTGCCCAGGGGGACGAAGATCTCGTCGCGCACCCGGCCACCGCACTCCCGGGCGTAGTGGCGCGCGGCCCGGGCGGTGACTCTCGGCCACACGTAGTCGTTGCCCACCGTGCACCAGCGCCGCGCGCCCGTCTCCTCCGCCAACAGGCGCATGGCGGGCAGGAGTTGGGCCGCGTCGGTCTCGCCGGTCAGGAACACCCCGGGCGTGCGCTCGCCGCCCTCGTACTGCGCGGTGTAGACGTAGGGCACCCGGCCCGCGATGCGCGGCACCAGCGCCTTGCGGACCGCCGAGGTGTGCCAGCCGACCACCGCGTCGACCGCGCGCATCGACACCAACACCTCGACCTCGGCGGCCACTTGCTCAGCCGGGGCGCCGCCGTCCACCACGATCAGCCGGACCTCGCGGCCCAACACCCCGCCGATGGCGTTGAGTTCCTCCACGGCGAGTTGCGCGGCCAGTTCGCAGGACGGGCCGAAGACGCCCGCCGGACCCCGCAGGGGTACGACCAGCGCCACGACCAGAGTCCTGACCGGGCCGCTGATCCGCCCGGGCGGCAGGGGATGCACCAGACCACCTCCGTGAGGGCGTGAGGGCACGGAAACCGGTCCCGGCCCCGGCGCCCTCGCAGAGGCTCGTAATCTGAACCGCACAGTAGACCTACCGGAAGGACAGCGGCAATGTCGTCCGTACCGTCGCCGGGCCTCGCCCACTTGCTGAGTCACGCCGAGCGGCGGATGGGCCTGCGCATGGCCGCCATGCTGGCCGAAGAGAACTGCTCGGTGGAGCAGTGGCGCGTCCTGTCGGTCATCGCGGACGGCAAGGGGCATCCGATGACCGAGATAGCCGACCAGGTCCTGATGCCCGCCCCGAGTCTGACCAAGCTGGTGGACCGGATGGTCGCCGACAATCTGGTCTTTCGCCGCCCCGACCGGGCGGACCGACGCCGTGTCCTGCTCCATCTCACCGCCCGCGGCCGCGCCCTCCACCAGCGTGCCGCCCACCGCCTTCTCGCCGACCAGACCCGGCTGCTCGACGCGATCGACGACCACGGCGATCTCGTACGACTGCTCGCGCGGCTCACGGCGGCTCTGGACCAGGAGCCCGCACACCCGGGCGGGGACGAGAGCGCGGAGAAAATCCTGCCGGTCTCCTGAGACGCGCTGTCGATCCGGGACCATGGCGTTCGTGTAGGAGGTGAGAGAACCCGCCGGAGGGTTCGAGAACCCCTTGTGCCATGGAGGACGTCATGCAGCACTACCTGCTCAGCGTGATCACCCCGACCGACGGAGAGATGCCCGGGCCCGACGAGATGGCCGAGATCGTCCGCAAACTGGAGATCTTCCACGACGAACTCCAGGCCGCCGGTGCCTGGGTCTTCGCCGGCGGACTGCACGGCCCGGAGACGGCCACCGTGCTGCGCCCCAAGGACGGCGACGTGCTGATCACCGACGGCCCGTACGCCGAGGGCAAGGAGTATCTGGGCGGGCTCTGCCTGATCAAGGCGGCCGACCTGGACGCGGCACTGGAGTGGGGGAAGCGGGCGATCTGGGCCACCACGCTGCCCGTCGAGGTGCGCCCCTTCATGAACACGTCCGAGGACTGATGCCGTTCGACACCGACATCGAGGCCGTCTTCCGTGCCGAGTACGGGCGCGCGGTCTCGGTCCTGGTCCGCTTCCTCGGCGACATCGACCTCGCCGAGGAAGCGGTCCAGGACGCCTTCACCACGGCCGTACAGAAGTGGCCGGAGACCGGTGTGCCGCCGAGCCCGGCCGGATGGATCATCACGACCGCCCGCAACCGCGCGGTCGACCGGCTGCGCCGGGAGTCCTCTCGCGAGGCCCGGCACAGCGAGGCCGCCCTGCTGTACGCGTCCGACGCGCCCGCCGAGGAGGGTCCCGTGCGCGACGAACGGCTCCGTCTGATCTTCACCTGCTGCCACCCCGCGCTCGCCACCCAGGCCCAGGTCGCGCTCACCCTGCGGCTGCTCGGCGGGCTCACCACCGCCCGGATCGCCCGCGTCTTCCTGGTGCCCGAGCCGACGATGGCCCAACGCCTCGTCCGCGCCAAGGCCAAGATCCGGGACGCGCGGATCCCGTACCGAGTGCCTCGCGACGCCGACCTCCCCGACCGGCTCAAGGGGGTCCTTGCCGTCGTCTACCTGATCTTCAACGAGGGCTACACGGGCTCGCCCGAACTCTGCGCCGAGGCCCTGCGTCTCGGCTGCCTCCTGTCCGAGCTGATGCCGGACGAGCCCGAGGCGGCCGGCCTGCTCGCACTGATGCTGCTCAGCGAGTCGCGCCGGGCCGCACGGACGGGCCCGGACGGCGAGTTGGTTCCGCTGCCGGAACAGGACCGCGACCGGTGGGACGGCGAGCTGATCGCCGACGGCCAGTCACTCGTCCGGCGGTGTCTGCGGCTGAACAACCCGGGGCCGTACCAGATCCAGGCCGCGATCAACGCCGTGCACAGCGACGCGTCGACCGCCGACGCCACCGACTGGGGACAGATCCTCCGGCTCTACGACCAGCTCATGGTCCTCGCCCCGAGCCCGGTCGTCGCCCTGAACCGGGCCGTCGCCGTCGCCGAGGTCGACGGTCCGCGCAAGGCGCTCGAGCTCGTGGACGCGCTGGACCTCGACGACTACCACGTCCTGTACGCCGTACGCGCCGATCTGCTGCGGCGCCTGGGCCGCGACACCGAGGCGGTGCGGGCGTACGAAGCGGCCATCGCCCGGACCGAGAGCGCGGCGGAGCGCGGCTATCTGGAACGGCGCCGCCGGGAACTCGTCCGGATGTGACAGCCGTGAGGCGGAGGGTGACCATGTGCGCACCGGAATTTTTCCCGGTGCAAGAATGGTTGCTATATACACCTGACCGTCCAGAACCCCCACGCACCAGCAGCGAGGCACCGTGAACCAGTCCAGTCCCGAGCAGCCCGCCGACATCGTGGCCCGGTTGCGCGCCACCTTCCGCACCGGCCGCACCAAGCCCGTCGAGTGGCGCACCACGCAACTGCGCCGACTGCGCGAGCTGCTCACGGAGCACGGCGACGACCTCGCCGCCGCCCTCCACGCCGACCTCGGCAAGAGCGCGGCCGAGTCCCAGCGCACCGAGATCGGCTTCACGATCCGCGAGATCGACCACACCCTCGACCACCTCGACGCGTGGCTGCGCCCCGAGTCCGCCCCCGTACCGGCCCACCTCGGCACGGACGCGACCGCCTGGACGCAGTACGACCCGCTCGGCGTCGTCCTCGTGATCGCCCCCTGGAACTATCCGGTGCAGCTCCTGCTCACCCCGGTCGTCGGCGCGCTGGCCTCGGGCGACGCGGTGGTCCTCAAGCCCAGCGAGCTGGCCCCGGCCACCTCCGCGGCCATCGCCCGGCTGGTGCCCGAGTACCTCGACACCGACGCGGTCGCCGTGGTCGAGGGTGCCATCCCGGAGACCACGGCCCTGCTCGCCGAGCACTTCGACCACATCTTCTACACCGGCAACGGCGCCGTCGGCCGTATCGTCCTGCGCGCCGCCGCCGAGCACTTGACCCCGGTCGCCCTCGAACTCGGCGGCAAATCACCGGCGTTCGTCGACCGCGACGCCGATCTCGCCGTCGTGGCCGACCGGTTGGCGCGCGGCAAGTTCCTCAACGCCGGCCAGACCTGTGTGGCCCCGGACTATGTGCTGACCGACCCGGAGACCGCCGCCGCGCTCGAACCCCTGCTGGCGAGCGCCGTCGAGAAGGTCTACGGCGCCGACCCGCAGACCTCCGGCGAGTACGGTCGTATCGTCAACGAACGCCACTTCGACCGGCTCTCCGGGCTGCTCGACTCCGGCCGGGTCGTCGTCGGCGGACGCAGCGACCGGACGGACAAGTACATCGCGCCGACCGTGCTCGCCGACGTGGACCCGAAGGCCCCGGTCATGGCGGAGGAGATCTTCGGCCCGATCCTGCCGATCGTCACCGTCCCCGGCCTCGACGCGGCGATCGACTTCATCAACGACCGCGACAAGCCCCTCGCCCTGTACGTCTTCACGGACTCGGACGACACCCGCGCCCGGATCGCCGCCGAGACCTCCTCGGGCGCCGTCGGCTACGGCCTGCCGCTCGCCCATCTCACCGTCTCCGACCTGCCGTTCGGCGGTGTCGGCGAGAGCGGTATGGGCAACTACCACGGCCGCTACTCGATCGAGACGTTCAGCCACCGCAAGGCCCTGCTGGAGAAGCCGCTGGCCTGACCCTGCTTCTTGTGTATCACCAGTCGCTTATATAAGTGACTGGTGATACGTTGGGTCGCATGCACGCTTTCGATGTGCTCGGAGACCCCGTGCGCCGCCGCATCCTGGAGCTGCTCGCCGAGGGCGAGCAGCCCGCCGGTGCGGTCAGCGAGGTCGTCCGGCGGGAGTTCGGGATCACGCAGCCCGCGGTCTCCCAGCATCTGAAGGTGCTGCGGGAGAGCGGTTTCGCGACGGTGCGGCCGGAGGGCACCCGGCGCCTGTACGCGGTCGACCCCGAGCCGCTGCGGGACATCGACGCCTGGCTCGACCGCTTCCGTCGCTTCTGGACCCCGCATCTGGACGCCCTGGCAACCGAGTTGGCCCGGGGCAAGCGCGAGCGCCGGCTTCGTGAGGCGGACGACGACAGCCCCGACGAGTCAAGGAGCACCCCATGATTGACGTGACCCATCAGATCAACGCCGTGACCCGCAAGGTCGGCCGCCGCGAATTCCAGGCCGGCGAGGCCCGCGTGGTGACCGTGAGCCAGTCCTACGACGCACCGGTCGCCGACGTCTGGGACGCCTGCACCAACCCCGAGCGCATCCCGCGCTGGTTCCTGCCGGTCACCGGCGAACTGCGGTTGGGCGGGAAGTACCAGTTGCAGGGCAACGCGGGCGGCACCGTCGAGCGCTGCGACCCGCCCAACGGCTTTTTCGCGACCTGGGAGTTCGGCGGTGAAGTGAGCTGGATCGAGCTGAGGTTGACGCCCGAGGGCGACGGGACGCGCTTCGAGTTGGAGCACATCGCCCATGTCGACGACACGAAGTGGGCCGAGTTCGGGCCCGGCGCGGTGGGCGTCGGCTGGGACTCGATCCTGCTGGGGCTCGACGGCAACCTGTCGGGCAACGCTGCCGTGAAGCCCGAGGACGCCATGGCCTGGCTGGCGTCCGAGGAGGGCCGTCGCTTCGTCACGGCGAGCAGCGAGGCGTGGTTCGCGGCGAACGTGGCGAGCGGCGAGGACGAGCCGGTGGCCCGTGCGGCGGCCGACCGGACGACGGCCGCCTATACAGGGGCCGGGAGTTGAGGGCCGTGGCGGCCGAAGCGCTGACCCGGGACCGATCACCGTTGTAGCGTGCGCGCTGGATGCCACGGGTGATCGGAGCCAGGAATGAGTGTCGGCGGCGAGACGGTGTTGGTGACCGGCGGCAGCGGATTCGTCGGCAGCCATCTGGTCCGGCAGTTGCTGGAGCGCGGCTACCGGGTGCACACCACCGTGCGGTCCCTCGGCCACGCGGCGAAGGTCGCGCCGCTGCGGGCCATGCAGGAGCAGTTCCCGGGTCGACTGGAGCTGTTCGAGGCCGATCTGCTGGCGGCGGGTTCCTTCGACGCGGCGATGGACGGCTGCCGGGTGGTGTTCCATGTGGCCTCGCCGTTCCTGATGCCGGAGAAGATCAAGGACGGTCACAAGGACGTCGTCGAGCCCGCGCTCACCGGCACCCGGAACGTCCTCGCCGGCATCGAACGCACGCCCGCCGTCGAGAAGTTGGTGTTCACCTCGACGGTCGGCGCGATCTTCGGCGACTACGTCGACGTACGGGCGATGAGGGACGAGACCCTCTCCGAGGACTACTTCAACACCACCAGCACGGTCGAGAACAACCCGTACCACTACGCCAAGACGGTCGCCGAACGCGCCGCCTGGGACGCCGCGCAGGCGCAGAGCCGTTGGCGCATGGTCGCCGTCAACCCCGGCCTGATCCTGGGCCCTTCACTGACCCCGGCCTCCGACTCCGGCAGCCTGTTCCTCCTCGACGAGCTCTTCAAGGGCTACTTCTTCTACGGGGCGCCCGACTTCCGCTTCACCGTCGCCGATGTGCGGGACGTCGCGGGCGCGCACATCGCGGCGGCGGAAAACCCCGACGCGCACGGCCGTTACATCGTCGCGGCCACCCGGATGGCGTCCTTCCTCGACATGTCACGCGCCCTGCGGCAGCGCTTCCCGCGCGACTACCGGCTGCCCCGGCACGGACTGCCGCACTGGCCGGTGCGCGTCCTGGGCCCGGCGTTCGGGCTCACCCAGGACTACATCCGCAAGCACCTCGGGATCAGCTTCCCGGTCGACAACCGGCGCGGTGTGAAGGAACTGGGCATCGACTACCGGCCGTTGGAGGAGACCCTCCTCGATCACTACCTGGCCTGGCGGCAGTTGAGGAAAACGCGCTGACCGCGTCCCGTCCTCCGCCATTCACTCCGCCGACCGGTCACGCCTCTTGACTGGTTCAGACCATAGGCGCTTGGGTGTGGCCCGATCACCTTTTCGGTGTCATGAGCCTGACCACACTCGAACCGAAGGGCACCCATGCGAACCCCCCACGCCCTGCTCGCCGTCGCCGTCGCGCTGTCGGCGGCGATCGTCGCTCCACCGGCCGGAGCCGCCGACGCGGTCCCCGCCCCGGGCACCTACTACGTCCAGAGCGCCACGACCGGGCTCAACGCGGCCGACAAGGGGGGAGCGGTGGAGCAGCACAACCCCAAGGGCAACGAGGACCACCAGCAGTGGAACCTCCGGACGAGCGGATCCTCGTACGTCCTGGAGAGCACCGACACGGCCGGCAGTTGCCTGGGCCGCTCGGGCGGCCAGGCGAAGACCGTCGCCTGCACCGGCGCGGACGCGGCCTGGCAGATCACGCCCACCGGCGGCGACCAGTACACGCTCCAAGTCCCGGGCGCGGACAGCTACTTGACGGTGGGCGCCAAGCCCTCCGGCGCCAACTACCCGGCCCAGTTGGCCATCGGCTCCTCCGGCGGCCTCGCCTCCTGGTACCTCACGCCCATCACCTCACCCACCAAGCCCATCCCCGCCCAGGACCAACGCACCCTGGACCAGGTCACGTTCCTCACCGCGCACAACGCCTACGCCAACGGGGTCGACGGCGGTTTCGCGCCGCCCTTCGTGAACTTCTTCCCGAACCAGTCCCGCGGCATCAACCAGCAACTCTCCGACGGCGTACGGGGGTTCATGCTGGACATCCACCAGACCTCCGACGGCGCGATCCTCTGCCACGACAGTTGCACCCTGGTCAGCAAGCCCGTCGCCCTGAACGTCGACCTCCAGCGCATGGTCGACTTCCTCAAGGCACACCCCGACCAGTTCGTCACCGTCTTCCTGGAGGACTACGTCGACCCGGGCGTTCTGCGCAGCGAACTCGCCCGCGTGAACGGCCTGTACGACGTGCTGTACCGCCCCGACCAGACCGGCGTGAAGCAGAACGGCTGGCCCAAGCTGGCCGACCTGATCGCCGCCAACCACCGGCTGCTGATCTTCACCGACCACAGCCGCGCCTCCGACGAGTCCGCCGGACTGACCCGGGACAGCTTCGGCGTGATGTACCAGCGCGAGTGGACCGTCGAGAACTACTGGTCCATGGGTTCCGGCGCGAGCTCTTCCGACTGGTCCTGCTACAGCCGCTGGTACGGCAGCGACCTCAACGTCCCGCTGACCCAGACGTATGCGGGGTTCCGTCCGCTGTTCGTCATGAACCACTTCCGGGACGCGACCATCGCCGGGACGGCGCAGACCGACAACACCAAGGTCCTCGACCGGGCCCAGCGGTTCTGCCAGCCGGCCGCCCGCAAGAAGCCCAACTTCCTCGCCGTGGACCGCTACGACCTCGGTGACCCGGCCTCCGCCGTCAACTCCCTGAACGGCTACACGTATCCGTAAAGTGCGGGCGGGCGGGCCGCGAGTGTGTGCGAAACTCCGCTGATGACTTCGGAGAAGATCACCGCGGCCGCCGCGGGCACCTGGAAACTAGGCGACCTGACCGTCAACCGCATCGGCTTCGGCGCGATGCGGCTGACGGGCAGCGCAGCCTTCAACCTCGGGACACCGAGCGACCGCGGGCGGTCGATCGCCGTGCTGCGCAAGGCGATCGAGCTCGGCGTGAACCACATCGACACGGCCGCCTTCTACTTCTCGTCCCTGCGCTCGGCCAACGAACTCATCAACTCCGCGCTCGCCCCCTACGCGGACGACCTCGTGATCGCCACCAAGGTCGGCCCCTACCGGAACTACGCGGGGGAGTGGAGCACCTCGGCCCGCCCCGACGACCTGCGCGGTCATGTCGAGGAGAACCTGCGGCAGTTGGGGCGCGACCACCTCGACGTGGTCTATCTGCGCCGGATGGGGCAGGACTCGATCGCCGAGTACTTCGGCGCGCTCGCCGAACTCCGCGAGGAGGGGCTGGTCCGGCACCTCGCGATCTCCGACGTCGAGCCGCGGCATCTCGCCGAGGCGCAGGAGATCGCGCCGGTGGTGAGTGTGCAGAACCGGTTCGGGCTCGACTCGTCCAGCCCGGAGACCGACGACATGCTGCGGATCTGCGGGGAACAGGGCATCGCCTTCGTCCCGTTCTTCGCGATCGCGGGGGCGGCCGGCCCGCAGGGTGCCACCACCGCCCACGACGACGAGGTGCTGGCCATCGCGGACGCCCACGGTGTCAGCCCCGCCCAGCTCCGGCTCGCCTGGTCCCTTGCCCAGGGTCCGCACGTCCTCGCCATCCCCGGCACGGGCAACCCCGACCACCTCGCCGAGAACGTGGCCACGGGCGCGATCCGGCTCACGGAGGACGAACTGTCCCGGCTCGACGAACTGCACCGGCAGGCCGGTTGAGCGAGGGCGGGGCTCACACCAGCCAGATGCCGTCCCGCATCAGATGGCGCTGGGGCAGCTCGCGTTGCTTGTGCCACGCCTGGACGGCCAGCGGCCGTATCCGGAAGAAGGAGTAGGGCGCGCGGTCCGCGCGGGGATCCCAGGTGTACTTCGCGTGGAAGGAGTCGGCCGCGGAAGCCGGGACGTCCCGGTCGGTGAAGGCCGTCGCCTCGCCGTCGATGAGCACGACGTCCCGGGTGTCGGCGAAGGCGAGCCGGGTCCGCCGCCCGTCGCTCAGATTGCGGCCCGTGGGGTTCGTGGCCCGGGTGGACAGCCAGACGGCCTGCCCGTCCCAGACGAACCACAGCGGCACCAGACAGGGCAGCCCGTCGGTGTCCGCCGAGGCCACCCAGATGTCCGACTCCCGCTCCAGCCTTGCCAGTACGTCACGCCGGCGCTCTTCGGGGCCGCGAGGCGGCACGGTGATCTTCATGCCCGGGACGCTACCGGCGGCGTCCGCCCGGCGCCTCGGGCCGGAGTCGTAGGACTTGGGCCCGAGGGCGGCGGGGCGTCAGCCCAACTGCTCGTGCAGGAACGGCACCGTGCTCGCCCAGGCGCGGGTGGCGGAGCCGGCGTCGTACACCGGGCGGCCGTCGTTGAAGAAGGCGTGGTTCGCCGGGTAGAGGCGCAGGTCCGCGGTGATGCCGGACTGCTTCTGGATGTGCTCGCGCAGTGCGTCGAGGCCCGCGACCGGGATGCTCTCGTCCAGCTCGCCGTAGTGGCCGAGGATCTGCGCCTTGAGGCCGGAGAAGTCGGGCAGTTCGCCCTGGATCACGCCGTAGAACGGCACCGCCGCGCTCACGCGCGGGTCGGCCGCGGCGAGGTACAGGACGAAGCCGCCGCCCATGCAGAAGCCGACCGCGCCGACCGTGTCCGAGGCGACCTCGGGCAGGGACAGCAGATGGCCGACCGCGCCGGAGAGCAGTTCGACACCGCGGGCGACCGGGAGGGCCAGCATCATGCGCAGCGCCTCGTCGCTCTCGTGCGCCACGTTCCCGCCGTAGAGGTCGGGGGCGAACGCGACGAAGCCCTCCTGGGCGAGCCGGTCGGCCACGTCGGCGATGTGGTCGGTCAGGCCCCACCACTCCTGGATGACGATCACGCCCGGCCCGCTCCCGGACGGCGGCAGGGCGAGGTAGCCGTGGGCGGTGCCCCCGGCACTGGGGAAGGTGACGTTCTGACGGGCCGGGGCTCCGGTCGACTTCGGCAGCTCGGAGGACATGGCGCTCAACTCCTGTACGACGGTGCTCGATGGGGGTGGTCGATGCGGGTCCGTACGTGATCTCCAGCCTTTCACGGCCGCGTCCGGGGGTCGCTCCGGCCCCTCCGACGGCTACCCGATGCCGCCGGGCGCGGGGTTCGCCTCCTGTCCGGTACGGACCACCCGCCCGGCGGCCACCTTCTGCAGCAGTCCGTACGCCGGCACCGGCAGCAGGTTGTGCGGACGGTCGGGCAGGGGCGTCGTGATCAGCACCGCGCTCGCGCTGCAGTTGTTCATCCCGCGGGCCGGCGTCACCGAGGCACCGGCCCGGGCGTCGAGGTGCAGCGCGAGGCCCGCCAGGAGTGCGTCCGGGTGCCGTGACAGCCATCGCAGCTCACGCAGCGGCACCTGGAGGCCGGCCCCGAACAGGACCAGGGCGAGGAGCAACTGGGGTGCCCGCGGCGGCAGTTCGGCGATGCCCGTCGCGTGCGGGTGCCTCAGCCGCAGGCCGGGGCCGGGCAGCACCGCCGCGGCGAGGTACGTCACGGCGACGGCCCGGCCCAGGTGGCGGCGGAGCAGGGCGAGCAGACGGGGTACCGAGGGAGCCCCGGCGGCCAGGGGACGCATCGTGGCGCGCTTCCGTCGTAGGGCCTGGGCGGAGGCGGAGCGCCGGTATCCGTGGAAGCCCGTCGACACGCGCGCGGGGACGAGTGTGCGAAGCCCTGCGGTCATCGTCGACGGTCCTTCCATAATGGGCGGGCGGAGACGGGCACACGGGCGCGGTGACGAGACGGCACCCGAGTGACTACAATTCTGTAGACGGTCTACCGGACTGTAGACGAAGACGGGGTGAGGATCGTTCCCATGTCCGACGAGAAGGACGAACGCCGACCGGCGGGTGAGCTGGAGGCCACCGTCATGGCCGCCCTCTGGGCCGCCGGTGACCCGCAGACCCCCGGGGAGGTGCAGGTGAGCCTCGGCGTGGGCCTGGCCCGCACCACGGTGACGACGATCCTGACCCGGCTGCACGACAAGGGTGTCGTGGACCGCCGGCGCCAGGGCCGTGGCTACGCCTACTTCCCGGTGCAGGACGCGCAGGGGCTCACGGCCCGCCGTATGCACACGGAACTCGACCGGGACGGCGACCGGGAGACGGTGCTCGCCCGATTCGTCGCTCAGCTCAGCCCCGACGACGAGCGGGTGCTGCGCGACCTTCTCGAGTCCGGCGAGGGGTGACCGTCGGCGAGGGGCGAAGCCCCGTGGGTCCGGTGGGCCGGTGCGCCGGAATACGACTGGCGCGCGAGAAGTTTTACGTATAACGTCACCCGTCAATCCCGCCGACCGGAACCCGCACGGAGACCCCCCGATGAGCCGTATCGCCCTGGTCACCCTCGTCGTCGACGACTACGACGAGGCGATCCGCTTCTACACCGAAGCCCTCGGCTTCCGGCTCGTCGAGGACGAGGCGCGTCCCGACGGCTCCCGCTGGGTCGTCGTCGCGCCGCCGGGTGCGGACGGCTCCGGTACCGGACTGCTGCTCGCCCGCGCCAAGGGCGAGGACCAGCGCGGCCGGGTCGGTGACCAGACCGGCGGCCGGGTCGGGTTCTTCCTGCACACCGACGACTTCGCCCGCGACCACGCCCGCATGCTCGCCGCGGGCGTGACCTTCCTGGAGGAGCCGCGCCACGAGCCGTACGGCTCGGTCGCCGTTTTCCAGGACCTGTACGGAAACCGCTGGGACCTGCTCCAGCCCGCCGCCTGACCCGAACCCGCTCACCCGAGAACCGTCGAGGAACGACCGCACATGACTTCTACGCGCATAGACTCCGAGACCATCCGCCGGCTCCCCAAGGCCGTGCTGCACGACCACCTCGACGGCGGCCTGCGCCCGGCCACCGTGGTGGAGCTCGCGGAAACGGTCGGGCACACCCTGCCGACCACCGACCCGGACGAGCTCGCCGCCTGGTACTTCGACGCCGCCAACTCCGGTGACCTGGTGCGCTACATCGCCACCTTCGAGCACACCCTCGCCGTGCTGCAGAACCGCGAGGGCCTGCTGCGCACCGCCGAGGAGTACGTCCTCGACCTGGCCGCCGACGGCGTCGTCTACGGCGAGGTGCGCTACGCCCCCGAGCTGAACACCAACGGCGGGCTCACGCTCAGCGAGGTCGTCGAGACCGTCCAGGAGGGGCTCGCGGCCGGTATGGCCAAGGCCGCTGCGGCCGGAACGCCGGTGCAGGTGCGGACGTTGCTGTGCGGGATGCGGATGTTCGACCGGGTCGGCGAGGCCGCCGCCCTCGCGGTGGCCTTCCGGGACGCCGGTGTCGTCGGCTTCGACATCGCCGGTGCCGAGGACGGCTTCCCGCCCGCCGACCACCTCGCCGCCTTCGAGCACCTGCGCCGCGAGAGCGTCCCGTTCACCATCCACGCCGGTGAGGCGCACGGCCTGCCCAGCATCCACCAGGCGCTCCAGGTGTGCGGCGCCCAGCGCATCGGGCACGGCGTCCGCATCACCGAGGACATCGTCGACGGCAAGCTCGGCCGCCTCGCGGGCTGGGTCCGGGACCGCCGTATCGCCCTGGAGATGTGTCCGACCTCCAACCTCCAGACGGGCGCGGCCACTTCGATCGCCGAGCATCCGATCACCGCCCTGAAGGACCTCGGCTTCCGCGTCACCCTCAACACCGACAACCGACTGGTGTCCGGTACGACGATGACGCGCGAGATGTCCCTCCTGGTCGAGGAGGCGGGCTGGACGGTCGAGGACCTGCGCACGGTCACGGTGAACGCCCTCAAGAGCGCGTTCGTCCCGTACGACGAGCGCAAGGCCCTCATCGAGGACGTCGTCCTGCCGGGTTACGCCTCCGCGCTCTGAAGCAGCCCCCGCACATACGCGGCCTGTCCGACGTGCTCCAGGTCGTCGGACAGGACGCTGACCAGCCGTACGCCGAGACTGACCGGCGGGTCCCAGCGCTCGTCCACGATCCGCTCGTAGTCCTCCGGGGCCAGCCCGCGCAGATACTCCAGGGTCTGCTCGTGCACGGCGTCGTAGTACCCGGTCAGTTGCCCGGCCGACTCGACCCGCACCTTGCCGACCTGCGTGGAGGTGTGGCCGTATCCCGTGTCCTGGGGCGGCAGATCGAGGCCGAAGCGCTTCTCCCAGCCCTGCGTGAGCCACACCTGGTCGAGGCCGGCGGCGTCGGCGACATGGTCGTCCTGGACGCGGGTGAGATGCCAGACCAGCCAGGCGATGGAGTTGGCGTCGGCGGCCACGCGTGCGTGCAGTTGGTCCGGTGTCAGGCCGTCGAGTGCGGCATGGACTTCTTCCTGGACGCGGCCGTACGCGTCAATGAGGATGTCGTTGGCATGCATACGACCACCATTGCGCATCGCCGTCTCTCACGCGGCCGGAGTCCCGGTTTCGAGGAGTGTCATGAGCGCCCTTGCCGCCGGACTGGTGGCCTGTGGGGGCGGCAGCAGCGCCACCGTCTCGTACACCTCCTCGCCGGTCCCCTTGAGGGGGAGTGCGGTGAGGGACTCGCGCTTGTGGCGGAAGTGCTGGGGGACCACCGCGACACCGAGGTTCTCGTCGACCAGGTCCAGGAGGCTGTGCACGTCATTGACCTCCAGTGCGACGGTCCGGCGTACGCCCGCCGCGGCGAAGACGGCGTCCGTGGTGCGCCGCGAGGCCCAGTCCGGGTGGAAGTCGACGAAGACCTCGCCGCCGAGGTCGTCCGGAGTCACCGCCGCACCGGTCCGCGCGAGCCGGTGGCTGGGATGGCACAGCACGGTCATCGGCTCACTGGTGATCGACACCGAGCGCAGTTGGTCGGTGTCCGCCTGGGTGCGGTAGGCGAAGGCCAGGTCGAGGCGCCCGGCCGCGACCTCCTCCGCCAGCGCCCCGGAGCCCGCCTGCCGCAGCCGGATCTCCACATCCGGGTGCCGACGCCGGAACGTGGCGAGCAGCCCGGCCACATGCACCCCGGCGATGCACTGCTCGGTGCCCAGCGCGAGGGTGCCGCGCAGCACGCCCTGCACCGCGGCCACCGCCTCGTGCGCCGACCGCACCTGCGCCAGAATGCGCTCCGCCTCCCCGAGCAGCGCCCGGCCGGCCTCCGTGAGCGTGACCCGGCGCGTGGTGCGCACGAACAACGGGGTCTGCAACTCCCGCTCCAGGGCGCGGATCGACGCCGAAAGACCCGACTGGGACACCATCAGCCGCTCGGCCGCCCGGGTGAAGTGGTGGTCCTCGGCGACGGCGATGAAATGCTGAAGATGACGCAGCTCCATGATTGAGAAGCGTAACCGCTGAATTCCATCGGATTCTTCTGTTGGACCACTGCCCGCAGGTCGGACAGAGTGGACGACGGTTCCCTGGAACCGGTATCCCGTGTGCCAACCCCTCTGGAGTCGCGTTGTACACCGCACACCCCGACCGCTACGCGGACCTGCCCTACCGGCGCACCGGACGCAGCGGTCTGAAGCTCCCCGCGATCTCGCTCGGCCTGTGGCACAACTTCGGGCCCGACCGCCCGGTCGACACCCAGCGCGCCATCCTGCGCCGCGCCTTCGACCTCGGCGTCACCCACTTCGACCTGGCCAACAACTACGGCCCGCCGCCCGGCGCCGCCGAGTCCGCCCTCGGCGAGGCGCTCAAGGCGGACTTCGGGCCGTACCGCGACGAGCTGGTGATCTCCACCAAGGCCGGCTATCTGATGTGGCCCGGCCCGTACGGCGAGTGGGGTTCGCGGAAGTACGTGCTGTCCTCGCTGGACCAGAGCCTGAGCCGGATGGGCCTGGACTACGTCGACATCTTCTACTCGCACCGCCCCGACCCGGAGACTCCCCTGGAGGAGACGATGGGCGCCCTGCACTCGGCGGTCCAGCAGGGCAAGGCGCTCTACGTCGGCATCTCCAACTACTCGGCGGAGCAGACCCGGGAGGCCGCCCGCATCCTGGGCGAGCTGGGCACCCCGCTCCTCATCCACCAGCCGCGCTACTCGATGCTCGACCGCCGCCCCGAGGACGAGGGTCTGCTCGACGCCCTCGACGAGCTGCAGGTCGGCTCCATCGTCTTCTCCCCGCTGGAGCAGGGGCTGCTCAGCGCCCGCTACCTCGACGGCATCCCGGAGGGGTCGCGGGCGGCGAGCGACAGCCCGTTCCTGAACTCCGACGCCGTCACCGAGGACCTGGTGGGCCGACTGCGCGCCCTCGACGACATCGCCAAGGGACGCGGTCAGACCCTCGCCCAGCTCGCCCTGGCCTGGGTGTTGCGCGGCGGCCGGGTGACCTCCGCGCTGGTCGGCGCGAGCAGCCCGCAGCAGATCGAGGACAGCGTCGCGGCCACCCGCAACCTGGACTTCGACGCCGACGAGCTGGCCCGCATCGACGCGATCGTCAGGCCGTAAGCCGCATCGCGACCGTGGGGGCGTGAGCGGCTCCGCGACCGTCAGGCGACGAGCCGCTCGCTGACCTCCCAGAGACGGGCCGCCGCCTCCGGGTCCACGGCGCGGGAGAGCACCCCCGGGATCGTGTCCCCGGTGGCCCAGGCGGCCTCGTTCTCGGGGGTCACCAGCGGGGTGATGTCGACGTTCTCGCAGTAGACCCCGCCGAGACCGTCGAGCCGCGGGCTGGTCGCGCACCAGACGCTGGTGGCCGCGCCCTGCTGCACGGTCTTCATCTGCCGCTCCGGGTCGCGGATCGGCTCGCCCGCGCTGTCGAGCGCGCCCGCGGCCTGGAGCATCGCCGGGTCGATGTGCTTGACCAGCCCGGTGTCGATGATCAGGCCCGGGTGCACGGCGAAGGCGCGGATGCCGTGCTCCTTGCCGCGCCGGTCCACCTCGACGGCGAAGAGGGCGTTGGCCGTCTTCGACTGGCCGTAGGCGAGGAACGGCTCGTAGGTCCGGTGCTCGAAGTTCAGGTCGTCGAAGTCGACGCCGGCGAAGCGGATGCCCCGCGAGGACAGCACCACGACCCGCGCGCCCTTCGCCGCGACCAGCGCCGGCCACAGCCGGGTGGTGAGCTGGAAGTGCCCCAGGTGGTTGATGGCGAACTGGGCCTCGTAGCCGCGCGCGTCCCGCGCCGGCGGGGTCGCCATGATCCCGGCGTTGTTGACCAGGAGATGCAGCGGGCGCCCGGAGGCGAGGAACTTCTCCGCGAAGGTGTCGATGGACGCCGGGTCCAGCAGGTCCAGGTATTCGACCTCGGCTCCGGGGACGGCCTTCAGCGCCGTCCGGGCCCGCTCCACGTCCCTCGCCGGTACGACGATGTCGGCCCCGGCGGCGCGCAGCACGCGGGCCGTCTCCAGGCCGATGCCGGAGTAGCCGCCGGTGACGATCGCGACCTTGCCGGTCAGGTCGATGCCCTTGATCACCTCCTCGGCGGTGGACACGGCGCCGAAGCCGGAGTTCAGGGGCTGCTGTGCGGTGGTGGTCATGTCTGCTCTCTCCTCGTCAGCTTGAGCTGGTGAGACCACCGTAGGTCGACGGATCCGTACGATGAATACTTGAGAATCCGTATAACTTGCGTGATAGTTCGAGCATGACTGTGGATCCCCTGTCCGACGCCCTCGCCGTCGCCGATGCCCGCAGTGTGTTCTCCGGCGGGTTCACGGCCGGCGGCGACTGGGCCATCCAGCTTCGCGGACGCGACCGGCTGAAGGTGAACGCCGTGGTGCGGGGCGGCTGTCTGCTGGTCCGGGACGACGGCGGCGAGCCGCTGCGGCTCGCCGAGGGGGACGTCGTGATCTCCGACGGCGGGCAGCCGTACACGCTGTGCAGCCGGCCCGGTGTCGAGCCGACCGACTCCGGCGACGTCGTCATGGACCCGGAGACCCGGATGGGGCGGCTCGGGCAGGGCGAGGCGGTGGACGTGGCCTGTGTGTCCGGGCACATCGACCTGAGCCGCGACCGCGGCGACCTGCTGCGCCGGGCGCTGCCGGAGCTCGTCCATGTGCGGGCCGACTCGGCCGAGGCCGACGTACTGCGGTGGCTCATCGGGCAGTTGGCGGCCGAGATGCGCACGCGCCGGGCCGGGGTGGAGTTCGTCTCGGCGCAGCTCGCGCAACTCATGTTCGTGCAGGTGCTCAGGGTCTGCCTGACCGACGCGGACGGGCTGCCGCCCGGCTGGCTGCGCGCCCTCGCCGACGACCGGCTCGCCCCCGCCCTGCGCCTGATGCACGGCGACCCTGCCCACCCCTGGCAGTTGAAGGAGCTGGCCCGGGCGGCCGCGATGTCCCGCACCACGTTCGCCGTACGGTTCAAGGAGGCGGCCGGGGTGCCGCCCCTGACGTATCTGCTGAACTGGCGCATGAACCTGGCCGCCCGCGCCCTCCGCCAGGACACGGCCCCGGTCGGCGCGCTCGCCCGGTCCGTCGGCTACACCTCCGAGAGCGCCTTCAGCAATGCCTTCAAAAGGGCGGTCGGGGTGGCGCCGCGACGGTACCGCGAGGAATCCCTGGCCAGGAGTTGAGCCGTTCTTCGAGCCGGGGAAAACTCGTCGCGGACACCGGCCCTCAGACCCCGGCGGGCACCCGGTCGAGAAAGCCGAGCACGGAGCGGATACGGCCGTCCGCGTCCAGCGTGATCACGTCGAAACCGGCGACGGGCGCCGCCCCGTCGGCCACGCTCACCAGCTCCCAGGCGAAGCGCGCGGTGTCGTGGTGCCCGTCGACGGCACCCAGTGGACGGAAGACGAACCCCGGGAACCGCTCGTGCGCCCCGGCGATGAGCCCGGCGATCTCCGGGTGCCCGGAGACTGTCGCCAGCGGGTCGGTGTACGTACCCTCGACGGACCAGGCGGCGGCGACCGCCTTCGCCAGCGCCTCCGGTTCGCCCGCGTTCCAGGCCTCGAAGTAGCGGGCGACGGCGTTCTCGTACCGGTCGGTGTTCGCGGACATGGTGAATCAGCCTCCAGTGAGGTCGTTCGAACTGGTCGGGATCCGGATCTCGATTCCTGCCGACCCGGTGCCTCAACCCTGCCGGGGACCGTACGAAGCGTCGATTACTCCTCGGGTAATGACGGCGGGAAACCACCGCAAAAGGGGCCCCGAAAAGGGCTCCGAAGCTTTTCGGCCATTGAAGGCTGTGAATATGCCAAGAGAGTGGCTAAAAAGTCGTGGTGACAGTGTTTCAGGAGTGAACATACTCGTCTGCTAGGGCATAACTTCACGATGCGAATCCGCCATCGTGCGCACCACCTGAGCCACCCGAGCCGCCAGCCAGAGCCGCATGGAAAGCGAGGCCCGACCGGCATTCGAGACACGCGACGGGGGAGTGATCGTGCACGACGAATTCCTGTGCCATGTCACCGCGTACGGTACCTGCGACGGACAGCGCGTCGGAGTGCCCCTGGGAACCTATCGTGCTCCCACGCTGGCGCTCGCGCTGTGGTGGTTACGGGACCGCGCGGCCTGGATGGCGGACCGGCTCGACCCGCAACCGGAGAACCCGCGCTTCCCCAGGGGTGCCCTGGTACCGGTCTCCGACACGGCCCCCGACGTGCCCAAGGCGCTGCGCACATGGTCCCGCGATGTCGGCCAACAGGAGCAGGTGGCCTACGAGTTGGCGGCCGGCCGGCTGGTGCAGATCGCCATCAGCGACGAGACGACCGAGTACGAGCTGCTCGCCGAGTCCGTCGACGCCCTCCGGATGCAGCGGACCGTTCCGGCACTGGTCGTCCCCGTCGCCTGACACGTGTCGCCCGTCGCACACCCCTGACCGCTGGCCGGGCGCACGAGTGGACGAATCGGTAGAATCAGGGGCATGCCAGAGCGGCCGATGGTGCCGACCGCGCCCGAACTCCTCCTGGAGACGGAGTCGGGCTCCACGGTCATGACCCCGAGCCACGACTACCACGTGGGACGCGATCCGCTGAGCGACATCGTCATCGACGACGCCCGGGTCTCCTGGCACCACGCGGTCCTGCGCCCCGAGGCCGACCACTGGACGCTGGAGGACGAGCACAGCACGAACGGCACCTACGCCGACGGCCGCCGCGTCCAGGAGCGGGGCGTCGGCCCCGGCAGCGTGATCCGCTTCGGCAGCCCGGCCGACGGCCCGTGCGTCACCCTCGCCGACCGCCCGCCCCCGGCTCCGGAACGCCCCTCGGCGGTGTCCATGCCCGCCTTCACCGGCACCTACCGGCAGCCGACCACCGTACGACCGCTGCCCACCCGCACCATCCGCATCGGCCGGGCCGCCGACAACGACCTCGTCGTCGACGACCTGATCGTCTCCCGCCGCCACGCCGAACTGCGGGCCATGCCGGACGGCACGTTCGAGATCGTCGACCTCGGCAGCCACAACGGCACCTACCTCAACGGCCAGCCCGTCGCCCGCGCCCCGCTCGGGCCGGGTGACATCGTCGGCATCGGGCACTCCGCGTTCTGTCTCGTCGGCGACCAGTTGCAGGAGTACGTCGACACCGGCGAGGTCTCCCTCGACGTACAGGACCTCACCGTCGCCGTCGACCACGGCCGCAAGGTCCTCCTCGACCAGGTGTCGTTCCCGGTCGGCGAGAAATGCCTGCTCGCCGTCGTCGGACCCAGCGGCGCCGGCAAGTCCACCCTCCTCAACGCGCTCACCGGCCAGCGCCCCGCCGACCGCGGCACCGTCCTCTACGACGGCCGCGACCTCTACCGCGACTACGCCGAACTGCGCCAGCGCATCGGGCTGGTCCCGCAGGACGACATCCTGCACGCCCAACTGACCGTGCACAGCGCCCTGTCGTACGCCGCCGAACTGCGCTTCCCGCAGGACACGGCCAAGGCCGAACGGCAGGCCAGGGTCGACGAGGTCATCCGCGAACTCGGCCTGGAACAGCGCGCGGCGCAACCCGTGCACAGCCTCTCCGGCGGCCAGCGCAAGCGGGTCAGCGTGGCCCTGGAACTGCTGACCAAGCCCTCGCTGCTCTTCCTCGACGAGCCGACCTCCGGACTCGACCCCGGCATGGACCGCTCGGTGATGCACATGCTGCGCGGCCTCGCCGACGACGGCCGTACCGTCATCGTCGTCACCCACAGCGTTCTCAGCCTCGACGTGTGCGACCGGCTCCTGGTGCTCGCGCCCGGTGGCAAGGTCGCCTACTACGGGCCGCCCGACGACGCCCTCGCCTTCTTCGGCTTCGAGCACTGGCCGGAGGCCTTCGAGGCCTTCGAGCGGGACCAGGAGCGGGACTGGGCACGGGAGTTCGCGGAATCGCCCTTCCAGCGCCAGTACATCCGCAACTCCACCGCGCAGCCCCACCAGCTCGGCTCCGGGCCGGTCGCCGTGGCACCGCCGCCCCGGCCGCGCAGCCGTGGCGCACAGCTCGGCACCCTGGTCCGCCGCTACACCGCGGCCCTCGCCGCCGACCGGACCTTCCTCGTCATCATGATCGCGCTGCCGTTCGTCATGGGCGCGATGGCCCGCGCGCTCGCCGGGAGCGAACTGACCCGGGAGACGGCGATGAACGCGCTGCTCATCCTGTGCGTCGGCGGCGTGCTCACCGGCGCGGCCAACGCCGTGCGCGAACTCGTCAAGGAACGCGCGATCTACCGACGCGAGCGAGCCGTCGGCCTGTCCAGATCGGCGTATCTGCTCTCCAAGGTCGTCGTCCTGGGCGCGATCACCGTGGCGCAGGCCGTGGTCCTCACCCTGGTCGGACTGTTCGGCGTCGACCTCAACGCGCCAGGCGGCAAAGGGGTGTTGATGCCGCCCCTGATCGAAATCACCGTGGCCGTCGCCCTGCTGTCCTTCACCGCGATGATGCTCGGTCTGCTGGTCTCCGCGATGGTGCGCAAGGAGGAGGTGACGATGCCGCTGCTGGTGCTGCTCGCCATCGTCCAAGTGGTCTTCTGCGGCGCCCTGTTGAAACTGCACGGCGTACCCGGCCTGGAACAGCTCTCCTGGCTGGTGCCCTCGCGCTGGGCGCTCGGCGGGATGGCCGGCACCATCGGGCTGGCCCGGATCGTGCCGGGTGAGCTGACCGGCGATCCGATGTTCCGGCACTCGGCCGGGGTGTGGCTGGTCAACATGGGCATGCTGGTCGTGCTGTCGCTGCTCTTCGGCTTCCTGGTGTCCCGGCTGCTGCGGCGGCACGAACCCGCAGTGATGCGGAAATAGGGACGCCACGATGACGACCACCGCCGACTTCCGGCCCACGCACGTCGTCCCCGAGCACGGGATGCCCGCCTGGGAGGCCCCGGACCCCGCCCGCCCCACCGTGCCGCTCGACGCGCTGCTCCCGGTCCAGTTGCTGGAGCGGCGCGGCGACTGGGCCCACGCCCTGTGCTCCAACGGCTGGTCCGCCTGGGTCGACGGCCGCCATCTGATCTCGGTCTCCCAGGACCCGCCGGCGGCCGGGGGCCCGCTCACCCGCACCGCCGACCCGCGCCCGCTGCTCGCCCGCGCGGAACAGGCCATCGCCCGCTACCGCGCCGCCGTCGAGGACCTCGCGGGCGGCGGCCTCGACGGCGCGACCTTCGAGGCCCGCACCAAGGGCCTGCGGATCGGGGTGGTCGTCGACGGCGAGTCCGTCTGGCTCTACGACGCCGACCACGAGCGCTGGGTGTACGGCGACGGCACCCGGCTCAGCACCTACGCCTCGGACGACGGCCCCCGCGCCGAACCGGCCGACCCCGGGCACGCCCCCACCCAGATCGTGGGCTCCGATGGCCCGTGACGCGAGCCTCTTCTCCGGCCGCCCCTCCGAGCTGATCGGGCAGCAGATCGCCGGCTACCGCATCGAGGGCGAGATCGGCCGCGGCGGCATGGCGGTCGTCTACCGCGCCCACGATCTGCGCCTGGACCGCACGGTCGCCCTCAAGCTGCTCGCCCCCGAACTCGCCCGCAACGACACCTTCCGCAAACGCTTCACCCACGAGTCCCGGGTCGCCGCCGCGATCGACCATCCGCACATCGTGCCCGTCTTCGAGGCGGGCGAGACGGACGGCGTCCTGTACATCGCGATGCGCTACGTCTCCGGCAGCGATCTGCGTCATCTCCTGGACCGGGAGGGCCCGTTGGCGCTTACGACGGCGGTGCGCATCGCCACGCAGGTCGCGTCCGCGCTGGACGCGGCGCACGATCACGGGCTCGTCCACCGGGACGTGAAACCCGGCAACATCCTCGTGGCTCGGGGCACCGACAGCGACCATCCCGAGCACGTGTACCTCACCGACTTCGGCCTGACGAAGAAGTCGCTGTCGCTGACCGGGTTCACGACGGTCGGCCAGTTCGTCGGCACGCTGGACTACGTGGCCCCTGAGCAGATCTCGGGGCGGCCGGTGGACGGGCGGTGCGATGTGTACGGGCTCGCGTGCGTCGTCTACGAGAGCCTGGCGGGGCGGCCGCCGTTCCGTCGCGACGACGACATGGCTCTGCTCTGGGCGCACCAGTACGACGTGCCGCCGGCGGTCAGTGAGGATCGGGCGGATCTGCCGGGACATGTCGACGGGGTTTTCGCGAAGGCGTTGGCGAAGAGCCCTGATGATCGGTACGAGTCCTGTCTGGCGTTTGTGACGGAGTTGCGGGGCGGTGTCGTCGCGGGGCATCCGGTGACCGAGGTGGATGTGCGGGTGGTTGCGCCGCCCGGGTGGGCCGAGCCGGTGTTCAGGAGGCGGAGCTGAGACAGGTTGTTCACCGGCTGCGGGTCGGTGGGGGCCGGTCGCGCCCACGCGGCGGAGCCGCACATCGATACAGCCCCGCGCCCCTGAGGGGGCGCTCAACTCCCCGGCGTCAGCGGTGTCCGGCGTGCCGACACCTTGCGACGGGAGATCCGCCAACCCGCCCCGACCCGCACCACGGTGTCGACATACGTGACCGATCCGCACGAGCCGTCCGTTCTGATGCCCAGTCCCTTCGACCTGACCCGGACCTGCCCCTCCGTCGACTCCTCGATCACCACGTTGGTGACGTGATGCGCGACGGGGTTCGCGGTGCCCAAGGCGAGGGACGCGTCCACGAGTTGGGGGAGGCCGGTGAGTGTGCCCTGGCCGAAGTCGGTGACGTCGTACTCGACGTCCGGGGTGAACACCTCGGCGGCGCGGTCGAGTTCGCCCTCGTCGACCAGGTGGCCGTGCAGTGCGATCAACTCCGTTATGGCCAGGCGGTCTTCGAGAGGCAATGTCATGTCTGCCCTTCCCTCGGGTGGGCGCACCCTCTCACGACGGGCGTTGCGGCTGCGCGGGAATTTCGATCTCGCCGTGTCGGTGGACCGGCCTCGCCAGCAACGCCCCCAGGAACCCCGCGACCAGTCCCCACAGCGCGGCCAGCCCCACCGCCGACCACAACTCCGGCTTCAGGAACAGGTCTCCGGACAGGCCGCCGCCCACGTCGCCGATGCCGAGGAGGGAGAGGCCGTAGTGCGCGGAGACGCGGCCGACGAGGCAGATCATGAGGACCGCGAGGGCGAAGGCGACCGCGAGGTGGACGGCGTGCTGCCAGGCGTGTACGCGGGACGGTGAGCGGGCGGCCATCAGGAACGCGGCGGACAGGAGCAGGACCGCGTTCGCCACCGGGAGCCACCACACCCTGCCGTCGTAGGCGGCGATCGAGTTCAGGTTCAGGGTGGAGATGTCCGGGGTGCGCAGGACCTCGTCCAGCAGGTGGGGCATGGGCAGGCCGAAGGGGCCGTCGACCCGGCCGTTCCAGGTGGCGCCCAGGCCGATCGTGAGGGTGAGCCAGACGAGGTTCGGCATGCCGAGGAGGATCAGGGCGAAGGTCTGGGTGACGTTGCCGCGTGTCGCCGCCGTGACGAGGGCCAGGACGACGCCGAGCGCGACGTAGGCGAGGAGCAGGGCCACCACGGCGTACGCGGCCGGGCGTACCGACGCGTGGAAGCGGAGGAGGCCGGCGGGGAGGGGCGCGCCGGGGGACACCAGGAGGGCCAGGACCAGCACCCCCGCCAGCCACAGCAGACCGAACAGCACGGTCTGCGGCACGTCCGCCTCGAAGCCGACCTCGGGGGAGGCGCCGAGCAGATCGCCGACGTCGCCGAGGGCTCCGTTGCCCAGGGAGACCGAGAACTTCTGGCGCGCGCCGAGAGCCAGTCCGATCAGGCCGAGCAGCCACAGGACGGCGATCCGGGCGGCCCAGCCGGCCAGTTCGCGGGCCGAGGCGACCGCGCGGTGCCGCAGGGGTCGTAGGAAAGCCGTCGCGGTCGTCAGGGCGCCGGTCAGGGTCACCGAGAGGGGGATGACGGTCAGGCCTGCCTTTGTGTCCGCCAGGGAGCCGGCGTTCCCGGCGAGTTTCACGGTGCCGCCGACGGCCGTCACCACCGTGGCCGTGACGACCCGGGGGAACGCGCCGTCCGGGAGGTCCGCCGCGCCCGCCGCCCACAGGCCCAGCGCGGCGACCACGATCATGGAGAGCAGCCCGGCCAGTACCGTGCTCAGCGCCTGGAGCCAGCCGTGGCGGGCGACTGCCTGGTCAGAGGGGGTTCGGGGGGTCACGCTGCCACGCTAAGCAGCGCCCGGGGAGCGCGCCCGCCGGGAGGGCCGTCCGCGTCGGCTTGCGGACGGACCGGGACCGGAGCACACAATGGGTGCGTTGTGAAGAAAGCGGCATAAATCGCCCGGATGGTCGTCCATGCCGCCAGAGCCGCGTCGGGAAGAAGAACTCGTGAGCGTCGAACCTCCGTCTTCAGGCCGCCCCACCGGACCGCCCTCCGGCCCGCTGTCGGGACCCTCCCAGCCGCCTTCGGGCCCGCCCTCGCAGCCCTCGGGCGGCGGCGGTACCGGAGCGCCGGAGCCGCACCGGCCCTGGTGGAAGTCCGCGCCACGCGTCGCCGTCCTCACGACCGCCGTGGTGGCCGCCGTGGTCCTGGCTCTCGTCATCACCCGCTCCGACGGAGGCTCGTCCGGCACGGCGAGCAAGGGCGAGGTCTTCCTCCAGTCCGCGGCCAAGACGGGCCCCGACCCGTTCACGGAGTCCACGGCGAACGAGAGCTCCGCGCCGCCCGTCTCCGCCTCGCCCACCGCCTCGGAACCGGCGAACGCCGTCCGCGGCGTCGACGGCGGCGCCCCCGGCCTCTACGGCGGCACCCAGAACGTCTCCAGTTGTGACGTGGAGAAGCAGATCAAGGCCCTGAAGGCGGCCCCGTCCAAGAATCAGGCGTTCGCGTCCGTCGTCGGCGTCCAGCCCGCCGGAGTGCCCGCCTATCTGCGCTCACTCACCCCCGTACAACTGCGCATGGACACCCGCGTCACCAACCACGGCTACCGCGACGGCGCCGCCACCGCCTACCAGGCCGTCCTCCAGGCCGGCACCGCCGTTCTCGTCGACAACCACGGCGTGCCCCGTGTGCGCTGCGCCTGCGGCAACCCGCTCTCGCCGCCCGTCGCCCAGCAGACCACCCCGAAGCGGACCGGCGACACCTGGTCGTCGTACCGGCCGCAGAACGTCGTCGTGGTCACGCCCGCCCCGCAGATCATCAACATCTTCGTGATCTACGACCCCCACAGCGGCGACTGGTTCGGCCGTCACCACGGCGACACGGGGCGGCACGACCACAAGACCCCGCCGCCGGTGAACCCGGCCAGCCCGTCGGTGACCGTGTCCCCGCCGACGTCACCGTCCTCCAACTCGCCGTCGCCGTGCGCCTCTTCGGCCTCCGGCAAGCCGGGAACGCCCGGTACGCCCGGCACGTCCACGAGCCCGTGCCCGCCGTCGTCCCCCTCCTCTCCCTCCTCGAAGTCCCCGGGCTCGGAGTCGCCGTCCTCGCCGTCCGCCGAACCTCTGGTTCCCGACACGCCCTCGACGGAGTCGTCGGCCGCCTCGTCCGCTCCCGAATCGGTCGCCTCCGACACGACGGCTAGCTCCGCGTCGGCGTCGGTGTCCACCGTCAGCGCGCCGGTTTCGCCGGGGACGAGTTCACCGTCACTCTGATCGGGGGGACTGCCGGGCGTGGGGCTGGGTACGAGCACTGGTACGACAGCGACCGGCAGACCGGCAGAGCCGCCTTCGAGAGAGACACGCATGATCGACCAGCGGGACGGGGCCGTGGTACCGACTCGATTCGACGTGCCCGTGGAACCGCTGCGGCGGGCGGCGCACTACACCGGGGAGCCGGGCTGCATCTCCGCGGCCCGGCACTTCACGCACCAGTTCCTGGAACAGCTCAGAACCGAGTGGTGCGCCACGATCGACGACCGGTCGGACGGCGAACTGCTGCTGGTGGTCAGCGAGTTGGTCACCAACGCGGACCGCCACAGCAACGGGCCGTACATCCTGGAACTGGAGGGCACGGACACCTCGGTGACGGTGTCCGTGTGCGACAGCAGCGTGGCCCTGCCCCGCCTCTTCGCCCGGGACCCCGAGCGCATCGGCCGGCACGGCCTGGAGATAGTCAACGCCCTGGCCGCGCGGGTGAGCGTCGAACGGGTGCCGGTCGGCAAGCGGGTGCGCGCCGTGGTGCGCCTGACCGGCGAGGGCCGCTAGGGCCCGTCCTGCGAGGTCACGCCCCGGTCCGGGTGGCCGTGATCAGCTCGTGCAGGTAGCGCTTGGTGACCCGGCCGCCGTGCCGCGTCTCCAGCAGGTCGCGGAGGCAGGCCAGGAGGCCCTGGCGCGAGGGCTCGTCCATGGCGAGATGACCCGAATACGTCAGAAGGACGTCCAGGTACTCGTCGGTCGTGTACGTGATCTCCCGCGCACCGCGCCACACCGTGACGTCCTCGAAGTGCGCGGAGCGCTCGAACTCCCCGGTGTCCGTCGCCGTCTCGTCCTCGGTGGGACTCCGCAGACCGGGCGGGGTGGCCGGGTCCCAGCGTTCGTAGCAGCGCTGCATCCGGTCGAAGAAGTCCTGGGTGCCGCCCGCCACATGGTGCGTGGTGACGACCGCGAACGTTCCGCCGGGACGCAGGGTGCGGGCCGCCTTCGCCACCCGGGTCCGGGGATCGAGCCAGTGGTACGCCGTCGCGATCACCGCGAGGTCGAACGGCTCGTCGGGCGGCCGCCACAGCTCGAAGTCCGCGACCTCCACGTCCACCCGCGGGAACGCGCGCAGATTGCGGCGGGCCACCGCGGCCGTCGACGGCCCCAGCTCGACCGCGGTCAGCCGGCAGCCGAACTCGGCGAGCGGGACGGTGAGTTGACCCGTCCCGGGGGCGATCTCCAGGACCCGGCTGTCCGGGCCGAGGTTCGTCAGACGGGCCAGTTCGTCGACCAGGGGGCGCGGATAGCGGGGGCGGGCCCGGTCGTAGCGCTCGGCCGCCCGGTCGAACGTGTCGCGCAGCACCGTTCTCGTACCTTTCGCTCCGGCGATTCCCCCCAGGGCAGAATGCTGATCCCTTTGCCCTCGTGTCCAAGGCTTTTAGTCTGAGCGGGTGAGCAACCAAGCGCCGAACCAAGCCCGCGTGATCCCGCTGCGCCCGCACGAGCCGGCCCCTCACCTGCCGGAGCCGGCCGTCCCCGCGCCCAAGGAGCCCCTGTGGCGCGACCTGGTCGGTGACGTCCTACGACGCGAACGCCTCGCTCAGGAGCGCACGTTGAAGGATGTGGCCGACTCCGCCCGGATCTCCATGCCGTATCTCTCGGAGGTGGAGCGGGGCCGTAAGGAAGCCTCCTCGGAGGTCATCGCGGCCGCCGCCCACGCCCTCGGTCTCGACCTCGGCGACCTGTTGTCGCTGGCCCACAGCGAACTCACCCAGCACCGCACCAGGCGTCAGGGCAGGGTGAGTTCGCCGTACAACGGGCTGTGCCTGGTGGCCGCCTGACGGATGCTCAGAGCGGGCCGAGGCGTCGGCTGACCACCTCGTCGGCCAGGCCGTACGCCACGGCCTCCTGAGCGGTGAACACCTTGTCCCGGTCCATGTCGGCGCGCAGCGTGGCGATGTCGTGGTGGGTGTGCCGGGACAGCACCTCCTCGACCTGGGAGCGGATCCGCACCATCTCCTTCGCCTGGAGGGCGAGATCGGAGACCATGCCGCGCTGCCCGCCGCTGGCCGGCTGGCCGAGCAGCACGCGCGCGTGCTCCAGGACGAACCGCCGTCCGGGGTCGCCGCCGGCCAGCAGCACGGCAGCCGTCGAGGCGGCCTGACCGACGCAGAACGTCGAGATCGGGGCCTGGACGTACGTCATCGTGTCGTAGATCGCCATGAGCGAAGTGAACGAGCCGCCGGGCGAGTTGATGTAGATCGCGAGCTCGCGGTCCGGGGCCGACGACTCCAGATGGAGGAGTTGCGCGATGACGACGTTGGCCACGCCGTCGTCGATGTCGGTGCCGAGGAAGATGATCCGCTCGGACAGCAGCCGGCTGAACACGTCGTAGGACCGCTCGCCCTGCGGGGTCCGCTCGACGACGTTCGGAATCGTGTACGTCCCCATGTCAGAGTCCCATCCGTCGCTTCGAGGCGGCCGGGCGCACGTCGGCCAGTGAGGCGACGACCTGGTCCACCATGCCGTACTCCTTGGCCTGTTCGGCCGTGAACCAGCGGTCGCGGTCGCCGTCGCGGGAGACGGTCTCCTCGGTCTGGCCGGTGTGCTGGGCGGTGAGGCGTTCGATGGTCTTCTTCGTGTGGTCCAGGTTCTGTGCCTGGATCTCGATGTCGGCGGTGGTGCCGCCGATGCCCGCCGACGGCTGGTGCATCATGACCCGGGCGTGGGGGAGCGCGTAGCGCTTGCCGTGGGTGCCGACGGTCAGCAGGAACTGGCCCATGCTCGCCGCGAAGCCCATCGTCAGCGTCGAGACGTCGTTCGGGATCAGTCGCATCGTGTCGTAGATGGCGAGGCCCGCCGTCACCGAGCCGCCCGGACTGTTGATGTACAGGCTGATGTCCGTGCGCGGGTCCTCCGCGGACAGGAGCAGCAACTGGGCGCAGACCCGGTTCGCGGAGACCTCGTCGACCTGTGTGCCGAGGAAGACGATCCGCTGCCCGAGCAGTTGGGCGGCGAGGTGGTCGTCGAAGCGGGACGACGGGGTGTCGCCCTCCTCGGCGCGTGGCATGAGGGCCGGCGCGAAACCGGCCGTGAGTGGAGACATGGGCACTCCTTGTCGAGGGTGTCGTGACCTGTCTCCACTGTCGGCCGACAACGCCCCGGCCTGGGGATTTCTAGGCTCTCAGCAGATTCGCCGCGAGCAGAGCGGGCGCCGGTCCTCCCACGCTCCGTCCGGCGGTCAGCCCTTCTCGCGGAGCTGCCGGAAGAAGGCCCGTACGTCCTCGGCCAACAGGTCCGGTTCCTCCATCGCGGCGAAGTGGCCGCCCCGGTCGAGCTTGGTCCAGCGCACGATGTTCTCGGTGCGCTCCGCCTTGTGGCGGAGCGGGATCTGGATCTCGGCCGGGAAGACGGCGAGCGCGGTGGGGGCGGTGGACGGGAGGGTGGGCGCGGCGGCCCGCGCGCCGGTGGCGTGGGCCCGCTCGTAGTAGATGCGGGCGGCCGAACCGGCGGTCCCCGTCAGCCAGTACAGCATCACGTTGGTGAGCAGCCGGTCCCGGTCCACGGCCTCCTCGGGCAGCTCCTCCGAGTCCGTCCACTCCCTGAACTTCTCGACGATCCAGGCGAGTTGACCGACCGGCGAGTCCGTGAGGCCGTACGCCAGGGTCTGCGGGCGGGTGGCGTGCAGGACGGCGTATCCGGTGCCCTCGCGCGACCACGCGGTCCAGCGGCGCCAGGACTCCTGGGCGTCCACCCGCTCCTCGGGGCCGAGCGCGTCCAGCTCCTCGGCGGTGGGCTCGGTGAGGGCCTGCGCGCCCGGCAGCAGGTTGAGGTGGACGCCGATGACCCGGTCGGGGTGGGCACGGCCCAGCTCGCGGGAGATCGCCGAGCCCCAGTCGCCGCCCTGCGCGCCGAACCGGTCGTAGCCGAGCCGGGTCATCAGCTCGGCCCAGGCGCCGGCGATCCGGCCCGCCTCCCAACCGGTGTCGGTCGGCGGCCCGGACAGTCCGAAGCCGGGGACGCTGGGCACGACGACGTGGAAGGCGTCGGCCGGATCGCCGCCGTGCGCCGCCGGATCGGTCAACAGGCCGACGACGTCGAGGAATTCGACGATCGAGCCCGGCCAGCCGTGCGTGAGGATCAGCGGGGTGGCGTCAGGCTCGGGGGAGCGGATGTGCGCGAAGTGGACGGTCGACCCGTCGATGACGGTCGTGAACTGTGGCCACGCGTTCAGCTCGGCCTCGGCCGCCCGCCAGTCGTACGTGTGTCGCCAGTACCGCACCAGCTCCCGCAGATAGCCGGCCGGCACGCCGTACGCCCAGCCCGTGCCGGGCAGCTCGTCGGGCCAGCGGGTGCGGTCGAGGCGGGCGTGCAGGTCGTCGAGGTCGGCCTGCGGGATGTCGATGCGGAACGGGTGGACGCTGTCGGGCTGCGGAGACGTCATGGAGCCCGAGCCTAGTTCGGGGCGGCGGAACGGCCACCTGGATTGTCCGGCCGTACGACCGATGAGTTTCGGGCCGGGCGAGGGTCGATACAGATGACCGTGTTCGATGCCCCCTGGAGCCCATGGAGGAGCTCATGACCACCGACGGATTCACCACGTGTCTCTGGTTCGACGGCCAGGCCGAGGAAGCCGCCCACCTCTACGTGTCGATCTTCAAGAACTCCAGCATCGGCCGCATCAGCCACTACGGCGAGGGCGCCCCGCAGCCGGCCGGCTCGGTGCTCACCGTCGAGTTCACGGCCTTCGGCCAGAAGTTCGTCGGGCTGAACGGCGGCCCGATGTTCAAGTTCACCGAGGCGGTCTCCTTCCAGATCCCCTGCGAGAACCAGGAGGACATCGACTACTACTGGGCCAAGCTCACCGACGGCGGCGAGCCCGGCCCGTGCGGCTGGCTCAAGGACAAGTTCGGCGTGTCCTGGCAGGTCGTCCCCACCCGGCTCATCGAGATGATCACCGACCCGGACCCGGCGAAGGTCGCCCGCGCCACCGAGTCCTTCATGGCGATGGGCAAGTTCGACCTCGCCGCGCTGGAGAAGGCCTTCGCGGGGGAGTGACGGCAGGACTGGACGGGGTGGCCGGGATCAGCTCTCGCTGTCGAGCAGCAGCGCGTGCAACTCGGCCGCCCGGCGGGCCAGTTGCTCCGCCTGGCCGGCCTCGGTGCGGGTGCGTGGGCGGGGCAGCGCGATGTCGAGGACCGTACGGATCCGGCCGGGCCGGGGCGTGAGGACGACCACCCGGTCGGCGAGCATGACCGCCTCGTCCACCGAGTGCGTGACGAGGACGACGGTGGACGGATGCTCGCGGTGCGTCCGCTGCAACTCGGCGCACAACTCGTCCCGGGTGAGCGCGTCGAGCGCGGAGAACGGCTCGTCCATCAGCAGCACCCGGGGCCGCCGCATGAGCGACCGGCACAGCGCCACCCGCTGCTGCATCCCCCCGGACAACTCGTGCGGCAGACGTCCCTGGAAGCCGTCGAGGCCCATCGTCGCGATCAGCCCCAGCGCCTGTTTCCGTGCTCCGTTGCTCCGTTCGCCCGAGATCTCCGCAGGCAGCAGCACATTGTCCAGCACCGACCGCCACGGCAGCAGCGCCGGGCGCTGGAAGAGGACGGCACAGTCGGGGCGCGGCCCGGTGACGGCCCGGCCGCCCATCAGCACCTCGCCCCGCGTCGGCGCCACCAGCCCGGCGATCAGCCGCAGCAGCGTCGACTTCCCGCAACCGCTGCGCCCGACGACCGCCACGAACTCACCGTCGGCCGCCTCCAGTTCGATCCCGTGAAGCGCTTCGACGGCACCCCGCCGATGCGTGAACTCCTTGGACACACCCCGTAGTTGGATCACGCGTCGACTCCCGTCGGCCGCCGTGCGCGGAGTACCGAAAATCGCTCTGCTGGATTGTGGCACGCGCGCGTACGCTTTTGCGGATCGCGACCCCGGCGATATCGCCCCACCAAGTGCCGCCGTCCCCCCACCCATTCCCCTTCCGGGGAGGTCGCATGATCCGCTCGTACCGCACGGTGACGGTGTTCTGCGCGGCGGCCACGCTCCTGGCCGCCGCTGCCTGTGACTCCGACTCCTCCTCCAAGAGCACGAGTTCGGCCAAGGACCACCTCACCTACGTCACCGCCTTCGGTGCGGCGGGACGGGACGCCTTCGCCTGGGTGGCCGAGCAGAAGGGCTATTTCCGGGACGCCGGAATCGACGTGAAGATCGAACTCGGAAAGGCCACCGGCGAGAACCTCAAGGCCCTCGCCTCCGGGAAAGCCCAGTTCACCAGCCTCGACCTGACGGGCGCGGTGATCTCCGCGGGCGCCCAGAACTCCACGGGCTACCGCGACTTCCGCGCCGTGCTCGCCGTCCACCAGCGCACCCTCGTCTCCATCATGGCGATGCAGGGCTCGGGCATCACCACCCCGAAGGACCTCAAGGGCAAACGGATCGCGGCCGCCGCCAACTCCGTGAACCAACTGCTCTTCCCCGGCTACGCCAAACTCGCCGGCATCGACACCGCGAAGATCCGCTGGATCGCCGTCCAGCCCGTCCAGTTGGGCCCGGCCCTCGCCAGCGGAAAGGCCGACGCGCTCAGCACGTTCCTGATCGGCCGGCCCACCGTCGAGAAGGCCACCGTGCAGGCCAGGTCGAAGCATGTCGTGGTGTTCCCCTACAGCACCTACCTGCCCGACCTGTACGGCAACGCGACCGTCACCACGGCCTCCCTCGCCGCGAAGCAACCCGACCTGGTCAAGCGCTTCCGCGCCGCCCTGCTCAAGGCGCTGAAGTACACGATCCAACACCCCGACGAGGCAGGGAAGTTGCTGCACGCCAAGCATCCGGAGACGGACGCCACCGCCGCGACCGCGGAGATCAAGCTGATGACCCCGTCCGTGACGGCCGAGGGCGCGGAGAACATCGGGCTGATCACCGAGGCACGGATGCGGCGCGCCCTCACCAGTCTGCAGAACGCCGGTGTCATCCAGCCCGGGCTGACACCGCAGGACGTCGTCGACTTCGCCGCCATGAAGACGAGTTGACGGACATGGAGACCCCCCTCTCGTACGTCTTCGACAACGACCACCCGGAAGCCGCCGACCGGCACGGCCAACTCCCCGCGATCCTCGACGAGTTCACGATCTCGCGACTGTCCTCCCTCGGCGACCTGACCGGCCTGCGCTGTCTGGAGACCGGTGCCGGGGGCGGCAGCATCGCCGACTGGCTCGCCCGCGCGACGGGACCGACGGGACGGGTGCTGGCCACCGACGTCAACACCCGTCATCTGCCGCCGAGTCCGCCGTACGACGTGCTCGTGCACGACTTGGAGAACGAACCGGTGCCCGACGGCCCCTGGGACGTGATCCACGCCCGGCTGGTGCTCCTGCACCTGCCCGGACGGGAGACCGTGCTCCGGAGGCTCGCGGCGGCGCTCGCACCCGGTGGCGCACTGGTGGTGGAGGACTTCGAGACGACCTTCCGCAAGCTGGTCCTCGCGGCCCCCACCCCGCAGGCCGCCCAACTGGTCGACCGCTACCACGAGTTGCTCGTCGAACGCGTCCTGCCCGCCCACGGCAACGACCCCACCTGGGCGGGCCGGGTGCCCGCCGCCATGCTGGAGGCGGGCCTGACCGACGTGGACACCGTGATCCACTCCCGGTCCTGGCCGGGCGGCACCGCGGGCGCGCTGCTCATCGCCGGGAACATCGCGCAGACCCGGGAGGAGTTCCTCGCGGCAGGCATGACGGAGGCCCAACTCGACGAGCTGGACCGGCTGGTCACCGACCCGCGGCTCGTGGTGCGCGGCCACTTCACCTACTCGACCATCGGCCGCAGGCCCCCGGCGTGAGACGCGTCCTGTCGGCGGGACCGCCGGTCCTCGCGGCCGCGGGTGCGCTGGCGGGGTGGTGGCTGATCACCGTCGCCTTCGACATCCGGCCGTTCCTGCTGCCGTCGCCGCCCGACGTCGTCCACGCCTTCGGCCGGCTGCCCGGCTATCTGCTCCGGCAGAGCTGGCAGACGTTCACCGAGACGGCCGTCGGCTTCGGGCTTGCGGTCGGCGCGGGACTGGCGACCGCCGTGCTGCTCACCGCGTCCCGGGGCGTGGAGCGCGCGGTCATGCCGCTCCTGGTCGCCGTCAACGCCGTACCGAAGATCGCGGTGGCACCGCTCCTCGTGGTCTGGCTCGGCTTCGGGACGGCCCCGAAGGTGTTCATGGTGGCCCTGCTCGCCTGGTTCCCCGTGGTCGTCTCGACGATGGCCGGGCTGTCCTCGGTCCCGCTGGAGCTGACCGAGCTGGCCCACTCGCTCACCGCGTCCCGCTGGCAGACCTACCGCAAGCTCCGCATCCCCTGGGCCCTGCCCCAGGTCTTCGTCGGCCTGCGCCTGGGCGTCACCCTGGCCGTCGTCGGCGCGGTTGTCGGCGAGTTCGCGGGCGGCGACCAGGGCCTCGGCTACGTCATCGTGGCCTCCGGCGGCAACGCCGACACCCCCCTCGCGTTCGCCGCGATGGCCCTGCTCAGCGCCATGAGCGTGCTGCTCTTCTACGCCGTCGTCCTCGCGGAGCGGGCGCTGCTGCCCTGGGCCCGCGAGATCACCGGCTGAGCGATCGCACGGGCCGTACCGGCAACCCCTGCGCGACGCAGCCCGGTAACCAGTGCGTTTCGGACGTTAATTTCCGCCTCCAAAGGGTTGGCGGGAAACCATCCCCTCGTTATCGTTCACGCACTTCACTCAATCGTTCCGCTGAACGAATAGCTGAACGAATAGCGACAAGGACGGTCGGTACATGTCCGACATCCACCACCCGGGCCGCCGGTCGGTGCTCACCGCGGGCCTCGCCTCGGCGGCGGCACTCGGCGGGTCCTGGCTGCTGACCGGCTGTGCCGGGGCGGAGGCCGCCCCCGTCCTGCCGGCCGCCGCCGCGAAGGGCGCCCCCGACCGCGGCGGCACCCTGCGCATCGCCCGGCCGCCCGCCTCCGACGCCGAGACCCTCGACCCGGCCAGCTCGCTGTCCGCGTACGAGTACCTGGGCGCCCTGTACAACCGGCTCGTCCGCATCGGCCCGGACGGCGACCTCGCCCCCGACCTCGCCGAGTCCTGGGAGACCGACGCCAAGGCCCGCACCTGGACCTTCCGCCTCCGCAAGGGCGTCGCCTTCCACAACGGCCGCGCCTTCACCTCCGCCGACGCCGCCTACACGCTCCGCCACATCCTCGACAAGGCGACGGCGTCCCCGCAGGCCGCGGTCCTCGCCCCGCTCATCGACCCGGCGAAGTTGGGCACACCCGACGCCCACACCCTCGTCGTCCCCCTCAAGACGCCGAACGCCGAGTTCCCGAGCCTGCTGACGCACTACAACTGCTATGTCATCCCCGACGGCAGCGCGAAGTCGATCGGCCGCACCGGCATCGGCACCGGCCCCTTCAAGCTGGAGTCGTTCGCACCGGCGGGCCCCGGCCGTGTCACCGCCTACGCCGACCACTGGGCGGGCCGCCCCGTCCTCGACGCGATCGCCTTCTACTCGGTCGCCGACATGTCGGCCCGCTCAAACGCCTTGCTGGCAGGGCAAGTTGACCTGCTCTCCCAGACCAACCTCGACTTCGCGACCGCCCGTGTGGTCGCCGCCTCGGACCGCGCGACCATCGCCCGCGTGAAGAACGCCCAGTGGTACGTCCTCCCGATGCTCACCACCGAGAAGCCCTTCACCGACGTCCGCGTCCGCCAGGCGATGAAGCTCGCCTACGACCCCGAGCACGTGGTCAAGGTCGCCCTTCAGGGTGCGGGCACCGCCGGCTGGGACAACCCCGTGCCGTCGAGCGACCCCGCACACATCACCGCGCACCCCAAGCACGATCCGGAACAGGCGAAGTACCTGCTCAAGCAGGCGGGCCACGAGGGCCTGGCGATGGACCTCTACACCTCGTCCTACGACCCGCTGTTCACGCCGATGGCGCTCGCCTACCAGGACTCGGCGAAACGAGCCGGCATCCGCATCAAGGTCAAGACGGCCTCCGCGGACTCCTACTACACGCAGATCTGGATGAAGAAGCCGCTGATGGCCACCTACTGGTTCACCGGCCGGCCAGTCGACCAGCTCTTCACCCAGATCTTCCGCAGCGGCTCCTCCTACAACGAGACCGCCTGGTCCGACAAGGAGTTCGACGCGGTTCTCGACCGGGCCCGCGCCGAGATCGACGACACCAAACGGCGCGAACTCTACGGCGAGGCACAGACGTTGGTGATCGAGAAGGGCGGGGCGATGACCCCGATGTTCGCCGACCGGCTCGTCGGCATCTCCCGCAAGGTGCGCGGATACGCCGAGCACGGCTTCGAGTTCGACTATCTGGGCATCGGCCTGAAGGGAGCCTGACCATGCTCTCCTTCATAACCCGCCGCATAGCGGCCGCAGTCGGCACCCTCTTCCTCTCCTCCATCCTGGTCTTCCTCGCCGTCCAGGCCCTGCCCGGCGACGTCGCCACCCAGATCCTCGGCAAGGACGCGACCCCGGACGCCGTGGCCGCCCTGCGGGAGAAGCTGAAACTCGACAAGCCCGCCTGGGAGCGGTACGTCGACTGGGTGGGCGGCGCCCTGCACGGCGACTTCGGCACCTCCCTCGTCTCCGGCAAGGCGGTGGGCGGCGAAGTGTCCATGTACCTCGGCAACTCCGCCCTGATCGCGGTCATCACGGTCCTCTTCGCGGTCACCGGCTCGATCGTCCTCGGCATCCTCGCGGGCCTCTACCGCGACCGCTGGCCCGACCACCTGATCTCCACCGTCAGCCTGGTCGGCATGAGCGTCCCCGAGTTCGTCGTCGCCACCGTCCTGGTCCTGTGCTTCTCGGTCGCGCTCCCGTGGTTCCCCGCCGTCGTCCTCTACGGCCCGGACGCCACCGTAGGCCAACTCCTGCCCGCCGTATGGCTTCCCGCGCTCGCGCTCGCCGTGGTGATGGCCGCGTACATCGTCCGCATGGCCCGCACCTCGGTCATCGACGTGATGGCCACCGAGTACGTCACCACCGCCCGCCTCAAGGGTCTCTCCACCTGGCGGGTCGTCACCCGACACGCCCTGCCGAGCGCCCTGTTGCCCACCCTGCACGTCATCGCGCTCAACGTGGCGTGGCTGGTCGGCGGGGTCGCGGTGGTCGAGAACGTCTTCAACTACCCGGGCATCGGCAAGCTGATGCTCTCCTCCGTGCAGAACCGCGACCTGCCCACCATCCAGGCCATCGCCCTGATCAGCGCGGTCGTCTACGTCGTCTGCAACCTCGCCGCCGACCTGGCCACCATGGCCCTCAACCCCAGGCTCCGCACCCGAGGGAGGACCCGATGACCACGCTCGCCACCGCACCGACCATGGCCGCACGCGGTACCCGCGCCTGGCGCACCCTGAGCACCTCCCGCACGGCGATCGTCGGCCTCGCGATCGTCGCCGTTCACGTCCTGATCGCCCTGCTCGCGCCCCTCCTCACTTCGTACGACCCCATCGCGAACGACGCCAACCACGCACTCCTCGGCCCGAGTTGGTCGCACTGGGCCGGCACCGACCAGTACGGCCGCGACGTCCTCGCCCGCGTCCTCTACGGCGGCCGGTACGCCCTCGGCGTCTCCGTCGCCGCCACCCTGCTGACCGTCGCCCTCGGCACGGTCATCGGCTGCGCGGCGGCACTGCGCGGCGGCTGGTTCGACGACGTGCTCGGCCGGGTCCTGGACGCGATCCTGTCCATCCCCTCGGTCCTGGCCCTGCTTGTCGTGGTCACCGCCCTCGGTACCGGCCCGGCGGTCATCGTCCTGGCCGTCGCGATCGTCTACGTCCCGCAGGTCGTCCGTGTCGTGCGCGGCGCCGCCCTCGCGGTCGTCCCCGCCGACTACGTGACCGCGGCCCGCGCCCGCGGGGAGAGCACCTGGTCGATCCTGCGCCGGGAGATCCTGCCGAACATCACGGACGTGGTGTGCGTGGAGTTCGCGATGCGGGCCTCCTGGGTGGTCCTGCTGATCTCCTCGCTGTCCTTCCTCGGCTTCGGCGCCGACCCGCCGACTCCGGACTGGGGCCTGATGGTTGCCGAGAACCGCACCGCCATCACCGTCGTCCCGATGGCGAGCCTCGCTCCCATCATCGCCCTGGCCACGCTCGTGGTCGGGCTCAACCTCGCGGCCGACGGCCTGTCCAAGGCGTGGGGCGTCGACCGGATCAGGGAGGGCTCCTGATGGCCTCGATCGTTTCCGTCAACTCCCTGTCCGTGGCCTACCGTTCGGGCGGCCGGGACGTGCCCGTCGTGCACGAGGTGTCGCTGGACGTCGCCGAGGGACGGACGCACGCGCTGGTCGGTGAGTCCGGCAGCGGCAAGTCGACCGTCGCCGCGACCCTCCTCGGGCATCTGCGCCACGGATCGCGAATCACCGGGGGCTCCGTCCAGGTGTCCGGCGACGACGTCTTCGCCCTGCCCGCACGGGAGTTGCGACGACTGCGCGGCGGCACGGTCGCGATGGTCGGCCAGAACGCCGGCCACGCCCTGACCCCCTCCATGCGCATCGGACGGCAGATCGCCGAGGCGGGCGGTGACGTGCCCGTCGTGGAACTCCTCGAACAGGTCCGGCTGCCGCGCCCGGCGGAGCTGGCCCGCCGCTATCCGCACGAGCTGTCCGGCGGCCAGCAGCAGCGCGTCGCCATCGCCATGGCCATCGCGGCCCGCCCCAAGGTCCTGGTCCTCGACGAACCGACGACCGGCCTCGACGTCGTCACCCAGCGCAGCGTCCTCGACCTGATCGCCGCCCTGCGCGACGAACTCGGCCTCGCCGCCGTGCTGGTGAGCCACGACCTCGGGGTCGTCGCGCACATGGCCGACGAGGTGACCGTGCTGCGGTCCGGCCGGGTGGTCGAATCGGCGCCCACCCGGCAGTTGTTCGCCCGGCCCCAAGACCCGTACACCACACGCCTGTTGGCGAGCGTGCCGCGCCTCGACGACGCGGGGCTCGCGGTCGTCGGCGAGGCGGGGGAGCGGGAGGTCAGGCCTAGGGCGGAGGTGCCCGCCGACGCTCCGGTGGCCGTGTCCGCGCAGGACGTGACCATCGACTACGGCAGCACCCGTGCCGTGCACGGTGTCTCCTTCGACGTCCGGCGTGGTGAAGTCCTCGCCCTGGTGGGCGAGTCGGGCAGCGGCAAGTCCACCCTCGCCTGGACCCTGGCCGGACTGCGCACCCCGTCCGGCGGCACGATGCGCCACGCGGACGGCGACCTCGCCCGCCCGGCGCGGCAACGCCCCCTGTCCCTGCGCCGCCGGGTGCAGCTCGTCTTCCAGAACGCGGACACCTCGCTCAACCCCCGCCGCTCCGTGGGCGACGCGGTCCGCCACCCGCTGCGGTTCTTCGGCACGGTGCCCGACCGCACGGAGGCGGCCGAGCGAGCCCGGCAGCTCATCGCCGACGTGCGCCTCGATCCCGCCCTCGCCGACCGGCTGCCCGCACAGCTCTCCGGCGGTCAGCGTCAACGCATCGGTATCGCAAGGGCGTTGGCGGGCGAGCCGGACGTCCTGATCGCCGACGAGATCACCACCGCCCTGGACGTGTCGGTCCAGGCCGACGTACTCCGCCTCCTCGACGACCTCCGGCGCGAGCGCGACCTGGCCTGCCTGTTCATCAGCCACGACCTGGCCGTCGTACGGGGCATCGCGGACCGAGTGGTCGTACTGCGCCACGGGGTTGTCGTCGAAGAGGGCCCGACGGAGGCCGTGTTCGCCGACCCCCGGCACCCCTACACCCGCCAACTCATGGCAGCCGCCCTCGAACCCGACCCCGACGCACAGCCCTACGTCGACGACACCGCCGACTGGGCCGACGCGGCGGACGGCGACGACATCTGGACCGACCAGGGCGACGACGGCCACCGCGTCCGACGCTGGCGTCCCCTCAACGCCCCTGTGGCGGAAGGAGTTTCGTGAGGTACCGCGAGCAGTTCGAGCGCCGGGTCGTCCGCGAGGACGTCTGGATCCCCACCCGGGACGGAAGGACCCGGCTGCACGCCCGCGTCTGGCGGCCCGACGACGCCGAGTCGGAGCCGGTGCCCGCGCTGCTCGAATACCTCCCGTACCGCAAGAGCGACTGGACCGCGCCCCGGGACGCCCAGCGTCACCCCTGGTACGCGGGCCACGGCTACGCCTCCGTGCGCGTCGACGTCCGGGGCCACGGCGACAGCGAGGGTCTGCCCGGCGACGAGTACGACGCGCAGGAACTCGCGGACGGGGTCGACGTCGTCAACTGGCTTGCCGCCCAAGCCTGGTGCACGGGCAAGGTCGGGATGTTCGGCATCTCCTGGGGCGGCTTCAACGCCCTCCAGATCGCCGCCCTCGCGCCCGAACCGCTCAAGGCGATCGTCACCGTCTGCTCGACCGACGACCGTTACGACAACGACGTCCACTACACGGGCGGCGCCGTCCTCGGTATCGACATGCTCGCCTGGGCCGGCACCATGCTCGCCTTCGCGTCCCGCCCGCCGGACCCGGCGAGCGTCGGCGCGGACCGCTGGCTGCCGATGTGGCGCGAACGCCTCGACGGCCTCGAACCCTTCCTGCACACCTGGCTCGACCACCAACAGCGCGACGCCTACTGGAAGCACGGCAGCGTCTGCGAGGACTACACCGCGATCGACGCGGCCGTCCTCGCGGTCGGAGGCTGGAACGACCCCTACCGGGACACCGTGTTGCGGCTCGTCGAGCACCTGCCCGCGGACCGCGTCCGGGGGATCGTCGGCCCCTGGTCGCACCAGTACCCCGACCGGGGACTGCCGCCCGGCCCGGCGATCGGCTTCCTCCAGGAGACCCTGCGCTGGTGGGACCAGCACCTCAAGGGCATCGACACGGGAGCGATGGAGGAGCCCGTGCTGCGGGCCTGGATCACCGACCCGGTCCCGCCGGCGACGTCGTACGACGTGCTGCCCGGACGTTGGGTGGGCGACGTCAAGTGGCCCAGTCCGGCAGTCAGTTGGGACTCGCGTCCCCTCGGTACGAGCGGTGACCCCGTCGTCGTGCGGTCCCCGCAGCACACCGGTCTCGACGCCGGGCGCTTCTTCCCCTTCGGCAACGCGAGCGACCTGCCGCCGGACCAGCGGGAGGAGGACGGCCGTTCGGTGTGCTTCGACTCCGAACCGCTCACCGCACGCGTCGAGATCCTCGGCCGCCCGCGCGTCCGGCTCCGCCTCGACAGCGCCACCCCGCGCGCCCATGTCGTCGCCCGGCTGTGCGACGTCGCCCCGGACGGCTCGTCCACGCTCGTCACCCGTGGCGTGCTCAACCTGCTGAGCCGGCACGGCCGGGACCGGGCCGTCGAGTGGACACCGGGGACGTACGAGGACGTCGAGTTCGAGCTGACCGGCATCGGCTACGCGATCCCGCCCGGCCACCGCATCCGGCTCGCCGTCTCCGACACCTACTGGCCGTGGGTCTGGCCGCACGGCGAGCGCGGCGAGTTGCGGGTCGTCCCGGCCGAGAGCGCCGTACAACTGCCCGTGCGCGCAAGGGGATCGGAGCCGTCGATCCGCTTCGAGGAACCCGAACAGGCGATCCCGCTGGACGTGACCTACGACCGGCCCGCCGACCCGGCACCCGAGCGGCTCGTCACGCACGATGTCGCCAAGGGGGAGTGGACGCTGGAGGTCGACCCCAACTACGGGGGCTCGCGCACGTATCCGGACGGGCTGCGCTACGAGGAGAGCGCGCGGGAGACGTACCGCGTCCGCGGTGACGATCCGCTGTCGGCGCACGCCGTGTCGGAGTGGCGGATCCGGTTGCGGCGCGGGGACGACTACGACGCTGAGATCATGACGCGGACGGAGCTGCGCGCCACGGCCGCGGACTTCGTCATGGACAGTCGCGTCGAAGCACGGGCGAACGGAGAGACAGTGGCCAAGCGCGCATGGCACCGCACCACCCCGAGGACGTCGGGATGACGGCCGCCAAGCAGCCCCAGCCGGCCGCGAAGTCCCCCCGCCGTGCCGTCGCCGCCGCCGACCGCACCCGGCAGCCCACCGAGGTGCGCCGCCGGCTCATCGTCGAGGCGGCCGTCCCGTTGATAGCGGAACGCGGCTACGCCTCGGTCGGCGTGCGGGACGTGGCCGCCGCCGCCGGGGTCTCCGTCGGTACCGTCACGTACCACTTCGGCAGTGTGCAGGAGATCCTCTCCGAGGCGATGGTGCTCCACATCGAGCGCTACTACGCCGAGTTGAGCGAGGCCGCCGAGCAGGCGACGAGCGGGGCCGAGGCGCTGCGGCTGCTCGTCGACGCGCTGTTCACCGAGGACACCGACCGGCACTGGCGGATGTGGTTCGACTACTGGAACGCGGGCGAGCAGGGCACGGACGAGGCCTTCAGCGGCGGACAGGCCCGGCGCTACGAGAGCTGGCACCAGCAGATCCGCGCGCTGGCCGAACGGGGCGTCGCCGACGGCGAGTTCGGCTCCGACGACCTCGACGGCTTCACGGTCCGTTTCGCCGCCCTCGCCGACGGCCTCGCCCTGCAACGGCTGCGCCAGGCACCGCCGTTGAGCACGCAGGACGCGCGCCGGCACCTCAACCGGCTGATCGAGACGGAGTTGGGGCCCGGGCGCCGATCACCCGGGTGATCTCCCGGGCGATCCGCAGAATGCCGGGGGAGGGGACCGGGCACGGCCTGGGCGTCGAGGTCGTCGGCGCCAGGCAGAAGTGCAGATAGTCCGTGTCGAGGTGCAGGGCGGTGCGGTCGCCGGCCGGCTGGGTGCAGTAGTCGGGGTGGGCGCGTTCGTAGGCGGTGCAGGGGAGGTACTGGGTCCAGGTGTAGCGGGCGCCGGCCGGGCTCACGGTCCGGCCGGCATCGGCTACGAGGTCGCCCGCCGACCTGGCCTGTGACTGGTAGAGCGCGTTCACGGTCTTGACCCGCTCCGGGGTGATCGGGTCGGGGCCCTGCAACACCCAGACGATCGTGGGCCGTTGGGCACCCCCGGCCGCCGCGATCTGCGCGGTCAGCTTCCTGAGGTCGGCCGTGTACCGGTCGACGTACGTCTCCCGGTCGGCGCCGTACGTGATCCCGTCCATGCAGGGCGTGTAACCCCAGGCGTTGCCCCAGAACTGGAGCACCACGAAGTCCGGACGCAGCGCACGCACCAGGACGGCCGCCTTGTCCCCGTCCGGAACCAGCGACCCCTTCCCGGTGCCCTCCAGGTAGTCGCACGGCGTGGTCCCCGAGTGCGGGGCGCTCGTGTACGTCGCGTTCAGCGTTCCGCGCAGTTCCCGCCCGAGTACCTTCTGGCTCTCCATGGCGAGGGAGTCCCCGAGATACAGCACACGGGGCGCCGACCTCACCACCGGAACACCGCTCGGCGAGGCCGGCGCCTGTCGTGGCGCGGCGCCGCGCACGGAGGGGGTGGGCACGGAGGGGGTGGGCGGCGCGACCTGGGGCCCGGACGCCGGGTCCGTGCACGCGCCGAGCAGCACTCCGGCCAGCACCACACCCACGATCCATGGCTTCCGCATACGGCAACTCCCGCCCCGGGCACCGGAAAACGGCCCCTCAGGCAAGCACAGCCGGGCGTCAGGAGGAAGACGCCCGAGTGACCGGATCGGTCGGCCTGCCGGCGCAGCGCAGGGGCGCGGGACACGCCTCCCTCGCGTGAAATCCCGTGGGCTCCGGCGTTCGGCGCGCGTCCCGCTCCCCGGGTGACTAGCGTGAGAATTCGGGACAACCCGACCTGGACACCCCGATCTACCGGAGAGGGCCGCAGCCATGGCCGTACAACCTGAGGGAACCCCCTGTTGGGCCGACGCGATGTTCGGCGACGTCGAGGGAGCCAAGAGTTTCTACGGCGACGTCCTCGGCTGGACCTTCGGCGACGCGTCGTCGGAGTACGGCAACTACACGCAGGCCTACGTCGACGGAAAGGCCGTGGCGGCCGTCGTACCGCCGATGCCCGGACAGGAGGGTCAGTCGCAGTGGTGCCTGTATCTCGCGTCACCGGACGCGACGGCCACCGCGGCGAAGATCCGCGAGAACGGCGGCCAGGTGCTGATGGAGCCGATGCAGGTCGGCGACTTCGGCACGATGTGCCTGGCCAGTGAGCCCAGCGGCGCGGTCTTCGGCGTGTGGCAGGGCGGCACGCACGAGGGCTTCGAGGCCGCGGGCGTACCCGGCGCCTACGCCTGGGCCGAGGTCTTCACCCGCGAGCCCGCGAAGGCGGACGGGTTCTTCCCGGCGGTCTTCCCGTACTCGGCGCAGGGGATGGACGACCCCGGCGTGGACTACCGCGTCTACAACGTCGGCGAGAACACGGTCCTGGGCCGGATGGAGATGGGCGACGAGTTCCCGCCCGAGGTGCCGTCGTACGTCAACGTGTACTTCTCCGTCGACAACTGCGACGACGCCGTCGCCAGGGCCACCAAGCTCGGCGGCGTCCTCCGCTTCGGCCCCATGGACAGCCCCTTCGGGCGGTTCGCGGCCCTGAGCGATCCGCAGGGCGCCTTGTTCTCGGTGATCGACATGACCACGACCCAGGGGGAGATGCCGCGGATGACCGACGTCTGACCGAGGACGCCGCGCGTCACCGGCCGTCGGCCGCCCACCAGGCGGGGGCGCAGGCCACGGCCGCGTCGACCATGTCGTCCTTCGTGACGGACGGGTCCTTCAGCCATGCCCTGATGGCTCCCGCGAAGCCGTGTGCCATGAACTGGGCGATCATCCGACGGTTGGCCTCGGGCAGCCCCGGGTGGTCGCCGTCGGCCATGAACGTCAGGGCGTAGTCGCTGAAGTGGCGCACGAGCGCGTCGTAGACACCGCTGTCGGCGGGGTCGCCGAGGGCGTGCCGGTAGATCGCCAGGTGTCGCTCGACGTGGTCGCCGACCTCCGCCGTGGACATCCGCAGCAGTTCCTGGGTCGAGTGTCCGCCCCGCGCACGGAGCTCGGCCTCCCGGCGGTGGCCGCGTTCGAGGTCGGCGGAGAGCACGTGGATGAGCAGGTCCAGCGGGGAGCTGTAGCGGTTGTAGAACGTGGCGCGGGTGACCCCGGCGCGGTCGGCCAGATCGCCGATCGTGATCTGTGAGACGGGCCGGCGGCCGGCCAGGTCGACGATGGCCTCCTCGAAGGCACGGGTCGTGCGGGTGATGCGTGGATCGATCCGCTGGTTCAGCGCTCCGCCCTCCAGGGGTGCGTGTCGCACTCTGCCATCGCGTTGCACTCTGCCATGGGGAGTGATGTTATACACATGTCAAATAGTGCGGCGAAAGGAACGGCCATGGCCTCGCACACCGAGATCTCCCCCCGGGAAGCCGCCGACCGACTGGCGATCCGCGAGCTGATCGACGCCTACGCGCACTGCGCGGACCGGCGGGACGCCAAGGGCCAGATGAGCCTGTTCACCGAGGACACGCGGTTCCTGGTGTTCATGGACGCCACGGCCGCCGAGCCGACGCAGACCCTGCACGGGCGCGAGTCCCTGGCCCCGGTGTTCGACAACCTCAACACCTACCGGGCCACCACCCACTTCAACGGCCAGAGCACCATCACGCTGGACGGCGACCGGGCGACGGGCGAGAGCTACTGCCTGGCCCATCACATCGGGGTCGACGAGTCCGGGCGGCGCACGCTGATGATCGCCTCGATCCGCTACCTCGACGAGTTCAGCAAGCAGGACGGCGACTGGTACTTCGCCGAACGCCGGCTGATGGTCGACTGGACCGAGACGCGGCCCTCGACGCCCTGACGCCGGTGTGCGGTCAGGTGGCCGGTGCTTCCTCGTAGTGGGCCACGCGGTTGGCCACGGCGACTCCCCAGGGAATGCCGAAGAGCACGACGAGCGCCAGGCCGAGGACGAGCGGAGCCGGGCGCAGGGCGCCGACGCCCACGCACAGGACGGCCATGGCGGCACAGGTGCGGGCCAAGGGTCGATAGAGCCCGAGGTTCTCGTCCCAGTGCCGCAGGGACGCCGCGAGCACCATCGTCGCGCAGAGCACCACGGCCGCGCCCCCGCAGAGCACCCAGGCCGTTGCCGCAGGCGTCCGGCTGTCGTGGGCGTGCTCGACGAGGCCGACCATCGCGGCGCCCATGGCGGCCACCGCGGCCGTGATCGGCAGATGCACCACCATCCACGTCAGGGCGCTCGCACGCGTGGCCCTCGGCAGCCGGTGCCCCGCGAAGTCGAAGTACGTCCACCACGCGCCGAATCCGACGACCACGGCGACCAGTCCGACCGCCAGGGTGAGCGCGTTGGTCGGCTCGTGGGCCAGTCCGTCGACCACTCCGGTCACGTTCTCGCCGAGCACGATGATGATGAACAGCCCGAACCGTTCCGTGAGCGCGTCGGTCACGCTGAGCGCGACCACCCGCTCCGGAATCGCCCTCCCGATGATGAACACGAACCCCGCCAGATAGACGACCGCCAGCACGCCCCACGTCAGCACGCGGGCGTCCGCGGGCAGGGCGGCGCTCGCCGCCAGGACGACCGCGCAGGACGCCGTGCCCGACACGTACAGCACGCTGGGGCGCCGGAATTCGGGCGTGTCACCGCGTGAGGCGAGCAGCCACAACAGCGCCAGGACCGCGAACAGCACCCCCGCGTCCACGGCGAACGCGGTGCCGCGCGCGTCGCCCGCCTCGGGGATGAACGCACCCAGCGGGACGAGCACCAGGATCTGCAGCAGGAACATGCTCCGGCCGCGCGCGTCCTCGTGCCCGTGCAGTTCGTGGTGCAGGCTGCCGTTGAGCCAGGCGATCCACACCAGCGCGAACACCGCGGCGAACAGGCCCAGTCCGTGCCAGTCCAGTTCCCCGGACAGATGATGGGCGGCCTGCGCGACCAGCACGACCACGACCAGGTCGTAGAAGAGCTCCAGCGGCCCGACCACCCGCTCGCGCGGCTGCTCGCCGTGCGGACGCGGAGGCCGCCACAAGTGGCGGCGCACCCGGGCCCATTGCTCTTGTCGCGAGGTCATGCGCGCAGCGTAGAGGGGGGACGGGCGGGATCCTCGGACAGGGGCCGTCGCCGGGCCGCACGTGTCCGCGGGGCGGCCGGCCGGGGCTTCGGCCGTACGGGGCGGCGCGTGCCCGGGGGCACGGCCATGGCATGATCGGGCGCATGCGTGAACGTGTGGTGGCCGCGTGCGACGGGGCTTCGAAAGGCAATCCCGGGCCGGCCGCCTGGGCCTGGGTCGTGTCGGACGACAAGGAGAGCCCGGCCCGCTGGGAGGCGGGGCCGCTCGGCAAGGCCACCAACAACGTCGCCGAACTCACCGCGCTGGAGCGCCTGTTGACGGCGACCGCACCGGACGTACCGCTGGAGATCCGCATGGACTCGCAGTACGCCATGAAGGCGGTCACCACCTGGCTGCCGGGCTGGAAGCGCAACGGCTGGAAGACCTCAGGCGGCAAGCCGGTCGCCAACCAGGACCTGGTCGTCCGCATCGACGAACTGCTCGACGGCCGTTCCGTGGAGTTCCGTTACGTCCCCGCCCACCAGGTCGACGGCGATCCCCTGAACGACTTCGCGGACCGCGCGGCCAGCCAGGCGGCCGTCGTCCAGGAGCCCGCGGGCAGCGACCTCGGCTCCCCGGAACCGCCCCCCTCGCCCGACACCCCGAAGAAGCCCGCCCGCTCCGCCGCCGCCAAGTCGCCCCGCAAGAGCGGCGGTTCGGCCTCCCGCACGATCAAGGCCAAGTTCCCCGGCCGCTGCCTGTGCGGCCGTGCCTACGCGGCCGGCGAGCCCATCAGCAAGAACCCCAAGGGCTGGGGCCACCCGGAGTGCGCCACGGCCGAGGCCTGAGCCCCGGCCTCCTTTGACGTGTCCCGTCGGCCCCGAGGGCGACGGGACATCTTCATGCCCTCGGACTGCTACTCTGCGGTTCCACTTGACCACTTTGAGTAATACCCAGGGGTGTGCGCGTGAAGGTCGCCTGTGTCGGAGGCGGGCCCGCCGGTCTGTATCTCTCGATCCTGCTGAAGCGTCAGGACCCGTCCCACGACATCACCGTCTACGAGCGCAACGCCGAGGGCTCGACCTACGGCTGGGGCGTGACGTACTGGCGTGGACTGCTCGACCAACTCCGGGAGTACGACCCCGAGTCGGCGCGGGCCGTGGACGAACACTCGGTGCGCTGGAGCGACGGCGTCGCCCGCATCCGGGACCTGACGACCAGTCAACCCGGGGACGAGGGTCACGGCATCGGCCGCCACCGGCTCCTCAAGATCCTCGCCGAACGGGCCCGATCCCTCGGCGTACAACTGGAGTTCGAGTGCGAGGTCACGGCGGACGACCTGCCCGACGCGGATCTGATCGTGGCCGCCGACGGCGTCAACAGCGCGCTGCGCAACCGCCACGCCGACCACTTCGGCTCCGAGCTCACGCCCGGCCGCAACCAGTACATCTGGCTCGGCACCAGCAAGGTCTTCGGCTCCTTCACCTTCGCCTTCGTGGAGAGCGACCACGGCTGGATCTGGTGCTACGGCTACGCGTTCGGCCCCGAGGGCAGCACCTGCGTCATCGAGTGCGCCCCCGAGACCTGGACCGGCCTCGGCCTCGACACCGCGGCCGAGGCCGACGGACTCGCCCTGCTGGAGAAGCTCTTCGCCGACCTCCTCGACGGCCACTCCCTGATCGGCCGCGCCTCGTCCGACGGCAGCGCCCAGTGGCTCAACTTCCGCACCCTCACCAACCGCACCTGGCACCGCGACAACCTCGTCCTGCTCGGCGACGCCGCCCACACCACCCACTACTCCATCGGCGCCGGCACCACCCTCGCCCTGGAGGACGCCATCGCCCTCGCCGACGCCCTGCGCGACCACAGTGAACTCCCGCAGGCCCTCGCCGCCTACGAACAGCGCCGTAGAACCGCCCTGTTGTCCATCCAGAGCGCGGCCCGCTACAGCGCCCAGTGGTACGAGAACCTCCAGCGCTACATCCACCTGCCCCCGCACCGCATGTTCGCGCTGCTCGGCCAGCGCCACTCGCCCCTGCTGCCGTACGTCCCGCCGCAGGTCTACTACGGCCTCGACAAGGCGGCGGGACGGCTGGAGGCGCTGCGCCGGTTCAAGCGCTGGCTCGGTCCCAAGGTCGCCCGGACCGTGCACGCGCGGGCGCTCGCGGCCCGCAAGTAGGGCATTGGGTGAATGGCTATTCACCGGGTAGGGTGAATAGCCATTCACCTTATTTTTTCACGCAAGCTGGAGTGCGCATGGGCCAGCCCCTCCCGATACCCGACCCGCCCGGCACCACCGCCGGGCGGACCCCTGTGCGGGACCGGCTCACCGTGCCGGTGCTGGCGTTCGGCGGGATCCTCATGGCGGTCATGCAGACCGTGGTCGTCCCGCTGCTGCCGTCCCTGCCCCGGCTGACCCACTCCTCCGCGGGCGCCGTCTCCTGGATGGTCACCGCGACCCTGCTCTCCGGCGCCGTCCTCACCCCCGTGCTCGGCCGGGCCGGCGACATGTACGGCAAGCGGCGGGTCCTGATCGGCGCGCTGAGCCTGATGACCTTCGGCTCGGTCATGTGCGCCCTGTCCTCCGACATCCGGGTACTGATCACCGCCCGCGCCCTGCAGGGGGCCGCGGCCGCCGTCGTCCCCCTGTCGATCAGCATCCTGCGGGACGAGCTGCCGCCGGAGCGCCGGGGCAGCGCGGTGGCGCTGATGAGCTCCACGGTCGGCATCGGCGCCGCGCTCGGACTGCCGCTCGCCGCGCTGATCGTCCAGTACGCCAACTGGCACGTCATGTTCTGGGCGACCAGCGCTCTCGGCGCGATCGGCGTGTGGGGGATCTGGTGGGCGGTGCGCGAGTCGCCCGTCCGCGAGCCGGGCCGCTTCGACGTGCTCGGCACGGTCGGACTGGCCGTAGGACTGGTGAGTCTCCTCCTCGGGGTGTCCCAGGGCGGTCAGTGGGGGTGGGGGAGTCCGCGGGTCCTGGGGCTGTTCCTCGCCACGGTCGTCGTGTTCGGCCTGTGGTGGTGGCAGCAACTGCGCGTCGAACAGCCGCTGGTGGACCTGCGGTTGGTGTCCCGGCCCCGGGTCGGCCTGTCGCATGTGGCCGCCCTGCTGACCGGCTTCGCGTTCTACGCCAACTCCCTGGTCACCGCCCAACTGGTACAGGCGCCCAAGGCCACCGGGTACGGGCTCGGACTGTCCATCGTCCAGACCGGCCTGTGCCTGCTGCCCGGCGGCATCACCATGCTGCTGCTCTCGCCGGTCTCGGCCCGGATCTCGGCGGCCCGCGGCCCGCGCATCACGCTTGCCCTCGGGGCCGCGATCATCGCGCTCGGCTATGTGGTGCGCATCGCCGACAGCCGTGACCTGTGGACGATCATCCTGGGCGCGACGGTCGTGGCCACCGGCACCACCTTCGCCTACTCGGCGCTGCCCACCCTCATCCTGCGCGCCGTTCCGGCCGGCCAGACCGCGTCCGCGAACGGCGTCAACGTCCTGATGCGCACCATCGGCCAGGCCGTCTCCAGCGCCGTGGTGGCCGCCGTCCTGGTGCACCACACCAGCCTCGTCGGCGGGCTTGAGCTGCCCACGCTGCACGGATACCTGATGGCGTTCGGCATCGCGGGCGTGATCGCCCTGGTCGCGAGCGCTGCGGCACTGACCATCCCGGGCGACCCCGCTCCTGACGACGCGCGACCCGGCCGGGGCCGTGCCGAGGGCGCGCGGGACGAGGCGTTGGAGGGAGCATGAGTGCCGTGAGCACCACTCCACCGACCGCGTCCGCGCCCGCACGCCGGGACGCCGGGGCGACCAAGACGGCCATCCTGAAGGCCGCCCGCTACCTCCTCGCGCGCAACGCGCACGCCGACATCACCCTCAAGGCAGTGGCCGAACGCGCCGGTGTCAGCGCCCCGTTGATCCTGAAGTACTTCGGCAACAAGGACGCGCTCTTCGCCCGCGTCATGTCCTTCGAGGCCGACGCGGAGGACCTGCTGGACGCACCGCTCGACGGACTCGGCCGCCACATGGTCCGGCACGTCCTGGTCAGCCAGCGCGAGCGGGGCGCCGACCCGCTGCTGCGGATCGTGTTCGCGCCCCTGCAGGGCGACCACGGCGACATCCTGCGCGTCAACTTCCGCGCCCACGTGGTCGACCGCCTCGCCGAACGCCTCACCGGCCCCGACGCGTCCCTGCGCGCCGAACTCGCCGTGGCGACCGTCCTGGGCCTCGGCGTCATGTACGGCATCGCCCGCGGCACCAGGCTCCGGGCGACCCCGATCGACACCATCGTGGACCGCTACGGACCCACGGTGCAGGCCCACTTGACGATCTAGGCGTGCTGCCGTGCCCTCACCGGGGTCGGTCAGGCCCGCAGGTAGGTGAGGACGGCCAGGACCCTGCGGTGGGTCTGGTCGGTCGGCGGCAGGTCCAGCTTGGTGAGGATGTTGCCGACGTGCTTGCCGACCGCGGCGTCGGACACCACCAGTTCCCTGGCGATCGCGCCGTTGGACCGGCCCTCGGCGATCAGTGCCAGCACCTCGCGTTCGCGCGGGGTGAGCCGCTCCAGCGGATCGCGGCGCCGCCGCAGCAACTGGCGCACCACCTCGGGGTCGACCACGGTCCCGCCGTCCGCCACCTTGTGCAGCGCCTCCACGAACTCCTCGACCTGGCCGACCCGGTCCTTGAGCAGATAACCGACGCCTGATCCGTCGCCGGAGTCCAGGAGCTCGGCGGCGTACGTCCGCTGCACGTACTGACTGAGGACCAGGACCGGGAGCGCGGGGCTCTTCTCGCGCAGCCGTACCGCCGCGTGCAGGCCCTCGTCCTGGAAACCGGGCGGCATACGGACGTCCGTCACCACGATGTCGGGGGCATGCTCCTCGACCGCGGCGACCAGTGACGGCGCGTCCCCGACGGCCGCCACCACCTCGTGGCCGCAGCGGCCGAGCAGACCGATGAGCCCCTCCCGCAGCAGCACGCTGTCTTCGGCGAGCACTACGCGGAGCGAGCGGCCGCCTCGGTCAACTGGCAAGGAAACTCCACACGCAACAGAGTCGGTCCACCCGGCGGACTGGTCAGGGCAAGTCTGCCATCCAGGACCGACACCCGGTCCGCGAGACCGGTGAGGCCGCTGCCCGCCGAGGGATCCGCGCCACCGCGGCCGTCGTCGCTCACCTCCAGGAACAGGCGTCCGTCACGATGACCGCCGCTCACCCGCGCGCCGGCGGCCCCGCTGTGCCGGGCGACGTTGGCCAGCGCCTCGCAGACCACGAAGTACGCCGCGGACTCGACCGCCAGGGTCGGTCGGCCCGGCAGTTCGAGGTCGACGTCGACCGGGACCACGCAACGGTCGGCCGCGTCGCTGACCGCGGCCTGAAGGCCGTAGTCCGTGAGGACCTTGGGGTGGATGCCGTGGATGAGCTCGCGCAGCTCCGCGAGCGCCTTGCCCGCCTCCTCGTGGGCCTTGGCGAGCTGGTCGGCGAACGGGCCGGGCGGGGCGTCGAGGCGGGCCAGCCCGAGGGTCATCGTCAGGGCCACCAGGCGCTGTTGGGCGCCGTCGTGCAGATCGCGTTCGATACGGCGCCGCTCGGCCTCGAAGGCATCCACCAACCGGACGCGGGAGCGGGCCAGTTCGACCACCTCGGCGCCCAACTCGCCCTCGCGGGAGGCGATCAGCAGTCGGGTCAGCTCGGCGCGAGCGCCCGCCGTGACGCCGAGAGCGTAGGCGCACAGGCCCATCAGGAGCAGGCCCAGTACGGCGACGCCGAACGCGGTCGGCCAGGTGGTGACCGTCCACTGCTTGAGCACCTTCGCCTCGTGGCCGTCCCCGACCGTGGCCATCAGCACCGGGGTGGCGACCATGGACAGGGGGACGAGCAGGGCGACCGTGACGGCCAGGGCGTCGACCGGCCACAGCAGCCCGGCGAACAGCAGCGCGTACCCGAGCTCCCGCCAGGTCGTCTGTTCCCGCAGCCGGGTGGTCAGCCAGGCCCGCACTCCCGGCGCGGTCGGCACCTGGTGCCGGCCGGACACCGGGCCGCGGTCGATCAGACGCACCCTGCGGCGCTCCACCCGGGCCACCGGGATCCCGCTGAGAGCGACCACGACGAGCAGGGGCAGCCCCACCAGGACGAGGGCGAGCGCACCGCAGACCGCCGCCACCGTCACGATGCCCACCAAGGTGGCGACGCCGGTCACCGCGCCGGTGAGCAGATACGCGGCGGAGCGCCAGGGCCAGGCCGACAGCAGGAAGCCCGGCCGGGCCATGGCCTGCCACACATTCCGAGGGTGCATGTGCATGACCGTAGGTGGCCCCACCGGTCCGGTGCCATCGGCCCAGCGTGCGTATCGGGGGTATGCCTGGCCCTACCCCAAGTCTCGGTCGGGGCCTACTGCGTCGCGAGGGTCTTCCGCGGTTCCGTGGAGGCACCGACGAGCCGAGGAGCAGGTACTGGTGGGGGAACACATGAGCAACGACGCGATCCGATTGCGCTCGGTCACCCGGCGGTTCGGCTCGGGCGGCACGTCCGTCACCGCCCTCGACCATGTGTCGCTCGCCTTCCCCAGGGGGACGTTCACCGCCGTGATGGGCCCCTCCGGGTCCGGCAAGTCGACCCTGCTGCAGTGCGCCGCGGGCCTGGACCGGCCCACGTCGGGCTCCGTCACCGTGGGCGACACGGAGCTGACCACACTGAGCGAGACCGGGCTGACCCTGCTGCGCCGCGAGCGCGTCGGCTTCGTGTTCCAGGCGTTCAACCTGCTGCCCTCGCTGACCGCCGAGCAGAACGTCGCCCTGCCGCTGCGGCTGGCCGGCCGCCGCCCCAAGAAGGCCCAGGTCCGCGAGGTGCTCGAACAGGTCGGACTCGGCGACCGGGCGCGGCACCGCCCGACGGAGCTGTCCGGCGGCCAGCAGCAGCGGGTCGCCCTGGCCCGCGCCCTGATCACCCGCCCCGACGTGCTGTTCGGCGACGAGCCGACCGGCGCGCTCGACTCGAGGACCGGCCGCGAGGTACTGACGCTGCTGCGCGGCATGGTCGACCGGGACGGCCGGACGATCGTCATGGTCACCCACGACCCGGTCGCCGCCTCCTACGCCGACCGCGTCGTCCTTCTCGTCGACGGCCGGGTCGACGGCGAACTGCTCGGCGCCTCCGCCGCGGACATCGCGGCGTGCCTGACCGAACTGGAGGCGGCGCCGTGCTGAGCACCACGCTGCGTACCCTGCGCACCCGCTGGATCACCTTCGTCGGCAGCTTCGTCGCGCTCTCCCTGGGGGTGGCGCTGATCGCCGTGATGGGGCTGGCCCTGGCGTCCTCACTGGACGCCCCCGACCGGAGGCCGGAGCGGTTCGCCGCCGCACCGGTCGTCGTCAAGGGCCGGGACACCCTTGAGGTGCCGACCTCGAACGGCACCCGCACCCGGAAGCTCGCCCAGCCGCGGGCCGTGCCCGACGCGGTGGTCGCGAAGCTGCGCGGCCTCGGAAACGTCGTCGAGGACCGGTCGTTCGCCGTGCGGGCCGAGGGCGGGCCCGCCGAGCTGGTCGGCCACCCCTGGTCCACCGCGGCCTTCGCGCCGTACGAACTCGACGCGGGACGCGCGCCCGAGGCCGCGGACGAGGTCGTCGTCAGCGGTGACTGGGCCCGTCCGGGCACCCGGGTGCGGACCGACACCGGCACGGTGCGCGTCGTCGGCACCGTGCCGGTGTCGGGCTTCGAGAACGCCGTGTTCTACACCGACGCCCGTGCCGCCCAACTCTCGCCGCGCAGCCTCCAGTTGGTGGTCGACGCCGACGCGGCCGCCGTGCGGGAGGCGGTGCGCGGCAGCGCGGGCGGACAGGTCCTCACCGGGAGCGCGCGCCGGTACGCCGACGCCGACCCCGACCGGGACAGCGAGGCCCTCACCGCGATGAACGCCATGTTCGGCACGGCCGGCGGCGTCACCGGGTTCGTGTCGGTGTTCGTGGTGGCCTCGACCTTCGCGTTCGCGGTGGCCCAACGGCGCCGTGAGTTCGGGCTGCTGCGTACCGCCGGGGCGACACCGGGGCAGATCCGCCGCATGGTCGTCGGCGAGGCGCTCGCGGTCGGCGTGCTCGCCTCGGCCACCGGCTGCGTGCTCGGTTCCTACGGGGCTCCGAAGCTCGCCGAGTGGGCGGTCGACGAGAGCCTCGCGCCCCGCTGGTTCACCATCGGCGCCTCCATCTGGCCCTACCAACTGGCGTTCTGGACAGGCCTGTTCGTGGCCCTGTGCGGTGTGCTGGCCGCGTCCTGGCGGGCGGGGCGCACCGGCCCCACCGAGGCGCTGCGCGAGGCGTCCGTGGACAACCGGCCGATGACACGCGGCCGTTGGCTGTTCGGCGTGGCCCTGCTGATCACCGCCGCGGTGACACTGGCCCTGGCCCTGGTGACGGACCCGGGCGGCCTGCTCCAGCGCAAGACCTACGTGAGCCGGCCCATGCTGCTGATCACCGCGGTCGCGCTGCTCGCGCCGGTGCTGGTACGGCCACTGGTCCGGCTGATCGCCTGGCTGCCGGCCCGACTACCGGGCGCCGGAGGGATGTTGGTGCGGGAGAACGGGGCCGCAGGGGTGCGCCGTACCGCCGCCGTCGCGGCGCCCGTGCTGGTCACGGTCGCGCTGGCGGGCTCGCTGCTGGGCGCCACCGCGACCCTCGGCCGGGCGAGGGCCACCGAGGCGCGTGAGCGGACGGCCGCCGACTTCGTCGTCACTCCGGCGGGCGGCGCGGGCTTCGACGAGCCGACGCTGAAGCGGCTTCGGGCCGTGACCGGCGCCGAGGTCTCGGCGAGTTCGTCGAGCGCCGTGTACGTCCTGGAGGACGGCGTCGCGCTCCTCAGGTCCGATGCCAGGGCCGCCGAGCCGGAACCGCTCGCGGCAACGGCTCAACTCCCGCTCGCCGCCGGGAAGGTGAGCGACCTGGACGACGACTCGATCATCGTCAACGAGGAGTGGAGGAAGCACACCGTGGGCGAGCGGGTGGACGTCTGGCTGGGCGACGGTACGAGGAAGTCACTGAAGATCGCCGCGGTCATGACCGTCGGCACCGGCGACAACGGCGTCTACGTCACCCCGAGCAACGCCCCCGCCGCAGCCGTCGACCGGGTCGACGTACGCCTCGCGGGCGGTGCCGACCCGGGCACCGTGGCCGCCGATCTGCGCCGGGCGGTGCGGGCGGCGGGCGGGGCCGTCCTCACCAAGGACGCCTGGCTGCGTGCGGTGCGCCCCGAGACCGACCGGACGACCCGGGCGGGCTTCTTCCTGGTCCTCGGGATCGCCCTCCTCTACACCGGCATCTCACTGGCCAACACGATGGTCATGGCGACCTCCGGCCGAGCCCGCGAGCTGGCCGCGCTGCGACTGGCCGGCGCCACCAGGTGGCAGGTGCTGCGGCTGGTGGGCGCCGAGGCGCTGACGGTGGTCATCGTCGGCGGGCTGCTGGGAGCGCTGGTCGCCGGGCTCAACCTGGCAGGAATGTGGAGCGCGTTGGGCCTGCTTTCGGTGGGGACGCCCATCGAGATCCCGTGGGCGACACTCGCGGCGACCGCGGGCGCCTGCGCGGTGCTCGCGGTGATCTCGGCGGTCGCTCCGGCCGCTCTCTCCCTGCGCCGCGGGGCGGTGGAGTGGGCGGGCACACCGGAGTGACCATGCGGACCGGACCGGGTGTGCGCACAGGGGGAGTGCGCGGGCGCCGGTCATCGCTAGCCGAACAACCGGTCCAGGAAGGCGTTCCCGAACACCCCGTGCGGGTCCAGCCGGTCGAAGGTCCCCGCCGCCTGCCCCCACACCGACTCCCCGAACGAACCCGGGACCGCCGTGCCCAGCACCTCCTCGTCGCTCCACGCGGCCTCCTCGGTGTAGGCCCAGCCCTTCGACCACTCGACCCGGGTCAGGGCGTCCGTACCGTCGTAGGAGCGGTACAGGAACTGCTCCAACTCCCGCAGGAACTCCTCCGCGTACGGCGTGCCGGGCAGCGTCAGGACGTCCAGCCAGACGGCCGTGTCCCACTCGGGGTGCTCGGCGCTCGGCCGCAGCGCGGACAGCAACGGGGCGCGGGCGCCGGTGAGTTCGGTGTCGCCGGGGTGGTCGAGGCCAGTCACCCGGATCTCGACGGTGCCGTTGACGGGGAACCGGCCGAGCGCGGCGTACGCGGCGAGCCGTTCCCGGTAGAACTCGGTGAACTCGTGCACCACGCGCTGCACTTGGGCCCGGCCGGTGAGCACCGCATAGCCGTTCGCGGTCTCCCGCAGTGTCGTCGGCTTGATGTAGAGCAGCGTGTTCTTCGACGGCCCCCAGATGTCCGCCGCCAACGTCGCCGTCAACCCCAGTGCGGCCACGTCGAGTTGGGCGTTCCCGAGCACCGGCGCCAGATACCACGCGCCGTCGGACAGGATCCGCCCGACCAGATCCGCGACCAGTGTCGGCACGTTGTCGGAGAACGGATAGTTGTACGGCGACGAGACGCGCCGCGAGGTCAACGGCTTGGTCGGTGCGACACTCCACACCTTCAGCCAGGGGTACTCGGTGAACGCGAACCAGATCGCCTCCGCCCGCCCGGACGCGTCCAGGAAGCTCGCGAAGGTCCGCCCGCCGGACCCGGGCGCCGCGAACAACTCGGTGGCCGGGATGTCCGTACGGCTGACGCAGCGCAGATTGGCGTTCGCGCCGACCCGCAGCACGACCTCGGTGACCAGCGCACGCCCCAGATGGGTGAGCAGCGCCGCGCAGTCCGCCTCGTCGCGGGTGTAGGTCCGCAGGACGTACGCGCCGGTGTCCGCGTCCCACACCACCGCCGTCAGCGACAGCACCAGATTGCTGAGCGACCCGAACGTGTGCCCGGCCGTCCGCTGCTCGCCGTTCGCCGGTACGGCCGTGCCGTGCGCGTCGATGGCCAGGGCGCCGCCGAGCGTGAGGTCGCCGGGCGCGGGCGAGGCGGTGAGACCGAGACCGTGCCCCTCCAGGAAGGTGAGCAGCGCCTCCAGGGTGACACCCGTACCGGCCCGTACGGCCGACGCGGAGTCGAGGCTCAGGCCGGTGAGGTGCGGGGCGGTGTCGACCAGCAGCACCGGCGCGTCGGACTCCGTACCCGGCTCGATCGTCAGCGGTGACCAGCCGTGCGAGGAACCACGCGCCCGGACCCTCCACCCTTGCTGCCATGCCCAGTTGACGACGGACACCACCTGCTCGGCGTCGGTCGGCGCGCACGCCCACAGCCCGTCGGCGGTGATCTCACCGACCCAGTTCCGGTACGCCGAGCGGTACAGGTCGACCTCGGCGGGGAAGTCGGGCAGCTCGGCCGCGGCGACGGCCGGGTCGGCCGACAGGAGCACCGGTACGGCGGCCAGGGCGGCCGCGGAGAGGAGGAAGCCGCGACGGGTCCAGGGAGCGGAACTGCCGTTCCCCGGCTGGAGGTTGTTCGCCACATGATCGGTCACGCGCACACGCTAGGTGTCCGTTGACACGAGTAGGCATCCTGTCGAATGGGTTCACTCGTGTGAGTGAAAGATTCACAGGTCGGGGCCCGGAGGAGCCCGTTCCGCGCGTGTCAGTGGCGGATGACAGACTGACGGCATGGACGAACGTGTAATCGGCAGGTCGCAGCAGCAGGCATCCGTCGTCGGGCTCGGCACCTGGCAGCTCGGTGCCGACTGGGGAGACGTCGACGACAAGGAAGCCCTCGCCGTACTGGAGGCGGCGGCGGAGTCGGGGGTGACCTTCTTCGACACGGCCGACGTGTACGGCGACGGGCGCAGCGAGCAGACCATCGCCGCGTTCCTGAGCGGCCGGCCCGAGCCGCGGGTCCTGGTCGCGACGAAGATGGGCCGCCGCGTCGACCAGATCCCGGAGAACTACGTCCTCGACAACTTCCGCGCGTGGAACGACCGTTCGCGCCGCAACCTCGGCGTCGACCGCATCGACCTGGTGCAGTTGCACTGCCCGCCGACGCCGGTCTACTCCTCGGACGAGGTGTTCGACGCCCTCGACACCCTGGTCGCCGAGGAGCGCATCGCCCGGTACGGCGTCAGCGTGGAGACCTGCGAGGAAGCCCTCACCGCGATCGCCCGGCCGAACGTGACCAGCGTGCAGATCATCCTGAACGCGTTCCGCATGAAGCCCCTGCTCCAGGTGCTCCCGGCCGCCCAGGAGGCGGGCGTCGGCATCATCGCGCGCGTGCCGCTCGCCTCCGGCCTGCTGTCGGGCAAGTACACCAAGGACACGGTCTTCCCGGCCAACGACCACCGCACCTACAACCGCCACGGCGAGTCCTTCGACCAGGGCGAGACCTTCTCCGGCGTGGACTACGCGACGGGCGTCGAGGCCGCCGCCGAGTTCTCCGCCCTCGCCCCCGAGGGCTATACCCCGGCCCAGTTGGCGCTGCGCTGGATCATCGACCAGCCCGGTGTCACCACGGTCATCCCCGGCGCCCGCTCACCCGAACAGGCCCGGGCCAACGCCGCCGCCGCGCAACTGCCCGCCCTGTCCGAGGACACGCTCACCGCGATCCGGGACCTCTACGACCGCCGGATCAAGGACCAGGTGGAGGGCCGCTGGTAGCTCCGGGCACCGTTTGAACGGTCGGCGGTCCGGTTACACGGACCGCATGACCCAGGAAGACCGACGTACGGGACGCGACGAGTCCGACGACGAGCGAGCGGACCGGATGTGGGGCGAGCTCATCCAGGAGGTCCGGGTCGCGCAGACCGGCGTACAGATCCTCTTCGGGTTCCTCCTCACCGTCGTCTTCACCCCGAAGTACGAGCAGTTGGAACACGCGAACCAGGTCCTCTACCTCGTGACCGTCGTCCTCGGCGCCACCGCCACCGGAGCACTGATCGGCCCGGTGTCCCTGCACCGCCTGGTCTCCGGCCGGAGCGTGAAACCCGAGGCGGTGCGCTGGGCGTCCCGGCTGACCTTCGTCGGCCTCGTCCTGCTGCTCGCCACGATGACCGCCGCGCTCCTGCTGATCCTCCGGGTCGCGACCCACGACGCGTACGTGCCCTGGCTGGTCGCGGGCGTGGTCACCTGGTACCTGCTGTGCTGGTTCGTACTGCCGCTGTGGGCGCGACAGCGCGATACGACCCGATGACACCGAGCCGCGCCATCTGCCGGTCGTGGACCCGGCTCAGCACCAGCACCGAGACCGTGGCTCCGATCAGCGCGCAGAACATGTCCCACTGCGTGTCCCACACATCCCCCTGCGTGGCCAGGAACGCGTCCGCGCCGTGCCCGCCGATCACGGCCGCCGCCCACTCGAACAGCTCGAAGAGCGCGCTGAAGGCGAGACACGCGCACACCGTGAGCGGCGCGAGCCAGCGGCTGCCGCGCAGGGGTGAGGTGCGGGTGAGCAACTCCCGTACCAGGACCGCCGGTACGAAGCCCTGCATGAGGTGCCCGAGACGGTCGTAGGGATTACGGCTGAGCCCGAACGTGTCCCGGACCCAGTCGCCCGCCGGTACCTGTGCGTACGTGTAGTGGCCGCCGACGGCGAGGACCAGCGCGTGCGCGGCGAGCAGACAGCACAGCAGGCCGGTCATGGGGAACCGCCGCCAGGTCAGGACGATCACCGGCAGTCCGACGAAGACCCACACGGTCTCCAGGAACCACGTCGTGCGGTCGTGCGGATGCCAGGCGGAGAGGGCCAGGCCGGCCACGACCAGCGCGACCATGGCGGCGGGCAGACGGCGGCGCGGCGCGGAAGGAACGACGGACACGATGGGGCTCCCTTGTCGTGGGGAGCCCCATCGTGTCCGAGGGCCGAAGCCGCTACATGAGTACGGCTACTCAGCCGGCGTGGTGGTCTTGCGCAGCGCGGTGAGACAGGTGTCGATGGCCTGCTGGAGTTCCTCCAGACGCTGGACCATGTCGGCCTCGTAGAAGTCCTGGGCGTCGTCGAAGGTCAGTTCCTCGAAGGCCTTCGTGGCCTTCTGGAGGCTGCTGTAGAACTTCGTCCGCTTCTCCTGGACGCGCAGTTCGGGGTCGGCCTCCACCGTCTCGACGACCAGGTTCTTCATCGTGTCGTAGGCCTCGGTGGCCCACTCGCCGGTGTCCTCGCCGTCCTCCAGCTCGTCGAGCAGCGAGAGGTGCCGCTCGGCCTCCTGGCGTACGTCGAGGGGTGCGTCGACGGTCTGCCCGGCGGGGGTCTTGATCTGCCCCGACTCGGCGATCTGCCGGACGTAGCCGATCCGGTCCGCCGAGCGGCTCTCCGTCGCGACGGCCTTCTTCAGGTCGTCGGTGCGCACCACGTCGCGGGCCAACTCGGCCTGCAGCTCGGGGTCTTCACGCACTCGGTCCAGCAGCGCCTGCCGGGCCGCCCGCGCGGTGGACGGGTCGGCGAGGATCGCGGCGCGCAGCGCGGTCGGGTTCTCCGCGACCTCAAGTGCCTTGGTGGGACGGATGCCTTCGGCCTCGGCGGCCTCGGAGATGGCGGTGCCGCGCTCGGAGGTGGCGCTGGAACGGGAGACGTAGTAGTTCAACCACACGTCGGCGTCCGGCAGTTCGACCTCCTGGCCCGGGGCCAGCTCCTCGAAGTGCGGGACGAGACCGTCGTCCGCGGCCCGGTCCCAGGCCTTGTAGTAGCGCATGACACGCTCGGGGGAGCAGTCGGCGAGTTCGGCGAACTCCTTCGCGGACACCTTCGGCGTCTCTTCCGCGCTCTGCCCGCCGGGCCGTACGCTGCGCGCCACCTTGAGGCCGAAGGCCCAGCCACCGGTGCGGGCGTAGGCTCCGAACTCGTGCGCGTCCCGGGCGACGAGGCCGGCGTCGTCGAGGGCGGTGAAAGACGTCTCGGCCTGGTCGATCACTACGGTCAAGGCGGACTCTCCTGGGCTTGTGATGGGGCGTGGTACGAACAGGCAGCCTATATCCACCCATTGCCGCTGGTTTGAGCGCCCGGCCCTCGCGTCGCCGTCAGTTCGACGCCCGGCGGAAGGTCTTGAAGAAGGTCTGCAAGGCCTGGCGGTTGGCCGCGTCGTTCCATTCGTCGGCGGGCGTCGTCCACCGTAGCGAGAAACTGCGCCCGCCGCCGATCAGGAAACCGCGCCCGAGCGTACGCACCCGGGCGTCACCGGTCCCGGAGAGCCACTCCAGGTCGGCCGCCTTGTCGCCCTGGTACGTCGTGGCCTTGATGTCGCCGATCTGCTGGAAGCCCTCGGTCTGCTTCAGCCCCGGAAGGACGTCGTCCCGCCATACGGCGACCGGGTCCGGGCCTGCCTGAGTGCTGTACGTCACGGCCAGCGTGCGCGGGTCGCCCGAGGCGCCGAACGTGATCCGGTAGGCGTCGGACGCCTGTTGGGTCTCCACCACCTTCCAGCCCTTGGGGAGCGCGACGGAGAACCCCTGCGAAGCCTTGAACACGCGGAAGCCGGCCGGCAGCGCCGAGGCGGTGGGGGAGGGGGACGCGGTGACCGAGGGCGAGGCGGACGCGGAAGCGGCGGGCGAGGTCGGGGCCGTGGGCGAAGGCGTGGCGGACGGGCTGTAGGCGTGCCCGTCGACGTTCTCACCGGGGGTGGTGACCGAGGCGGAGGCCGAAGCGGTCGGGAGCTGCGAGGGGGTGGTCGCGGCCGAGGACTCGGTGCCGGGCAACTGGTGGGTGGCGGCGAGGACGGCGACCGTGACGGTGCCGACGGCGAGCGCGGTCCCGGCGGCCATGCCCCGCCCGCTCCAGGTGGTACCCGCCCCGCGCACGGCGTCGTAGGCCCGACGCAGCCGGGGCAGCGGGACCGGATCCCGGTCGGCGTACGGGTCGTCGTTGAGGATGCGGGTGAGGGACTCGCGGACCACCGGGCGGGTCAGCCGCTCCCGGGAGTCCTTGCGCAGCAGCCCCTGCACGACCTGCGCCAGCGGCCCGGCCCGCGAGGGTCCGCGCATCGGGAGCCGGTCCACGCCCTTCATGGTCGCCTCGGGGCGGCCCCGGTCGCGGAACGGCGGGTGTCCCTCGACCAGCGTGTAGAGGATCGCGCCCAGCGCCCACAGGTCGGCGGCGGGACCGATGCGCTCGTCCCGTGCCTGTTCGGGGGAGGCGTACGAGGGTGCGGTGATCCGCGGGGCGAGGGTGGCGCCCGCGAGTCCGAAGCCGGTGAGGACGACCCCGCCCCGGTCCCGCACGAACACCTGGCCGGGGCTGAGTTCGCCGTGGGTGATGCCCTCGCTGTGCGCCGCCTCCAGGATGTCGAGCAGTTCGAGTCCGATGCGGGCGGCCCGGACGTAGTGGAACGTGCCCTGCTGGGCGAGGACTTGGCCGAGCGGTGTGCCGTCGATCCAGTCGGTGACGGTCCACAGCGTGCCGGCCTCCTCGACGGCGTCGACGACCGGGGCGACCCGGGTGGGGCACAGCAGCACCATGACGTCGGTGGTGCGCCGGATGCCGTCGGTGATCCGGCCGGAGCTCTCCCCCTCCGGGACGGCGGGGAGGGCCACCTGCGTGAGGAGGCAGGGGCGTTCGGCGATCGTGTCCTCGCCGTACCAGGAGATCCGGTTGGTCTCGCGGTGGGCGACCTCCATGGGCCGGTATCTGCCGGCGACCGACTCGTGTACGGAGACGTGCGTGTCGACCATGGCCATCCCTCGCTGAACCCCGGGCTCTCACCTTTTCCAGAAGTACGGTGGGTGTGATGGGCAGCGTTCAATGGAAGCCCAATTCCCCGGTGTTTCTTGCCTTTTATTCAACGGCTCCGAGCGGATGTGCGAGAAAACCGAGTCGCGGGGGAGGTCCCAGGTCGACGCGCGTGTCCCGGGCCGGCCGAATTCGCCCGGGAGGCTTCCGCGGCGGAATAGCACGGCCCCGAGCTGGTGGTAACCAGCGGTAACGTTCGACTTTCCCGCCGCCGTGCCTCTGACCAGGCCCTCGGGTTGTGGCCGGGGTTCGTTTTGCGTCAGTCCCGGCCCGCCTTGGCGGTACCGCGCTCCGCGACCGGGTCGAGGAGGGTGTCGATGGCCCGCATGAGGTCGGCGTCCAGTTCGACCCCCGCGGCCTTGACGTTCTCGGTGACCTGTTCGGGACGGGAGGCGCCGATGATGGCGGCCGAGACGTTGGGGTTCTGCAGCACCCAGGCCACGGCGAGTTGGGCGAGGGAGAGCCCCGCCTGCTCGGCGAGTGGCCGGAGTTGCTGGACCCGCTCCAGGACGTCGTCCCGCAGGAACCGGCCCATGACGTCCGCGCCGCCCTTCTCGTCGGTGGCACGGCTCCCGGCCGGCAGCGGGGCGCCCGGCGCGTACTTGCCGGTCAGGACGCCCTGGGCGATGGGCGACCAGACGATCTGCCCGAGCCCGAGTTCCTCGCAGGTCGGCACGATCTCGTCCTCGATCACCCGCCACAGCATCGAGTACTGCGGCTGGCTGGAGACCAGCGGGATACGCAGCTCCCGGGCGAGCGCGTGGGCATCTCGGATCTGGTCGGCGGTCCACTCGGAGACGCCGATGTAGTGCGCCTTGCCGGAGTGGACCACGTCGGCGAACGCCTCCATGGTCTCCTCCAGCGGCACCGTCGGGTCGTAGCGGTGTGCCTGGTAGAGGTCGACGTACTCGGTCTGCAGCCTGCGCAGCGAGCTGTCGATCGACTCCATGATGTGCTTGCGGCCCAGGCCCCGGTCGTTGGGTCCGGGACCGGTCGGGAAGTAGACCTTGGTGAAGATCTCCAGGCCCTCCCGCCGCTCGCCCTTCAGTGCCCGGCCGAGCACGGACTCGGCGCGGGTCTGTGCGTAGACGTCGGCGGTGTCGAAGGTGGTGATCCCCGCGTCGAGTGCGGTCCGTACGCAGGCGAGCGCCGCGTCCTCCTCGACCTGGGAGCCGTGGGTGAGCCAGTTGCCGTACGCGATCTCACTGATCGTCAGACCGCTGCGGCCGAGTTTGCGGAATTCCATGGGGCGACTCTACGCAGGGTGTTGGAGCGGCAGTTGGATCAGTGCGGAGGGGGACGGTGGGGCGGGAGTGAGCAGGGGGAGGGTGTGTCTCCTGGGTCCTCGGCGTGAAGCAGGTGATCGCGCGACGCGAGGAATTGCCGGGGTCGCCCCCGCCGAGGGGTGAGGACGGACTCGTGGGATTCGTCAACAAGCCCATGGACGAGGCGTGTTGACGGGACGTCAGCTCAGTCCGAAGTCCGCCGCCCAGGCCGTGATGTCGCCCACCGTCGCGTTGCCCCCGCAGACCACGAGGCCGAGCCGGGCGTCGGCGCCGACCCGTTCCCGCACCTGCCGGGCGGCGGGCAGCAGACAGCCCGCGGCGGGCTCGGTCCACACCTTGGCGTGTTCGGCGAGGTCGAGACAGCCTTGTACGGCCTCCCGGTCGGGGACGATCAGCACCTCGGTGACGAGGGCCGAGACATGGTCGTACGTCAGTCGCGACACGGTCGGCGCGCTGAGCGTGGTCACGATCGACGACGGTACGACCGGCACCGGGCCGCCCGCCGCGAGCGCCGCGGACATGGCCTCGGCGCCCGCGGTCTCCACGCCCCAGACCCGGATTCCGGGCCGGCGGGCGTGCAGGGCGGCGGCGATCCCGGCGATCAGGCCACCGCCGCCGATGCTGACCAGAACGTCGGTGAGTTCACCGGCGTCCTCCGCGAACTCCAGCCCCACGGTGCCCTGTCCGGCGATCACCACCGGGTCGTCGAACGGGTGGACCAGGGTCAGCCCCTCGTCCCGCAACCGGCCCACCAGCTCGAACGCGCTCGGCATGTCGTCGGTCAGCCGCAGTGACGCGCCCGCCGCCTCCACCAGCGCGACGGACCGCGCGGGCGCCGAACGCGGCATCACCACCGTCGCCTTCACATCGAGCGCCGCCGCCATCACCGCGAGCGCGATCCCGTGATTGCCGCCGCTGACCGCCACCACCCCGGCCGCCGACTCGGCCGCGCCGAGCGACAGCAGCTTGGCCGTCGCACCGCGCGCCTTGAAGGAACCCGTGCGCTGCAACAGCTCCAGCTTCGTGGTGACCGGGACGCCGAGCAGCTCGGAGAGGCCGAAGCTGTCCAGGGTCGGGGTGCGTACGACGTGTCCGGCGATCCGCTCGGCGGCGGCTTCGATGTCCGAGATGCCGATCAAGGCAGTCATCCTTCCGGCACGGGGACAGGTGACCCGTGCCGGAACGACCCTGACTCGGAAAGGACGCGCAGGTCAACACGTTTCGGAGATCGCGGCGCGCCGGGAACTCCGGCAGGGGCCGCGGGGGGTCCGTCGCGCGGACCCGACCGCGGGGACCTCAGTGCTGCTGCGCCTTCTGCGGCGTCTCCTCGCTGGGCCGCACCACGACGAACCCCTCGCCCTGGAGCATGAGTTGGACGGCCTCACCGGAACCGCCGCGCAGCATCGAGCCGATGGACTGCGAACGGTGCAGCGAGGTCTGGAGATGGGCCGACCAGCCGACCACCGCGTCCGTGTCGACGAACACCGGGTACTGCGGCGAGACGGGTATGACCAGCGGGTTGCCCTCGCAGACCAGACCCAGCTTGCCCTGCCCGGTGAAGACGCTGTTGAAGAGACCGCCGCCCGCGATGCCGGAGCCCTTCACCGTCTTGATCGAGTACGACAACGAGGCGTCGAAACACAGGACGTTGCGGCCGTTGACGGTGAACTCGTCACCGGGGTCGATCTCGACCACGAAACAGTTCTGCGCCTCGTGCGCGAACCATGCCTCGCCCTGCCCGCGCACCACCATCAGCGGCAGCCCCTCACCGGTGACCGCGCGCTTGAGCATGCCGCCCACGCCCTGGCCCTTGCGCTCGAACTGGAGGTTGCCGCGGTAGGCGATCATCGCCCCCTGGCGGGCGAGCATCTCGCCGTTGACCGCGTACCTGATGCACTTGGCATTCTCGACGGTCATGCCCGGCGCGGTGGCCGGCTGCACCATGTGCTCACTGGAAAACAGATCACCCTTCATGCGGGCATCCTGACCCGGAAGATCTCATTCCGCCAAGATCGTGGACGCGTTGACCGCGCCCGGCTCTCAGGCGCCGAAGAGTTGCGTCCAGTACGTCCCCATCTGTCCGCCACCCGCGAAGCCGATGCCTATGTGGGTGAAGTCCGGTTTGAGGATGTTGGCGCGGTGGCCCGGGCTGTTCATCCAGCCCTGCACGACCTCGGCGGGCGAGCGCTGACCGCAGGCGATGTTCTCCCCGATCGTGCGCCGGCGCGAGCCCGCCGCGGCGGCCCGGTCCCAGGGCTGGGAGCCGTCCGGGGAGGTGTGCGAATAGAAGGCGCGGGCCACCATGTCGGTGCTGTGCGCCTGCGCGGCGGCGGCCAGCAGCGGGTCTACGGCCAGTGCGCGCAGCCCGGCCCTGGCGCGCTCCGCGTTGGTCAACTCGACGACCTTCGCCGCCGTGTGGGCCAGGTTGCCCGAGGTGAGCGGCCTTGCCCACAGCGCCGTCCAGTACACGTCACCGGAGCGGGGGTCGACGGCCTGGGCGAGCCCCGCGTGCGTGAAGGCCCGCTCCAGCAGCGTCCGGCGGGGCTGTTCGGTGCGCAGGCAGTAGTCGACGAACCCGGCGGCCGTGCGCGGGCCGGAGACCAGGTGCTCGCCGATGGTGAGGTAGGTGTAGCCGGCCCGGACGACACGCTGGTACACGGAGATCCCGTCGCGGCTCTCGGCGCCGAGGTGCCCGGCGGCGGCCATGCCGCTGACGTGGGCCTGCGCGGCGGAGGCGAGCCGGGGATCGAGGGAGACGGGTGGGCAACCGGCGTCGGCGCGCGCCGAGTTGGCGAGAGCAAGGAAGTCGGTGGGGCCGGGCCCTGATCCATGGCCGGGCGCTCGTGGTGCCGTGGCGGGACCCCCGACTCGTGCGGCAGCGCCCGGCGTTCGCGTCGTAGTGGCGGAGCCCCTTCCTCGTGGGGAGCGGGGCGTACCCGGCCCGGCCGAGCCCGCTCCTCGTGCGGGAGCGGTACCGGTACCGGGAGCGGAGGCGGTACCGGGAGCCGGGTCCTCGGCGATGTCCACGCCGAAGTCCCGCGCCACTCCCGCGAGTCCGTCGGCGTACCCCTGCCCCAGCGCGCGCAGCTTCCAGCCGGTGCCGCGTCGGTAGAGCTCGGCGAGCAGCAGGACGGTCTCGCGCTGGGGGCGTGGTGGGGTGAACCGGGCGAGGGGCCGGCCGCCGGCGTCGGTGACCTGGAGGGTGGGTGCGGGGAGGCGGCCCAAGGGAGTGCCGGGCTCGGCGGGGCTGACGGCGATCGTGACCCGCGCGGCGCCGGTGCGCAGCCGCCCCGGGTCGACGGTCAGGGCGTCTCCCCGCAGACGCGCTCCGGGCGCCGCCGGCTGGTTGTAGAACACGAAGTCCGCGTCGCCGCCGACCTTGCCGCCCTCGTCCGTGATCAGCGCCGACACGTCGAAGGGACCGGACACCCGCAGGGTGAGGGCGCCGCCCGGCAGGGGCAGATTGCCGCCCTGCGTCAGCTCGTTCATGGCACCGCCCTCGCTGTGCGTGCCCGATGGGGCCCGGTGTCGCCCGGTGGGGGACTTCGCTGTCCCCTCAACGTGCCACCGGGGCAAGCGGGTTCCCGCACGACGTCCCGCCGGGGGCAGGTGGCTTCCCGCACGACGCGGCGCGGGGCCGGAGAACGATGCCCTCCGACCCCGCGCCCCGCGTGAGACGCCCTCAGTCCCGGGCGACCCCCGGCGCGATGTCCTCGTGGGCCACGCGCCGTTCGGTGACGTACGAGCCCCGGCCGGTGAGCGGCGAGCCCTGGATCGCCCGCGTCTGCTTGCCGCAGAACGCCGCCTCCAGGGTGCCCGCCATCGTGTTCAGCACCGTGCCGTTGTTGGAGGTGTTGGCCAGTGCGGTGAGGCTGCGGCGGCCGTCCTTCGACGTGAAGGAGTAGGTGTAGAAACCCTGGACCGCGCCCGTGTGGCCGTACACCGAGACCCCGCAGGACAGATCGCGGCGCCGCAGTCCGAGGCCGTACCGGGTCGTGCTGTTGACCGGGGTCCACCGCTGCATCTGCGCGAGTCGGGCGGCGGAGGTGAGCCTGCCGCCGAGCAGTGCGGAGAAGAAGGTGTTGAGGTCGCGGGTGGTGGAGATGACCGCGCCGGCGCTCTGGGCCCAGGAGACCGTCTGCTCGGTGGCGTCGACCAGCGGCGCGCCCGTGCGGTCCGGGGTGAGATAGCCGTGGGCGTACCGGCCCGGGATCTTCGTCGACGGATGGACATAGAAGGTGTCGCGCAGCTTGAGCGGCTTGATGATGCGGTCGCGGTACGCGGTCCCCACGGAGTGGCCCGTCAGCTTCTCTATGAGCATCCCGGCGACCACGAAGTTGGTGTTCGAGTACGCGTAGGCGGCGCCCGGCGCGTTGGTGCGCGCGTGCTTGAGCGACAGCCCCACCAACTGCCGGTAGGTGAACACCTTGTCGCGTACGGCCTCGAAGCCGGAGACCGAACTGGCGAACATGGAGTTCGTGTAGTCGTACAGACCGCTGCGGTGGCTCAGTACGTGGCGCACGGTGATCCGCCGGTCGGGCAGCAGGCCGGGCAGGTAGCGGTCGACCGAGGCGTCCAGGTCCAGCTTGTGGGCGTCGGCCAGTTGGAGCAGGACGACGGCCGAGAAGGACTTGGTGACGCTGCCGATGCGGAAGCGGTCGGCGTTGCCGATGGCCCGGCGGGTCGTGCGGTCGTCGATTCCCGCGGCGGCCGTGCGGACGGTTCCGTGGTCGTCGATGCGGGCGATCGCCCCGGGCGCGCCCTGTGCCGTCAGCGTGCGCAGTACGGCACGGAGGCCCGTCAGGTCGGGGGCCGGAAGCGCGGCCGTACCGCTGGTTGTCGTGGTGTCCGGTTCGTGGGGCGCGGCATGTGCCGGTACCGCAGTGAGCGCCAGCAGTGCCGCCGTCGCCGCCGTGGCTCTGCGCACCGTTCTTGTGACCATCCGGTCCTCTCCCGTTTTTTCGCTGTATGCGAGATCGATCACAGTCGCGCGAGGCAACCTTCTCGCGGCCCGTCACATCTCCACAGGTGTCGCACAGTTGGTCACTCGCTGATCACCGAGCGATGTGGATTCGCAAAGTATTGCCATAAAGCGATCGAAAATCGTTTATTTCGGCTTTACATGCACATGGCGTATCCGTCAGGGTTTCGGCTCGGGGCCCGACCAGCCCCCGGGTGCGGTGCGTTCAACCGCGCCCTGTCTCAAGGCGGTTGGTGATCCCGACCGTCTCGTACGGAGGAGCCCTCATCCATGCGTGGATCCCACATACGCAGCCTGGCGGTCGCCGTCGCGGTGACGACGGCCGCCACGGGCCTGGCCGGAACGGCCTTCGCGGGACCGGCCACGGGGGCGGATTCCGCTGCGGCAGCGACCGGCACGGGCACCGGCGCCGCGTCCGTCGTCACGGCCGCGCGTGCCGCCGCGTTTGCACACGCGTCGGCGACCGGTGTCACGCGGGGCGATGAACTCCGGGCCCAGGACGTGCTGATCGACCCGGAGGGCGCACGGCATGTGCGGTTCATCCGCACGCACCAGGGCATGCCGGTCCTCGGCGGCGATCTCGTCGTCCATCTGTCCCACCAACTGGCCTACACCGGCGTCACCCGGGCGGCCGACCACAGCGTCGCGCCCGCCACCACGCAGGCTCGGCTGACGGCCGATCAGGCCCAGGCGAAGGCCGCCGCCGTCGGCAAGGGCGACGCGGGCACCGCCGAACTCGTGGTGGACGCCCGGAGTGGGGCGGCCGCGCTCGCCTACCAGGTGCCCGTCAGCGACAGCGCCACCGCCGAGGCCGCCGGCACCCGCACGGTCGTCATCGACGCCGTCACCGGCACGGTCCGCAGCAACGCCCCCGACAGCGACGAGTTCCTCTCGCCCAAGCTCCTCGACGCCCTGCGCGAGCGCGGCGAGACCCTGGACCCCGCCACCGGCACCGCCGTACAGCCGAAGTCCCTCACAGCAGCCGCAGTCGCGGCGCGCGCGGTCCACTACCCGGTCACCGCCTCGGGCACCGGCACCTCCCTCTTCGTCGGCAAGGTGCCGCTGACCACCACCCGCACGGCGCGCACCAGTTACCTGCTCAAGGACCCGACCCGCTGGGGCACCGAGACCCGCGACGCCAAGGGCCAGGAGCTGGAGAACTTCGCGCAGGGCAAGAAGTTCACCACCACCACGAACAAGTGGGGCAACGGCGCCGTCGCGCACCGCGACAGCGCCGCAGTCGACGCCCAGTACGGCATCACCAAGACCCTGGACTTCTACAAGAAGACCTTCGGCCGCAAGGGCATAGAGAACAATGGCAAGGCCGCCCGCGGCATGGTCCACTTCGGCAGGAAGGTCGCCAACGCGTTCTGGGACTCGACCTGCGACTGCATGCTCTACGGCGACGGCGACGGGGACATGTTCAAGAAGCCGCTCGTCGTCCTCGACGTGACGGGGCACGAGCTGACCCACGGTGTCGTGGACGCCACCGCCAAGCTGGAGCCCACCCGCGTCGACGCGGACGGCAACCAGTACGGCGAGGCGGGCTCACTGAACGAGTCCCTCGCGGACATCTTCGGCTCCAACGTCGAGTTCAGCGCCAACAACGCGAAGAACCCGCCGAACTACCTGATCGGCGAGAAGCTCGGCCTCGCCCAGAAGTTCCTGCGCCGCCTCGACCACCCCTCCCTCGACAAGCTCGAAGGCACCGTCGACTACTGGTCGCCCCAGACGTACGACGCCGAGGTGCACGCCGGCTCCGGTGTCTCCTCGCACGCGTACTACCTCCTCGCGGAGGGCAGCGGACGCAAGACGATCGGCGGCTTCGCCTACGACTCGCCCACCTACGACGGGTCGACCGTCACCGGCATCGGACGGGCGAAGGCCACGGCGATCTTCTACCGCGCGCTGACCCGCTACATGGTGTCCACCACCGACTTCCACGACGCGCGCCTCGCGACGCTGAAGGCCGCGGCGGACCTCTACGGCGCGAACAGCGCGGCGTACCGGACCGTCGACCAGGCCTGGGCCGCCGTGAACGTCACGGTCGCCAACACCCCTGCCGCCAGGCACTGACGACCGTCCGGGTGCCCTGCCACGAGCGGGGCACCCGGACACCCGGTCTCCTCAGACCCCCAGACACGCGGCCTGCTCAGATCCACTGCTTCTCGACCTCCTCGGACACCGTGAACACGGCCTCGCAGGAAGGGCAACTCGCCTTCCCGAACACATAGGTCAACGCCTTCGCGACCTCCGCCTGCCCGAACTCGACCGCCTCGCCGTGCAGTCGCGCACCGATGCCGTGGAGTGCGTCGGGTGCGGCCGGTATCAGCTCCGTCCGCCCCTCCGTGTCAGCCTCCTTGCCCGTGCCGGTCACATAGTCGCCGGCCGAGGTGAAGACGCCGTACGAGCCGAACGCGACGAACAGGCCCTCCTCGCACTCGGGGCACCCCACGTCGTACTCCTCGCTGTTCACCCCTTCCAGCGCCTCGGCCCACATCCCGCCGTCCTCGAAGGCGAGCACGGCCATCTGGAGGTACACGAAGGTGTGCGCGTCCTGCGCCGGGTCGGCTCGCAAACGCCGTGCCACATCGAGGAGTTGGGCTGTCTCGCGCGCGTACCGCGCCCGGCACTCCTCGTCCGGGTCCGTGGTGATCAGCCCGGCCATGGTGACCGCCTGTATCGGCCCGCCCGGCGCCCGGCCCAGCGCGATGTCGGTGAGCACCGGCAGCGCCGCCCAGCTCGCGTCGTACACCGAGCCCTGGTGGCACAGCGACCCCCACAACTCCTGCCACACGGCCTCGTCCTCGCTGCCGCCGAGGCGCGCGAACAGCCCCGGGACGTTCTCGGCGCTGCCGTAGGCATGGGTCAGGCCGGACCAATCGATCGTCGTCATAGGGCGATTGTGCCGCCCGGCGCTGACAACGAGGCCTCGGCAGGCATCAGCTCCGCTCAGGCGACTCACAACTTGGCTTCGACAAATCCTGCTTCTTTTATTGACGACGGAAAAGAAGGGATCTAGGTTCCCGCCATGCGCTCGATCCCCCGTACCGAGTCGTTTCCGGCCCACACGCCGGCCGTCTCACAGGTCTTCACGACCGTGCTGTCCCACGGCCCCCTCACCCGACTCGAGGTGGCCCGCCGGGCAGGGCTGTCCGCGGCCGCCGTGACCAAGGCGGTCCGGCCGCTGATGGAGGCCGGGTACCTGGCGGAGGGCGCCGACCAGGACGCGCCCCCGGCACTCGGGCGGCCCGCGAACCTCGTACGGGTCGACGGCGGACGGGCGTTGTTCATCGGGGTCAAGGTGACCGGCGACGAGATCATCGGCGTCCTCGCCGACCTGTGCTGCCGTATCCGCGTCGCCCGCCATGTGCCGCTGACCGACCACGACCCCAAGGCGGTGCTGTCGTCGATCGCGGACCTGGCCCAGGAACTCCGCACCGAGGCCGACGACTTGGGCATCCAGGTGCTCGGCCTCGGCCTCGCGGTCTCCGGAGACGTGGACCGCGGCGAAGGGGTCGTCCGCTACTCGCCGTTCCTGGAGTGGCGTGACGTACGCCTGGCCGAACTGGCCGCCATGACAACGGGGTTGCCGGTCACCGTCGACAACGACGTACGGGCGCTGACCGTCGCCGAGCAGTGGTTCGGCGCCGGCGCGGGTCTCACGGACTTCGCCGTGGTGACCGTCGGCGCGGGCATCGGCTGCGGACTCGTCGTGCACGGTCAGGTCGTCGCCGGTGCCCACGGCGTGGCCGGGGAGATCGGGCACGTGGTCGTCGACCCCGCCGGACCCCTGTGCCACTGCGGCAACCGCGGCTGCGTCGAGGCGATCGCCGGGGACGCCGCGATCGTCGCCCGCGTCCGCGAGGTCACCGGCGTCCAAGTCGCCGACACCGCCGAGGCGTTGGCCCTCGCCCACCGGGGCGACGCCGGAGCGCGCGAGGTGTACGCGCGGGCCGGTGAGGCCATCGGCCGGGGCATCGCGACCGTGGCCAACCTGCTCGGCCCCGAACGCGTGATCATCTCCGGCGAGGGCCTGGCCGCCTACGACCTGTTCGCCGAGCAGATCCGTGACTCCTTCACCGCCGCCGCCTTCGGTTCCGCCGCCCGGTGCGACGTACAGACCCGCCCCCTGCCCTTCGACGAATGGGCGCGCGGGGCCGCCGCCACCGCGATCCAGTCCTTCATCCGAGCCGCCGACTAGCCCGCACGACCACATTCCCGCCTGTCACACTCCTACCCCGCACGAGGAGCCCGACGATGTACTCCCTCACGCCTGTCCGCGCACTGAGAGCCATGGTGGTCCTGGCCCTCACCGCCGGCTTCGCCACCTCCTTCCCCGCCGCACGGGCGGCCACCCCCACGGTGGACCCGGCCCCGGCCGTCGCCGCCAAGCCCTTCATGGGCTGGTCGAGTTGGAGCATGCAGTCGTCCAAGTACCCCGGCCTCAACCCGGACGGCGACTACAGCTACCTCACCGAGGCGAACGTCACCAAGCAGACCGACGCGCTCGCGAGCAAGCTGAAGAAGTACGGCTACGACTACCTCAACATCGACGCCGGCTGGTGGATGGACAAGACCTGGAAGTCCGGCTACGACCAGTACGGACGCCAGAAGGCCGACCCGGTCCGCTTCCCCAGCGGCATGAAGGCCGTCGCCGACCGCATCCACTCCAAGGGCCTCAAGGCCGGCATCTACCTGCCCGCCGGCCTGGAGAAGGGTGCCTACGGCGACGGCAAGACGCCCATCTGGAACGCCGACGGATGCACCACCGCCGACATCGTCTACAGCGACCTGCGCACCACCAACGGCTGGGACAGCGCGTACAAGATCGACTTCTCCAAGCCCTGCGCCCAGAAGTACATCGACTCCCAGGCCCAGTTGATCGCCGGCTGGGGCTACGACTTCCTCAAGCTGGACGGGGTCGGTCCCGGCTCCGGAAAGAGCGGCGACCAATACGACAACGTTGCCGATGTCGCCGCCTGGAACAAGGCCATCACCGCCACCGGTCGCCCCATCCACCTGGAAGTCTCCTGGTCCCTGGACTACGGACACGCGGCCGACTGGCAGAAGTACTCCAACGGCTGGCGCATCGACACCGACGTCGAGTGCTACTGCAACACCCTTGTCACCTGGGAGAACTCGGTCGACGACCGCTGGGACGACACCCCCGCCTGGACCGACAAGGCGGGCCCCGGCGGCTGGAACGACCTCGACTCCCTCGACGTCGGCAACGGCGCGATGGACGGCCTGACCAAGGCGGAGCGCCAGAGCTACGCGACCCTCTGGGCCGTGGCCAAGTCCCCGCTGTTCACCGGTGACGACCTCACCAAGCTCGACGACTACGGCCTCTCGCTGCTCACCAACCGCGAGGTCATCGCCGTCGACCAGAGCGACGCACCGCCCGCCCGCCCGGTCACCCCGTCCGACGCCCAGCAGGTGTGGGCCGCGAAGAACCCCAACGGCACCTACACCGTTGCCCTGTTCAACCTCTCCGACTCGCCCGCCGCCGTCTCCGCGAACTGGGCGACCCTCGGCTTCACCGGCAAGGCCGCCGTCCGCGACCTCTGGAACCACGAGGACCTCGGCACCTACACCAACAAGGTGACCCAGGCCCTGCCCGCCCACGGCTCCCGCCTCTTCACCGTCACCCCGCGCGGCAGCGCCGTCACCCTGACCGGCTACGAGGCCGAGGCCGCCACCAACACCCTCAGCGGCAACGCCAACATCGCCGACTGCTCGGCCTGCTCCGGCGCCCACAAGGTCGGCAACCTCTACGTCGGCGGCAAGCTCACCATCAACAACGTCGTCGCCGCCAAGGCGGGCACCTATCAGGTGAAGATCGCCTACGTCAGCGGCGACTCCCGCTCGGTGAGCATCTCCTCGAACGGCAACGGCGCCACCAGCCACAAGTTCCCGTCCACCGGCGACTGGGGGACCGTCGGGACGGTCAGCGTGCCGGTGAGCCTGAAGGCGGGCGCCAACACCATCACCTTCGACAGCGGTTCGGGCTACGCGCCGGACATCGACCGGATCGACGTGCCCAACTCCTCCTCCTGAGCCGACCTTTTCGGAGACCGCCATGTCCAGTGCACTGCCCGACCTGCCCAGACGCAACCTGCTCGCCCTCGCCGCGGCCACCGGCGCACTCGCCGGCCTGCCCGCCTTCACCGCCTCGGCCGCACCGCAGCGGCCGGCCAACACCTCGTACAGCAGCGGTACTTCACTCAACACCCTGTGGTGGCAGGCCCCCGCAGGCGACACCTCGATGATCGAACAGGGCCTCCCCGTCGGCAACGGCCGGCTCGGCGCCCTCGCCGGCAACGACCCCGGCCACGAGGTCCTCCTGATCACCGACGCCACGATCTGGACCGGCGGCCTCAACGGCACCCTCGACTCCGACGGTCAATTCCCCTACGGCCGCGCGGACTTCGGGTCCCTGACCCTGCTCGCCCGGCTCACCGTCGACATCCCCGACCACGACCTGGGCGCCGTCAACGGCTATCGCCGCACCCTCGACCTCGACCGGGGCGTGGTCGGCGCGTCGTACGTCCGCTCGGGAGTGACGTACAAGCGGGAGGTCTTCTCCAGCGGCCCCGACGACGCGATCGTCCTCCACTTCTCCCAGAGCGGAGGCGGACGCTACACCGGCACCGTCACGCTGGAGGGAACGCACGGCGAGGCCGCCGCGCTCTCCTTCGGCGCCCAGTTCGCCAACGGGCTGAAGTACGGGGCCGCCGTCACCGCGTACGGCAGCGGCGGCAAGGTCACCGTGACCGGCGCGCACATCGAGTTCTCCGGGTGCAAGGACCTCACCGTGGTGGTGAGCGGCGGCAGCAACTACGCGCCGGACGCCGCCCGCGGCTTCCGCGACCCCAAGCTCGACCCGCAGAAGCTCGCCCGCACCAAGGTCCGCGCCGCCGCCGAGCACTCGGCCGCGACCCTGCTGAGCACCCATGTCGCCGACTACCGGGCCGCGTTCGGCACGTTCGAGCTCTCGCTCGGCACGTCGTCCGACGACCAGCGCGCGCTGGACACCTGGGAGCGGATCCAGGCACGCCACACGAGCGGCGACCCCGACCCCGAACTCGAGGCCGCCTACGTCCAGTTCGGCCGCTACCTCATGGTCTCCGGCTCGCGCGGCAGTCTGCCGATGGGCCTCCAGGGCCTGTGGCTGGACGGCAACGACCCGGACTGGATGGGCGATTACCACACCGACATCAACATCCAGATGAACTACTGGATGGCCGACCGGGTGGGTCTGTCCTCGTCCTTCGACGCCTTCACCGACTACTGCGTCGACCAACTGTCGTCCTGGACCGACCTCACCCAGCGGCTGTTCCAGGACTCCCGCAACCGGTTCCGCAACACCAGCGGGAAGGTCGCCGGCTGGACCGTCGCCTTCTCCACCAACCCCTATGGCGGACTCGGCTGGTGGTGGCACCCGGCGGGCAACGCCTGGTTGAGCAACAGCCTCTGGGAGCACTACGAGTTCACGCACTCCCGCACCCACCTGGAGAAGATCTACCCCCTCCTCAAGGGCGCCTGCGAGTTCTGGGAGGCGCGGCTGATCACCACCACCCTGGACAACGGGAAGGAGGTGCTGGTCGCGGACCACGACTGGTCGCCGGAGCACGGTCCGCAGGACGGCAAGGGCAACACCTACGCCCAGGAAGTGGTGTGGGCCCTGTTCGGCAACTACGCGGCGGCTTCGGCGGAGTTGAAGCGGGACAGCGGGTTCGCGAGCACGATCTCGGGCCTGCGCAGGCGTCTGTACCTGCCCGAGGTGAGCCCGAAGTCCGGCTGGCTGGAGGAGTGGATGTCGCCCGACAACCTCGGCGAGACCACCCACCGCCACCTCTCCCCGCTGATCAACCTGTTCCCCGGTGACCGCATCCGCCCCGACGGCTCCACCCCGAAGGACATCGTCGACGGCGCGACCGCCCTGCTCACCGCGCGCGGCATGAACAGCTTCGGCTGGGCCAACGCCTGGCGCAGCCTGTGCTGGGCCCGCCTCAAGGACGCCGACAAGGCCTACCAGTTGGTCGTCAACAACCTCCGCCCGTCCGAGAACGGCACCAACGGCACCGCCTTCAACCTCTTCGACATCTACGAGGTGGAACAGGGCCGCGGCATCTTCCAGATCGAGGCCAACTTCGGCACCCCGGCGGCCGTGACCGAGATGCTCCTGTACTCCCGCCCGGGCCATCTGGAACTCCTGCCGGCCCTCCCGGACGCCTGGGCCGAGTCCGGCTCGATCATCGGAGCGGGCGCCCGCGGCGGCTTCGTCGTCGACCTGCGCTGGAAGGACGGCAAGCCCACCGAGGCGAAGATCCGCAGCGTCGGCGGCCGCACCACGACCGTCGCCTACGGTGGCAAGACCCGCACCGTGACCGTCAAACAGGGCGGATCCGTCACGTTGAAGGACTTCGCCCGGTGACGGCCCGACGGGCACGACTGCGCCGTACGGCCGCACTCCTCCTGTTCGCCGCCGCCTTCCAGGCCGGACCCGCTCACGCACAACCCCAGGCACCGGCGCAGGTGAAGGCAGTGGACAACCCGAGCTCCGTCATCACCTGGGGAGCGAGCGCCGACCACCTGGGCGACGGCGTCGCCGACCGCGGCTACCGGCTGATCGTGCACACCAGTGTCGCGGGCAGCGAGCTGCGGATCCGGCTCTCCAACGCCTTCGGCGACCGGCCGCTGACCTTCGACAGCGTCTACGCCGGGGTCCAGAAGACGGGCGCCGCGCTGGTGCCCGGCTCCAACCGGCGGCTGACCTTCGGCGGCGAGCGGTCGGTCACGATCCCGGCGGGCGCGGTCGCCTACAGCGACCCGCTGTCCGGCAAGGTGCCCGCCGCGACCAACCTCGTGGTCAGCATCCACTCCCCGGACGCGGCGGGCCCGGCGACCGGCCACGGCATGGCCATGCAGACGTCGTACGCCACCCAGGGCGACCACACCGGCGAGGAGGGCGCCACCGCCTGGACCGACACCACCGGCTCCTGGTACTACCTCGACGCCGTCTCCGTACGGCCGAGCGCGGGCACCGGCGCGGTGGTCACGCTCGGCGACTCCATCACGGACGGCTGGGCGTCCACCACGGACCAGAACCGGCGCTGGCCCGACTACCTGGCCCGACGGCTCCAGAAGTCCGACACGGCCGTCAAGGGCGTGGCCAACGAGGGGATATCCGGCAACAAGGTCCTCGCCGACGGCGCCGGGCAGAGCGCCCTCAACCGGCTGCAGCGCGATGTGCTGTCCCAGCCCGGCGTCCGCACCGTGTTCCTCTTCGAGGGCGTCAACGACATCAAGGCCCACTCCGGCGTCACCGCCCAGGACCTGATCGCCGGCTACCGCGAGATCATCGAGCGGGCGCACGCGGCCGGGAAGTGTGTCGTCGGCGCCACCGTCGGACCGTTCAAGGGCTGGCCCGAATGGGACGCGGCGGGCGAGGCGGTACGCCAGGAGGTCAACCAATTCATCAGGAGCAGCGGGGAGTTGGACGCCGTCACGGACTTCGACCACATCCTGCGCAGCCCCTACGACCAGGAGAGGATGCTCCCCTTCTTCGACGGCGGTGACCACATCCACCCCAATGACAAGGGGATGGCGGCCATGGCCGACGCCGTCGACCTCAAGAGCCTCGACTGCGGGAAGTGAGGCTCGGGCGAGTGAGGTTCAGGGCAGTGAGGTTCAGCCGGACGCCGTGGCCTCCGGGGTGATCAGACCCTGGCGGTAGGCGATCGCCACCGCCTCCGTACGGCTCGCGGCGCCCAGCTTCGCGAGGATGTTGGAGACGTGGACGCTCGCCGTCTTGCCGGTGATGAACAGCTCCTCGCCGATCTGGCGGTTGCTGCGGCCCAGCGCCAGCAGCCGCAGCACGTCCCGCTCGCGGGCCGTCAGCGGCGAGGGGCGGTCCCCGGCATCCGGCGCCGGGTCGCCCAGACGGCCACGGCGGATCAGCGTGTCCAACCGCGCGAGCAGGGGAGTGGCGGCGAGCCGGGCCGCCGTCTCCCGGGCGGCACGGGCCTGGGCGGCCGCCTCCTCACGGCGGTCGGCCGCCAACAGGGCCTCGGCGTACCGGAATTGGCAGCGCGCCCGTTCGTAGACATCGCCGTAGCCGAACGCGGCCACCGCCTTGCCCCAGGCCTCGGCGTCCGGCCCGGCGGCCGCCCGTATCCACTCCGCCTCGGCGCGGGCCAGCCACGCCTGTCCTTCCGGCCCCTGGGGTCGGGCGGCGCCACCCGCGCCGGCCACGGACCGGGCGAGCTCGACGAGTTCCGTCGCGGTGTCCGTCCAGCGGCGCACTCCCGCCTCGTCGCCGGTCGACCGTAGCGCGACGGCACGGTCGGCGACCGCGGCCAGGGTGAGGGCGGCGAGCCGGACCGTGAGATCGGGACGGCACCCTGAGTCGTCGGTGAGCGCGGCGACCGCGGTACGCATCTGCTCCACGGCCGCCTCCGCATCGCCCCGGAAGGCGCCCGCGTCGATCAGCGCGATGCCCGCCACCATCGCGGCCATCCAGTCGAACGGCCCGTCCAGCAGGGCCCGGGCTCGCTCCGCCGCCTCCAAGTCGCCGCGCGCCAGCGCCACATACAGCGCGGGCCCCATGGTGAAGCCGCCCGCGTGCGGCAGCACGTCCGCGTCGCTCGCGGCGGCCTTCACACACTCGTCCCAGCGACCCAGCGTGTACAGCACCAGGAGCTGCAGATAGCGCATCTCCAGCGGATACGGCGACGAGAGCAGTCCGGCGCGACGGGCCCGGTCCAGCCCCTCGGCGAGCCAGGGCAGCGACTCCTCCAACTCGCCGGACTCGAAGCTGCCGATGGCGAGGTGGAACAGGGCGCGCATCTCCACGGGCACGTGCCCCGCCTGCCGGGCCAGCTCGCGTGCCTGCGCGAGGCGCTCCCGGCCCTCCCTGGTGCGCCGGCCGCCCCTTTCGAGCGTCGCCAGCGAGATCAGCAAGTCGGCCCGGGCGTCGGTCAGTTGGAGTTCCTCGGCGGTGCGCAGGGCCTGGCGGGCAACCCGCAGGGCGGTCTCGTCGTCGCCGACCTGACGCGCCGCCAGCACATGCGTGGCCGCCGCCCACACCCAGGTCCGCGAGGGCGGTTCGGCGGGGATCATCGCCAGGGCCTCGCTGCTGTAGGCGAACGCGGCCGTGAGGCTGTCGACGCCCATGAGATTGTCGGCCAGCGTGTACCGCACCCGGGCGGCCAGCTCGGAGTCCGTGTCCTGGCCGATCCCGGCGAGCGCGGACCGGGTGAGGGAGACCGCGCGGTGCGCGTCCCCGGCGTGGGCGGCCGCGGCCGAGGCGCGCAGGGTGAGGGTCACACTGCCGATGCCCTCGCCCGACGGCCGGGCCCCCGGGTCGACCGACGACCACAGATCGAGAACGGTTTCGAGATGCCGTAGCTCCTCGGCGGGCGCGCCCACCCGCTGGGCGTGGTCGGCGGCCTCCAGGGAGGCGGCCAGCGCCTCGGCGAGGTCGTGGCTCTCGCGGTAGTGGTGGGCGCGCTCCGCCGCGCTCTCGGCCGGGTGCCCGCGTCCGGCGAGGAGGCGGGCGAACGAGCCGTGCAGCCGGGAGCGCTCGCCGGGCAGCAGGTCGGCGTAGACCGCCTCGCGGGCGAGGGCGTGCCGGAAGGAGTACGTGTCGCCGTGCCAGGGGACCAGGAGCTGCCGCTCGACGGCCTCGCGCAGCGCCGACTCCAGCTCGTCCTCCGGGAGTCGGACCGCGTCCCGCAGCAGGTCGTACTCGACGCGGCGGCCCGCGACGGCGGCGGTGCGCAGCACCTGCTGGGCGGTGTCGGAGAGCTGCTCGAAACGGATCAGCAGCACGTCGGCGAGACCGCTCGGCACCCCGCCCGCCTCCAGGTCGGTCGCCGCGAGCAACTCCTCGGCGTAGAAGGCGTTCCCCTCGGCGCGCTCGACGATCCGGCGGACCGTGCCGTCCGGCACCGGACCCGTGCGCAGCGCGCGCACCAGCCGGGCGACCTCCGCGTCCCCCATGGGACGCAGCTCCAGGCGCTCCACGGCGGGCAGCCGCACCAGCTCGGCCAGCAGGGGCCGTAGGGGATGGCGGCGGTGGAGGTCGTCCGCGCGGTACGACGCGAACACCGCGAGGCGGTGGGCGGGGGCGCCGCCCGCCGGGCGCTGGAGGATGCCGCGGCTCAGCAGGAAGCGGAGCAGGTCGCGGGAGGACTGGTCGGCCCAGTGCAGGTCCTCCAGGACCAGGAGAAGGGGCGCGATGTCGGAGAGGTCGGCGAGCAGACCTGCGATGCCTTCGAAGAGCCGCAGCCGGCCGCCCGCGTCCCGGGCCGTGTCCGCACCGGCGCCGAGCAGCCGGTCGACCACCGGATGCGCGGCCAGCGCGGGGGCGAAGCGCTCGTCGGCGGCGAGGACCCCGAGGACCTCGGTGAACGGGAGATACGGCAGACCGACGTCACCGAGGTCCACACAGTGCCCGGTGAGGACCGTCGTCCCGGCGCCCGCGGCCCGGCCCGCGATCTCGTCCAGGAGCCGGGTCTTGCCGACGCCCGCGTCCCCGGCGATCAGCACCGCCCCCGCCGTACCCGCGCGGGCGCGCTCCAGCACACCGGCGAGGCGGGCGACTTCCTCGTCCCGGCCGATGAGCGGCGCTGCTGCTACGGATTGCGACACGCCCCCATCCTGGCACGCGCCACCGACAACGCACCTGGCCGCCGGGCGGGAGACGGCCCCCGCCCGGCGGGCCGGTTCAGCGCAGGGTCTCGGCCCAGTTCGCCGGCACGCGGCCCGCGGGACCCGGCACCGGCTGGTCCTTCGGGTGGCTCACCGGGGCGGCGAGCTCGGGACCGGAGTCGTACAGCTCGGAGGTGGTGAAGTTCCAGAACCAGTCCTCGCCCGGCTCGTAGCTCTGGATGAACGGGTGTCCCGTGGACTGGTAGTGGGCCGTGGCGTGCTTGGCGGGGGAGTCGTCGCAACACCCGATGTGACCGCACTGCGCGCACCGCCGGAGATGGAACCACCAGCCCTGGGCCGCGTCGCACTCCACGCACCCGGCGCCGCTCGGCGGGACCTGGGGGTCGATTCCGGTGATGTCGCTCATGCGGACTCCTCGGGCGTCTCGTTGTCGACGGCGGTGAGGGGGAGCAGGACCTGGAAGCGGGTGTCGCCCGGCACCGACTCCACCTGGAGCGTGCCGTGGTGTTTGTTGACGACGATCCGCCAGGAGATGTCCAGACCGAGCCCCGTGCCCTCGCCCACCGGCTTGGTGGTGAAGAACGGATCGAAGATACGACTCCGGATCTCCTGCGGCACACCGGGCCCCGTGTCACGGAACTCCACCATGAGCTGATCACGCACCAGCGCCGTCCGCACCGTCAACGTGCCTTCCCCGCCCGCGCTGTTCATGGCGGACACCGCGTTGTCGATCAGGTTCGTCCACACCTGGTTGAGCTCCGCCGGATAGGCCGGGATCTTCGGGAGCGTACGGTCGTACTCCTTGACGACCTTGATGCGGTCGCCGACCTTCCCGCCGAGCATCAGCAGGGTGCTGTCGAGGAGTTCGTGCACATCGGCCACCTGGTACGGGGCGCGGTCCAACTGCGAGTACTGCTTCGCGGCGCCGACCAGATTCGAGATCCTGGTCGTCGAGTCCTCGATCTCCGTCATCAACAGCTCTGTCTCGACCGTGTAGTTGAGCCAGCCGATCGCTCCCGGCAGGATCTCCTCGTCCACGGCCGCCGCGACCTGGTCCAGCCAGTCGACGTCCAGACCGGCCTGCACGAACGTCGGCGCGATCTGCCAGGACTCCGTGACACCGTGGCCGTCGAGCCAGTCCGTGAGTTCGTCCTCGCGGTCCGAGGCCTCCAGCGGGCTCAACGTCTGCGCCTTGGCGACGCGTTCGGCCGTGCGCTCCTGGATGTCGATGAGGTTGGCGAGGTCCTCGCGCGAGTACGGGCCGGAGGAGATGACGCGGAGCTTGTGCCGCATCTTCGCCACCCGCTCCCGCAGCGTCGAGGTGGCCCGGACGGCGGCGGCCGCCGGGTTGTTGAGTTCGTGCGTCAGCCCGGCCGACAACGAGCCCAGCGCCAGCAGCCGTTCACGCTGACTGATCGCCAACTGGCTGCTCTTCTGGCCGAAGAAGAGCCCCTCCAGCAGATGGACCGCCATCGGGAACCACTCGCTCATGATGGCCGCGAACGTCTCGGCGGGCAGCACGAAGAACCGCGTCGGCTCCGTCACCCGCATCGAGTTGAGGTACACCTGCTGCACCCGGTCCCCGATGTAGGCCTGCATCGCGCCCGTGTACACCCCGCGCTGCGAGGTGCGCGCGACCTCCACGTCGTCCTCGCCGACGCGGCGCGACAGCACCACGGTGCCCTCGATCATCACGTAGAAGCAGGTCGCGGGATCGCCCTCGGTGTAGACGGGCCCGGCCTCGAACTGCTCCACCTGCCCGTCGCAGCACAGCCGGCCGAGCTGCTCCGGCGTCAGCTTCTCGAACAGGAACAGCGTGCCGATCTCCTGCGGGCTGCAGGGCAGCACCTTTCCGCTCATGACTGCTCCAGGTAGCGGTGGACGAGCATCACGGCCATGGCTCCCTCTCCGACGGCGGACGCGACGCGTTTCGCGGACTCGGCGCGCGCGTCGCCCGCCACGAACACGCCGGGAATGTTGGTCTCCAGGTGGTACGGCGACCGGTCCAACTCCCAGCCCGCGGGCGGCTTTCCGTCCGGAGCGAGGTCGGGCCCGGACAGGATGAACCCGCGCTCGTCGCGCAGCACCGCGCCGTCCAGCCAGTCAGTCAGCGGAGCCGCGCCGATGAACACGAACATCCACTGCGCGTCGACGAGTTCGGTCGTCCCGCTCTCCGTGTCGCGCAGGGTGAGCTGCTCCAGATGGTCGGAGCCGTGCGCGGCGTCGACGACGGTGCCGGTGCGCACCGAGATGTTCTCCGCGTCGTTGATCTGCTGGATCAGGTAGTACGACATCGACGCGGCCAGCGAAGGACCGCGCACCAGCAGGGTCACCGACTTGGCGCCCTTGGCCAGGTACATCGCCGCCTGCCCCGCCGAGTTGGCGCCGCCGACGATGTACACGTCGTGCCCCTGGCAGGAGGCGGCCTCGGTCAGCGCCGAGCCGTAGTAGACCCCGCAGCCCGTCAGATCGGGCGTGCCGGGCGCCTGCAACTGGCGGTACGACACACCGGTCGCCAGGATCACGGCGTGCGCGGCGACCGCCGAGCCGTCCGCGAACCGCACGATCCGCGCCGAGCCGCTGGCCTCAAGACCCGTCACCTCGCGCGCGGTGAGGATCTCGGCGCCGAACTTCGAGGCCTGCCGCCGCGCCCGCTCGGTGAGTTGGGCCCCGGACACACCGTCCGGGAAGCCGAGGTAGTTCTCGATCCGCGAACTCTGCCCGGCCTGCCCACCGGTCGCCGACCGCTCCACGAGGACGGTCCGCAGCCCTTCGGAGGCCCCGTACACGGCCGCGCCGAGCCCGGCGGGCCCGCCGCCGATGACGACGAGGTCGTAGAAGTCGGCCGTGGGCGTGGTCGCGAGCCCCACCTCCGCGGCCAGTTCCGGCGCCTCCGGCTCGACCAGCACCGTCCCCTCGGCGGTGATGACGAGCGGCAGCCGCTGCCCGTCCTCCCCGGCGGCGGACAGCAGCCGCAGCCCCTCCGGGGTGTCCGCCGAGTACCAGCGGTACGGCACCTGGTTGCGGGCCAGGAACTCCCGCACGTCCGAGGAGCGCGCCGACCAGCGGTGCCCGACCACCTTCGTGGCGGGCACGGGCCGGAAGTCGCTGGTGCGCCACGCCTCCAGGAGGTCGTCCAGGACCGGGTAGAGCTTCTCCTCCGGCGGGTCCCAGGGCTTCAGCAGATAGTGGTCGAGGTCCACGACGTTGATCGCGTCGATCGCCGCGTCCGTGTCCGCGTACGCGGTCAGCAGCACCCGGCGAGCGCCCGGATAGACGTCGAGTGCCTGCTCCAGGAATTCGATGCCGTTCATCTGCGGCATGCGGTAGTCCGCCAGGATCACGGCGACGAGATCCCCGCGCAGCTTCAGCTCGCGCAACGCGTCCAGCGCGGACTCGCCGGACTCCGCACGCACGATCCGGTACGACTCGCCGTAGCGCCGCCGCAGGTCACGGGCGACGGCACGGGAAACTCCCGGATCGTCGTCCACGGTCATGATGACGGTCCGCGCGGCTTCGGCGGCCTGTGCCATACGTCTCCCACCCCGAGTGGTCGGCTTCACGGCACGGCGGCGCCGTTGTCACCGCGCCGGCTCCCCACCATCGTATGGTCGATCGCCCCGGTGCGCTCCGCTACGCCCGAGACGGCGGCCTCAGGGGTGCCGGGAGCGCAACACGCAGAACTCGTTCCCCTCCGGGTCCGCGAGCACCACCCACGACTGCTCCCCCTGCCCGATGTCCGCGGTCCGCGCCCCCAGGGCCAGCAGCCGGATCACCTCGGCCTCCTGGTCGTCGGGCCGGAAGTCCAGGTGCAGCCGGTTCTTGACCGTTCTGCCCTCGGGCACCGGCACGAACAGCAGCCCGGGAAGGCGTTCCGGCGCGGGCCGGATCTCGAACTCGTCCGGTGCCTCGCCCACCACCACCCACCCGAGCGCCTCGGCCCACCAGCGCCCCAGCGCGACGGGGTCGGCCGAGTCCACCACTACCTGCTCCCACTCCAAGGTCATGCGGGCACCGTAGTGAAGACTGGGCCCGACGCACGTGACCGCACCACCGGGAGGCCACCGCATGACACGACCGATCACGGCAGGGGTCGACGGATCGGCGGAGAGTCTCGCCGCACTCGCCTGGGCGGGCCGGGAGGCCGTACGGCGGGGGCTGGCGCTGCGGGTTGTGCATGTCTGGCGGTACGAGGAGCACCATGCCCTCGACACGGGGGACCGGGACACCCAGGACCGCTGGGTGCGGGACGCGGCGGCCGAGGCCGCCCGGACGGTCGCCGCACGCCACCCCGGCCTGGACGTCACCACCGACGTCCTGGAGGGCGACCCCGTCGAGACCCTGACCGCCGCCGCTGCCGACGCGGAGATGCTGGTGCTCGGCTCACGCGGCCACGGGCCCGTCGTCGGCTTCCTGCTCGGTTCCGTCGGCCAGCAGGTGATAGCGGACGCCGTACGGCCCGTCGTGCTCGTGCGCGCCGGGGACGAGGCGTCCGGGGAGGCCGCCGGGCGCGAGATCGTCGTGGGGCAGCACGGAGACCCCGAGGACAGTGCCGCCGCGCTCGGCTTCGCCTTCGAGACGGCGGCGGCACGTGGCGCCACCGTGCGGGCCGTACGGGCCTGGACCCTGCCGCCCGTGTTCGCCTACAGCCCCGGCTCCATGAAGCTCCTCGACGAGGCCGGCGGCCTGGAACCGTACGAGAAGAAGGGCCTGGCCGAGGCGCTGCAGCCATGGCGGGAGCGCTTCCCGGAGGTGCCCGTGGTCGAGCACGTGGAGATGGGCAGCGCGGGGCAGGTGCTGCTGTCGGTGGCGGGGCGCGCCCAGTTGACGGTCGTCGGGCGGCGCGCCCACCGTACGGCGGTGGGCGCGCGGATCGGCTCGGTCGCGCACGGGGTGCTGCACCACGCGGAGTGCCCGGTGGCCGTGGTGCCCGCGCGCTGACCTCAGACGTCCTCGACCCGTACCGGGACGCCCTTCTCCACCGACCGGATCGCCGCCAGCGCGATGGTCAGCGCGGCGCGGGCGTCCTCGCCGGTGGCCGACGGGGTGCGGTCGGTGCGGACGCTGTCGGCGAAGTCGGCGAGCTCGGCGACGTACGCGTCGTGGAACAGGTCCTGGTCGTAGGTGACGGTCTCGGCCGCGATGCCGTCCGCGCCGTAGGACGTCAGATGGGTGCGCCGGATGTCGCCCATCGTCAGCATGCCCGCCGAGCCGAAGACCTCGCCGCGCACGTCATAGCCGTACACCGCCTGGAAGTTGGCCTCGGCGGTGGCGAGGGCGCCGTTGTCGAAGCGGATCGTGACCACCGCCGTGTCGAGCAGGCCGCGGTCCTTGAAGTCGGGGCGGACCAACGCGTCGGCCATGGCGAAGACCTCGACCGGTTCGGAGCCGGGGTTGAGGTAGCGCAGGGTGTCGAAGTCGTGGATGAGGGTTTCCAGGAAGATCGTCCACGGCGGGATGAGGGCGGGGGCGGCCAGCTTCGGGTCGCGGGTGAGCGAGCGGAGCAGGTGCGGGGTGCCGATCACGCCCGCGGCCACCTTCTCGTGCGCGGCCCGGAACCCGGCGTCGTAGCGGCGGTTGAAGCCGACCTGGAGCGGTACGCCCGCCTCGACGGCGGCCGTGATGGCGCGGTCGGCGTCGGCGAGGGTGGTCGCCATCGGCTTCTCGCAGTAGACGGCCTTGCCCGCGTGTGCCGCCGCCACGACCAGGTCCGCGTGGGTGCGGGCCGGAGTCGAGATCACCACCGCGTCGACCGCCGGGTCCGCGAACAGGTCGCCGATCTCGGTGTACGCCGTGGGGCAGTCGAGCCGGTCGCCCAGGCGCCGCGCGGCGCCCGGGGCCGGGTCGGCGACGGCGGCGAGGCGGACGCCGGGCAGCCGGCGGGCGAGGGTCTCGGCATGGAAGGAGCCCATGCGGCCAGCGCCCACCAGTCCGACGGCCAGGGGGAGTTGGGTGGTCATGGGGGTGCTCCTCGGTGCCGTGTGATTTCGGGGCGGGTCAGACCGTGAACGCGGTGCGGAAGCGGTCCAGGGCGCGCTCGCTCTCGCTCTCCGAGGCCCAGGCCTCCATCGCGACCGTGCCGTCGTAGCCGATGTCGGCGAGGGCGCGGGCGATGGCGGGGTAGTTGATCTCGCCGGTGCCGGGCTCCTGGCGGCCGGGGACGTCCGCCACCTGGATCTCGCCGATCAGGTCCAACTCGTGGGCGCGGCGGACCAGTTCGATGAGGTTCCCCTCGCCGATCTGGGCGTGGTAGAGGTCCAGGTTCATGCGCAGGCCCGGCCGGTCCACCGCCTTGACCAGGGCCAGGGTGTCGGCGGCCGTCGCGAACGGTACGCCCGGGTGGTCGACCGCCGCGTTGAGGTTCTCCAGCGTGAAGGTGACGCCCGCGCTCTCGCCCAGCTCGGCGAGGCGGGTCAGGGTGCGGTGGGCGGCGATCCACATCGCTCCCGTGGGCTCGCCGGTCACCGGAACCACCGGCAGGCCCTCGGAGTCGAGCCCCGTGCCGTGCAAGTTGAGCCGGGGGCAGCCCAGTTGATCGGCGGCCTTCACCGACTCCTCGGCGGTGCGCAGCAGTTCGGCGGCGCCCGCCTCGTCGGTGAGGCTGCCCCGGATGTAGCCCGTCATCGACGAGAACTCGGCCGGGGTCCGCGTGAGCGCGTCCAGGTCGTGCCGGGTCCAGTCCCAGATCTCGACCTGGAAACCGGCTTCGTGGATGCGCCGCGCCCGCTCGTGGATCGGCAGGTCCCGGAAGACCATCTCGGCACAGACCGCCAACGTGTACATGACTGCTCGCCCTCTTCTAGAACGTTCTAGATGGCAGTAGTACGCCACCGCCGGATTCCTGTGTCAAGGCTTCGACGGGCATGTTTCTAGAACGTTGCAGTACCTTCGGAGCAGCGACGTCGCACGCTTTTCGGAGCGGCTACGATCCCGGAACGGAACGACACCTCGACCGGAAGGACAACCGTGCCGACCACCCCCGCGGTCCCCGACGGCAAGCGGCCCACCCTGGCCCATGTCGCGGCCCGGGCGGGCGTGTCCGTCGCGCTGGTCTCCATCGTGATGCGCGGGGCCTACGGCGCGAGCGCCACCACCCGTGAGCGGGTCCTCAAGGCCGCCGAGGAGATCGGCTACCGGCCCGACACCCGGGCCAGGGTGCTGCGCAGCAACCGGTCCCGCCTGCTCGGCGTGCAGTTCGGGCTGCGCCATCCCTTCCACACCGACCTGGTGGAGGGCATCTACGCCGCCGCCGAACCCGCCGGCTACCAGGTGGCGCTGAGCGCGGTCGCGCCCACACGCGGTGAGCGGCAGGCCGTGGAGGCGCTGCTCGCCGACCGGTGCGAGGCGCTCGTCCTGCTAGGCCCCGAGGTTCCGGCGGCGCGCCTCGCGCAGCTCGCGACCCAGGTGCCGGTGGTCTCCGTGGCGCGGCGGCTGCGGCCCGCCCCGCCGGCCGTGGACGTCGTCCGCACCGCCGACGAGGAGGGCGCCCGACAGGCCGTGGACCACCTCGTGGCGCTCGGCCACCGCGCCGTCGCCCACATCGACGGGGGCCGGGCACCCGGCGCCGCCGACCGCCGCCGCGGCTACCGCACCGCGATGCGCCGCCACGGCCTCGACGACCACGTCCGTGTCCTGCCCGGCGGGCTCACCGAGGACGACGGCGCGCGGGCCGCCCGAACCCTGATCGCGGAGAACCCCCGGCCCAGCGCGGTCCTCGCCTTCAACGACCGTTGCGCCACCGGCGTCCTCGACACCTTCCTGAGAGCGGGCGTGACCGTCCCCGGCGAGATCTCCGTGGTCGGCTTCGACGACACCAGCCTGTCCCGGCTCGCCCACATCGACCTCACCACCGTCGCGCAGGACGTTCCACGCCTCGCGGAACTCGCCGTCGGCCGCGCCATCGCCCGGCTGGACGGGGAGGAGGTACCGGACGGCGAGCAGGTCGTCCCGCCGCGCCTGGTCGTCCGCGGCACCACGGCCGCCCCCGCCACGGAAAGCGGGGCCACGGATTGAGCGGGGCCACGGACTGAGCCGCCTTACTCCGGCGCGGCCGGCCCCAGGCTCTCGCGCACCTTCGGCAGGATGTTCTTGAGGTAGTCCTCCACCACGGTGTCCAGATCGATGTCGTGCTGCGCCCGCTCGGCCAGGTACCAGCGGTGTTCGAGCAACTCGTGGTAGATCTCGGCCGAGTCCATCGACCCGCGCAGCTCCAGCGGTACGGCCCGCACGGTCGGCCGGAACACGTCCCGCACCCACCGGTGCGCGAGCACCTCGGGCCGGGCGGCGAGCGGATCGCCCGGGGCGTAGTCGTCCTGGGTGGCCATCCAGCTCTCCAGGTCGTTGAGGAGCCGCCGGGCCTGGTTCTCCTCGGCGTCCAGGCCGGTCAGGCGCAGCAGTTGCCGCTGGTGGTGGCCCGCGTCGACGACCTTGGGCACGAAGGTGACCGTGTCGCCGTTCGAGGAGTGCTCGATCTGCATCTCGGCGACGTCGAAGCCGAGTTCGTTCAGGCGCCGGATCCGGCGTTCGATGAAGTGGTGCTTGCCCGCCGGGTACACCGAGACGCGGGTCAGCTCCTCCCACAGCCCCTGGTAGCGGGCGCAGATCTCGGCGCCGAACTCGATCGGGTCGACGGACGGGTGCAGCGCCCCGGACGCCTCCAGGTCGAGCAGTTCCCCACTGATGTTCACGCGGGCGAGGTCGAGGTCGTACTCGCGCTGTCCGTCGCTCAGTTGAGGGTGCAGATCGCCGGTCTCCGCGTCCACCAGATACGCGGCGTACGCGCCCGCGTCCCGCCGGAACAGAGTGTTGGACAGCGAGCAGTCGCCCCACGCGAACCCGGCCAGGTGCAGCCGCACCAGCAGCACGGCCAGCGCGTCCATCAGCCGGTGCATGGTGGCCGGGCGCAGCGTCGTCTCGAACATCGAGCGGTACGGCATCGAGCCGCCCAGGTGCCGGGTGATCAGCACCGGCTCCAGCGGCTCGCCGTCCGCGTCGGCCCGTCCGGTGACCACGGCGAGCGGGTCGACGGCCGGGATGCCGAGCCGGTCCAGGTCGCGCAGCAGCTCGTACTCGCGCAGCGCGGGCCGTTCCGCCAGTTCCTTGACCGCTATGACCTCGCTGCCGGCGCGGGCGTAGCGCACGACGTGGCGGGAGATGCCGCGCGGCAGCGGCACCAGGTACTCGTCGGGCCACTCCTCCAGGGGAACGTCCCAGGGCAGCTCCAGCAGGAGGACCGGATGCTCCGGGTTGGTCGCGTTGATCTGCAGTGCCATGGGGTGACCTTAGATCGCGTGTTCGCGGGCGCGCTGTGCCGCCTCACGGACCGGACCGGTGTGCAGGGGGCCGTGGCCGGGCAGCAGGGTGTCGGCGTCCAGCGCTTCGAGGATGTCCAGCGAGGCCACGGCACGGTCGCGCTCGTGATGGAACATGTCGGGGAGCAGTTGCGGTCCCTTGATCCGCGAGGTGGCGTGGCCGCTCACCAGGGCGTCCCCGGAGATGACGATCCCGCTGTCCGGGAGATGGAAGACGCAGTGCCCGCTGGTGTGGCCGGGGGTGTGCACGGGGACGGGCCGGCCGGGCAGGTCCAGCGGGCCCGCACCTGCGAATGCCTGGGGAGCGGCGACGGGATGCTGCTCGGTGCCTCCGACACGGATCGTGTGCACCATCCACGGCAGGACTCCCGGACGCCAGATGTTCTTCAAGACGTCCCCGACGGTCACCTGTTGGAGGAACTCCCGCCGCGCGTGCGGCACTTCGACCTCGTGCAGGTATACCGGAGTGCCGTAGGTGTCGCGCAGATACTCCGCCGAACCGAGATGGTCGTTGTGGGCGTGGGTGATCAGCACCGCCGTGACCGCCTTGGGTGAACTCCCCACCTGCTCAAGGGAGTCGAGCACCAGCGCGCGGTCCCCGGGATAACCGGTGTCCACCAACGTGACCGCGTCACCATCAGCGAGGATCACCCAGTTGGTGTTGCTGCCGTGCACCAGATAGGTGCCGTCCGCGACTTGGCGTACTTCTGCCCGCATGATCGTCCCTTGAGTGGTGGTGCTGTTCGAGGAACAGCCAACCAGACGCGTACGGTCCTGGCTCGCGCGGGGGAAGCCGCCTCCGGCGCCGTCCGCCGGGGGCGGCCCCCGCGTGCGTCCGAAGCGGCCGCCTCTCCGCCTCAGCGCACGCCGTGCGGGCGGAACTGCACGCTGATGCGCGGTCCCGCGGCTCGGGTGGTCTTGGGGACGCAGTGCTCCCAGGTCCGCTGACAGGAGCCGCCCATCACGATCAGGTCGCCGTGCCCCAGCGGGCGCCGCAGCGACTCGCCGCCGCGCAGCGGACGCAGCAGCAGATCACGGGGCGCGCCCACGGAGAGGATCGCCACCATCGTGTCCTCGTGGGCACCCCGCCCGATCCGGTCGCCGTGCCAGGCGACACTGTCCCGGCCGTCCCGGTAGTAGCAGAGCCCGGACGTGCTGAACGGCTCGCCCAACTCCCGTGCGTAGTACGCCGAGAGCGCGTCCCGGGCCTCGGCCAGCACCGGGTGCGGCAGCACGTCGTCCGCGCCGTAGTAGGCGAGCAGTCGCGGTACGGCCACCACCTGGTCGTACATCTGACGGCGCTCGGCGCGCCACGGCACCTCGGCGGCCAGCTCCTCGAACAGGGCGTCGGCGCCGCCGAGCCATCCGGGCAGCACGTCGATCCAGGCGCCGAGCCCCAGTGTCGTACGGCGGATTCCGTCGAGGGGGCCGAGGCGGAGCTGGTCGGTCTGGTCGAAGAGGGAGGCCTGGAGGTGGTGCGCGGTCATGGGACCAGCGTACCCCTTATTCGAAAATCTGTTCCAATATGGGCTCCGCTCTTTCGATACATCGGTGTATCGGATACATTCGCGTATCGACTGGAGGTCCGGGCATGGTGACTGAGGTGACGCCCAAGCGTGTGACCAGGCGCCGTGTCCGTACTCGGGCCAATCTGCTGGCCGCCGCGTTCGCGGTGTTCGCCGCCAAGGGGTACGGGCGGGTCTCCATCGAGGAGGTCTGCGAGGCCGCCGGTTACAGCAGGGGTGCCTTCTACTCGAACTTCGACAGCTTGGACGAGCTGTTCTTCGCCCTCTACCAGGAGCGGGCCGAGCTGATCGCGGACCAGGTGTCCGGTGCCTTCGCCCTCGACGGACCGGACCTCGACGTACCGGCCGCCGTGGACCGCGTCACCGACGTGCTCCTCCTCGACCTGGACTGGCTCCTGGTCAAGACGGACTTCCTGGTGCACGCGGCCCGGAACCCGGCCGTCGCGCAGACCCTGCTCGACCACCGGGCGCGGCTGCGCGGGGCGATCGCGCACCGGCTCGCCCGCGCCCGGGGCCTGGTCGAACTCCCCGCCGTGCTCGGCGACTTGGACGCGGCGTCGTACGCCGTGGTCGCCGCGTACGACGGGGTCACCACCCAACTGCTGCTGGACAAGGACGTGGAGCACGCCCGTGTCTGGCTCAAGCAACTCCTCACCGCGCTGCTGACCGACGGCAGCAACACCCTTGAATGACAACCAACTTGAGAAGGGCAACGTCGCCATGGATGCGGACGTCATCGTCGTCGGAGCCGGTCTGGCCGGTCTGGTCGCGGCCCATGAACTGACCAGCCGGGGACGCAGGGTCGCGCTCGTCGACCAGGAGAACGCGGCCAACCTCGGCGGCCAGGCGTTCTGGTCCTTCGGCGGGCTGTTCCTCGTCGACTCCCCGGAGCAGCGTCGCCTCGGCATCAAGGACTCCTTCGACCTCGCCTGGAACGACTGGCAGGGCAGCGCCGGCTTCGACCGCGTCGACGACGAGGACGTGTGGGCGGTGCGCTGGGCGCGCGCCTACGTCGAGTTCGCGGCCGGCGAGAAGCGGCCCTGGCTGGAGAGCCACGGCATCAAGCTGCTGCCCACCGTGGGCTGGGCGGAGCGCGGCGACCTGCGCGCCCACGGACACGGCAACTCCGTCCCGCGCTTCCACGTCACCTGGGGCACCGGCACCGGAGTCGTCGAACCCTTCGTGGACTACGCCCGGCAGGCCGCCCGCGACGGACTCCTCACCTTCTACCACCGCCACCAGGTCGACGAGTTGGTGGTCGCGGAGGGCGAGGCGCGCGGCGTCCGCGGCACGGTCCTCGCCGAGGACAACGCCGCCCGGGGCGTCTCCTCCAGCCGCGAGGCGATCGGCGATTTCGAACTCACCGCGCAGGCCGTCGTCGTCACCACCGGCGGCATCGGCGCCAACCACGACATCGTCCGCCGCTACTGGCCCGAGCGCCTCGGCACCCCGCCCGCCGAGATGATCACCGGTGTGCCGGCCTACGTCGACGGCCGGATGCTCGACATCAGCGCCGAGGCGGGCATACGGCTCGTCAACCGCGACCGCATGTGGCACTACACCGAGGGCCTGCAGAACTGGAACCCGGTCTGGCCCGGCCACGGCATCCGCATCCTGCCCGGCCCGTCCTCCCTCTGGTTCGACGCCCTCGGCCGCCGCCTGCCCGACCCGTGCCTGCCGGGCTACGACACCCTCAACACCCTCAAGTACCTGCGTACGACGGCGGACTTGGCGGAGCACGACCACTCCTGGTTCATCCTCACCCAGAAGATCATCGAGAAGGAGTTCGCGCTGTCGGGCTCCGAGCAGAACCCCGACATCACCGCCAAGGACAAGAAAGCCGTCCTGCGCGACCGGCTGCTCGGCAAGGGCGCGCCCGGCCCGGTGGACGCCTTCCTGCGCAAGGGCGCGGACTTCGTGACCGCCGACAGTCTTGAGCAACTGGTCGAGAAGATGAACCAGTTGACCGACAAGCCGCTCCTGGACGCGGCCGTGGTGCGGCGCCAGATCGAGGCCCGCGACCTCCAGATGGCCAACCCCTACAGCAAGGACTCCCAGATCCAGGGCATCCGCAACGCCCGCCGCTACATCGGCGACCGGCTCGGCCGCGTCGCCACCCCGCACCGCATCCTCGACCCGGCGGCAGGCCCCCTGATCGGCGTCAAGCTGCACGTCCTCACCCGCAAGACCCTCGGCGGCATCCAGACCGACCTCGACTCCCGCGCGCTGGGCGCGGACGGGGCGCCGATCGGCGGACTGTACGCGGCGGGCGAGGTCGCCGGCTTCGGCGGCGGCGGAGTCCACGGCTACAACGCCCTCGAAGGGACCTTCCTCGGCGGCTGCCTCTTCTCCGGGCGCGCGGCGGGACGAGCGGCGGCCAAGCAGACGGCCTGAGGAACCGGTACGCCCATCGGCCTGCGGCCCGTCTCCTCACCCCTCCAGGAGGCGGGCCAGCACCGAGGCGTGACTCTCCTGCGGTGACCTGACCGCCGTGACCAGGGTCACCGGCCCCATCCGGACCAAGTTCCGCAAAGTGTGCAGGAGTTGAGCCGCCTCGGGTTCGGCGAGCTCCGCCTCGTAGCGGCTGCTGAACTCGTCGTGGGACCCCTCGCCCGCGTGGTACCAGCGGCGCAGTTCGGTGGACGGGGTGAGGGGCTTGGGCCACTCGTCGACGCGGGCCGCGTCCTTGGACAGGCCGCGCGGCCACAGCCGGTCGACCAGGACGCGCACACCGTCCTCGGGCTCGGGCGGATCGTAGACACGGCGCACTCGGACGGTCACGGGCGGGGCTCCCTCGGGTGGCGGTGGTGCCGTGAGCCTACGTGGGGCGGGCGCGGGGGACGGGGGCGACGCGGCGCCACCTGGACAAGGGTGTCGAGCGACACGGCCCGGGGCGAAGTGGCGTGCACCTGCGGGCGATAGCACCGGCGCATGGGTAGTGTCCGCCCCGGCGCACCGGGCCTGCGGTATCGCGGTCCGCCGAAGGGAGGATCACCATGACCGATCATGGGCACGGGGCCGCAGCGGACGAGGCGCCCGCGGGGCCGCCACAGACTCGTCCGCCGAGTGCGCGGGACGCGGTGCGGCTCGCGGTGGTGATCGGTGCTCTCGGCGTGGTCTTCGGGGACATCGGGACCAGCCCGATCTACACCCTCCAGACCGTGTTCAGCCCGGGCGACCCGCACCCGGTCCCGGTCAGCACCCAGAACGTGTACGGGGTGGTGTCGCTGGTCTTCTGGTCGGTGACGGTCATCGTCACGGTCACCTATGTGCTGCTGGCGATGCGCGCCGACAACGACGGCGAGGGCGGCATCATGGCGCTGATCACCCTCGTGGGGCGCTGGAGTTCACAGCGGGGGCGGCGGGCCGCCGTCGCGCTGACCGCGCTGGGCATCTTCGGGGCGTCGCTGTTCTTCGGCGACAGCATGATCACGCCGGCGATCTCGGTGCTGTCCGCGGTCGAGGGGCTCAAGGTCGTCGAACCGTCGCTGGACGACGCGGTCGTGCCGGTCACCGCGGTGATCATCGTGCTGCTGTTCCTGGTGCAGCGCAGGGGAACCGCGGCGGTGGGCCGGGTGTTCGGGCCGATCATGATCCTCTGGTTCGTGGCGATCGGCGCGTGCGGTGTCGTCGGGATCGCCGATCACCCGGCCATTCTCCGGGCGCTGTGGCCGAGTTACGCGCTGGGCTTTCTCTTCGGCCACTTCGGCACCGCCTTCTTCGCGCTCGCCGCGGTCGTGCTCGCGGTCACCGGCGCGGAGGCCCTCTACGCGGACATGGGGCACTTCGGCCGCCGGGCCATCACCCGCGGCTGGCTGCTCCTCGTCTTCCCCGCCTGTGTCCTGAGCTACTTCGGGCAGGGCGCGCTGATCCTCGACGACCCGGACAACATCAGCAGCCCGTTCTTCCTGCTCGTGCCCCACTGGGGACGCTGGCCGATGGTCCTGCTCGCCACGGCGGCCACCGTGATCGCCTCGCAGGCGGTGATCACCGGCGCCTACTCGGTCGCCTCCCAGGCCGCCCGGCTCGGCTATCTGCCGAGGCTGCGGATCGCGCACACCTCCGAGTCCACCATCGGCCAGATCTACGTCCCCTGGATCAACTGGCTGCTCATGGTCTCGGTCCTCACCCTGGTCTTCGCGTTCCGCAGCTCCGCGGCGCTGGCCTTCGCGTTCGGCATGGCGGTCACCGGCACCATCACCATCACCACCCTGCTGTTCTTCTACGTCGCCCGCGCGAAATGGGGCACGCCCCTGTGGCTGATCGCCACCGGCGCGACCCTGCTGCTCACCGTCGACCTGCTGTTCGTGGCGGCCAACCTGACCAAGCTCGTCCACGGCGCGTGGCTGCCGCTGCTGATCGGCCTCACCGCGTTCACCGTCATGACGACCTGGCAGCGCGGCCGCGAGCTCGTCACCGCCGAACGGGCCGACCACGAGGGCTCGTTGCGCGAGTTCGTCGACGAACTCCGCAGCGGGGAGCGGCCGGTGCTCCAGGTCCCGGGCACGGCGGTGTTCCTCAACCGGGGCAAGCAGACGGCGCCGCTCGCCATGCGGGCCAACGTGGAACACAACCACGTACGGCACGAGCAGGTCGTGATCCTCTCCATCGAGACCGAGCCCGTGCCCCGCGTCCCGGCCGACCGGCGGATCGTCGTCGACGGCCTCGGCTACGCCGACGACGGGATGGTCCATGTCACCGCCCGCTTCGGCTACATGGAGACACCGGACGTGCCCGGCACGCTGGCCATGCTCGACCCGGCGGACACCGAGGGGCCGTTGCTGCTCGACCAGGCGTCCTACTTCCTGTCGACGATCGAGCTGCGGCGCGGCCCGGCACCCACGATGGCGCCCTGGCGCAAACGGCTGTTCATCGCCACCTCCCACATCACGGCCGACGCCGCCGAGCACTTCGGCCTGCCCCGCGACCGGACGATCATCATGGGCTGGCACATCGAGGTGTAGCCGTACGACGGGGGACCGAGAGGAGCCGGATCACCGACGGAAAACTCCGAGCTCCCGCGCAGGTCGGCCGCATAGGCTCGGAGGCATGACGACATCACTCGCCGGCAGTGCGTTCGACTCGCTCCATCTCGATGCCGTACGTGACGAGGAGGCGCTGCGCCGGGTCTACGGACTCCCTCGTGATACGGCCGTGCGCAAGCAGATGACCGAACTCACCGAGCAGACCCGGCAGTTGATCGGTTGCTCGTCGCTGGTCCTGGTCGCCAGCGCCGACACGGAGGGCAACTGCGACGTCTCCCCGCGCGGCGGCCCCGCCGGATTCGTGGCCGTCCTGGACGCACGGACGGTGGCGATACCGGACGCGACCGGCAACAAGCGTCTGGACACCCTGCAGAACGTCGTGGCCACCGGACGGGCCGGGCTGCTGTTCGTCATCCCGGGGCGGACCACGACACTCAGGGTGAACGGCCGGGCCGTGGTCTCCACCCGCCCGGACCTGCTGTCGCAGTTGACGGCCGTGGGCAAGCCGCCGGCCAGTGCGCTGGTGGTGGGGATCGAGGAGGTCTACCCTCACTGCCCCAAGTCGCTGCTGCGCAGCGGGGCCTGGAAGCCGGAGCAGTGGCTGCCGGCGGACGCCCAGCCGACCTCGGCCGAGGTGACGCTGGCCCAACTGCGGATGCCGGAGTTGACGATCGCCGACATCGAGCAGACGGAGGCGGACTCGCTGAAGTACCGGTACGAGTAGCAGGCCGCATCTCCGGGCAGGCGGCTGACGCAGGGGTTTCCCCTTCGGGCCGACGGATCACTCGTTCGGCCCCGCCCTGCTGCGGGCGACAGCCCCGCGGCCGAGGCTGGGGAGGCCGACCGTACGCCGGTGAAGTGCCCGCGCTCCCGCCCGGGCCGCCCGTGGTCGCGGCACGAAGGAGGGGCGGCGTTCATGGCGAAGGCTTACCTGGTCGGAAGCGGCATCGCGTCCTTGTCCGCGGCGGCGTTCCTGATCCGCGAGGGCGGGTTCGCAGGGTCGGACATCGTGATCCTGGAGGAGCAGGACCGGAAGGGCGGCAGCCTGGACGCGGCCGGATCGCCCGAGACCGGGTACACGATGCGCGGCGGCCGGATGTTCGAGATCCACTTCGACTGCACCTACGACCTGCTGGGCTCGATCCCGTCCCTGGACGACCCGTCGAAGTCGGTGACCGAGGACACCTTCGCCTTCCACGAGGACTTCGCCTGGGACGACCACGCCCGGCTCGTCGACGCGGCGGGCAAGGTCGTCGACACGCACTCCATGGGCTTCTCCGAGCGCGACCGGCTGGAACTGGTGAAGTGCGTGAGCACCCCGGAGCACCTGCTCGACGGCAAGCGCATCACGGACTGCTTCGGCGAAGGCTTCTTCCGCACCGACTTCTGGTGGATGTGGTGCACCACTTTCGCCTTCGAGCCGTGGCACAGCGCGATCGAGTTCCGCCGCTACCTCAACCGCTTCGTCCACCTCTTCAAGACCTTCGACTCCATGTCGGGGATCTACCGGACCCGTTTCAACCAGTACGACTCCATCGTGCGCCCGCTGGTGAAATGGCTGACCGAGCAGGGAGTGACCGTCCAACTCGGCACGCGGGTAACCGACTTGCGGCTGGCCGAAGGGGACGCGCTCACCGTGGAGGCGCTCACCTGGACGCGGGAGGGCCGTAGCGAGGAGACAGTGCTCGGCCGCGGTGACCTCGTGCTGGTCACCAACGGCTCGATGACGGCAGACTCGACGCTCGGCTCGACCGACACCGCGCCCGTGCTGGACAGTTCCGGCAGCGCGGGATCCTGGCGGCTGTGGGAGACGCTCGCGGCGAAGCGACCGGGCCGGCTGGGGGACCCGTCGGTCTTCAACTCCTCCATCACGGACTCCACTTGGGCGTCCTTCACGGTGACGACGAAGGACCCGACCTTCTTCGCGCTGATGGAGAAGTTCAGCGGCAGTGAGGCCGGCAAGGGCGGGCTGATCACGTTCAAGGACTCCAACTGGCTGCTGACCATCGTCCTCAACCACCAGCCGCACTTCCACGAGCAGCCCGAGGACACCTTCGTGTGGTGGGGGTACGGCCTCTTCCCGGACAGGGAGGGCGACTTCGTCCGCAAGCCGATGCGCGCGTGCACGGGCCGGGAGATCCTGGACGAGGTCCTGCACCACCTCCGCTTCGAGGAGGGCCCGCAGATCCTCGACCACTCGATCGTGATCCCGGCGCTGATGCCGTACATCACCAGCCAGTTCCTGGTCCGCAGTGCGGGAGACCGCCCGCAGGTCGTCCCCGAGGGCTCCACCAACCTGGCCTTCATCGGCCAGTACGCCGAGGTCCCCGACGACGTCGTCTTCACCGTCGAGTACTCGGTACGCACCGCCTGGACCGCCGTGGCCCAGCTCCTGGACCTGGACCGGCAGCCGCCGCCGGTCTACAAGGGCGGCCACGACCCGAGGGTGCTGGTCGACGCCCTGCGCACGATGCACCGCCACTGACCTGCCCGCGCCCGCCCCGGCCCCGCATCACCCGGGCACGTCCCGCGACGGACGCGCCTGGGTGACGCGGGATCGGTACGGTTCGACGGCGTTCCCTGGACCGGGGTGCCCGAGCGCGCGGCGCCCGCTGCGGCAAAGCGTCCAGGCCGTGCAGCAGGATCCGCTCGGCTCCTTCGACCAGGGGCGGGCGCGCCGCGCCAGGGTGGCCGAACTGCTCGACCAGGTAGGGCTGTCGGCGTCGGTCCTCGTCTCCGTCCAGGCCCAGATCCTGGACCTCCTCGCCGACCTGCGCCACGACACGGGCGTGCCCCTCCTGTTCATCTCCCACGACCTCGGGGTCGTCCACCACGTCAGCGACCGGGTGCCGGTCGCCCGTACCGCGTGAGTCGGGCTCGCGCTTCCGGAATCCCACGCCGTGCGGCAGCCTTTCGCTTCGGGGTGATCCGGGGACCGAGCGGGTGGCTGCCCGCCACTTGACAAGTTTGCTTCAACAAGAGGGATTCCGAGGGCGTGTGCGGCCTAGTCTCTGACACGGATGATCACCCCCCTCACCCAGTAGGAGCGCATGTGACGCACCTCCGGCAGCAGTCCACAAGACGCAGCGCCGTCGTCGCCACCGTCCCCGTCGCCCTCGCGGCCCTGCTCGCGACCGCCGCACCGGCCGGCGCCACGACGATCGGCTCGGCCGGCGCGGGCGACCCGTACTTCCCGCTCTCCGGGAACGGCGGCTACCACGTGGCCCACTACGACCTGACGCTCCGCTACGACCCGGTCGGCCGCCACCTCGACGGCAAGGCGGTCCTCACCGCCCGCGCCACCGAGAAGCTCACCCGCTTCGACCTCGACTTCAAGGGCCTCAAGGTCACCGGCCTCACCGTCGACCACGTCAAGGCGGACTTCCGCCGCGACGGACAGGAACTCGTCGTCACCCCGCGCCACGCCGTGCGCAAGGGACAGCGGTTCCAGGTCACCGTCACCTACAACGGCGTTCCCCAGCAGGTCACCGACCCGGACGGCTCGGCGGACGGCTGGATCGCCACCGACGACGGCGCCTTCGTGGCCGGCGAACCGCAGGGCGCGATGACCTGGTTCCCGGCGAACAGCCACCCCAAGGACAAGTCGTCGTACGACTTCACGATCACGGTCCCGCAGGGGCGCACCGCGGTCGCCAACGGCGTTCTCCTCGGGCAGAAGACCGCTCATGGGAAGACCACCTTCCGCTGGCACGCGCCGGAGCCGATGGCCGCCTACCTCGCCACCGCGACGGTCGGGAAGTTCAAGGTCGAGCAGTACACCACCCGGGACGGGGTCAAGGTGTACAACGCCGTCGACCCGCGCGAGGCCACCGCCGCCGCGCCCGTGCTGAAGCAACTGCCCTCCGTCCTGGAGTGGGAGAGCAAGCTGTTCGGGCCGTACCCGTTCCGCTCGGCCGGGTCGATCGTCGACCACGCCCCGGACGTCGGCTACGCGCTGGAGACGCAGGGGCGGCCGCTCTACGACTCGGCGCCGGACATCGGCACCCTCGTGCACGAGAACGCCCACCAGTGGTTCGGGGACTCCGTGTCGCTGACCTCCTGGAAGGACATCTGGCTCAACGAGGGATTCGCGACCTACGCGGAGTGGCTCTACAGCGAGCAGCACGGCGGCAAGACCGCCCAGCAGACCTTCGACGCGCTGTACGCCCGCAAGGCGACCGACGGCCTGTGGGCGTTCCCGCCCGGCGACCCGGGCAGCGGCGCCAACATCTTCGGCACGCCCGTGTACGCCCGCGGAGCCATGGCCCTGCACGAACTGCGCCTGGCCGTCGGCGACAAGACCTTCCTCGCGATCCTGCGCGCGTGGGCGGGCGGGCACCGCTACGGGCACGGCACCACCGCACAGTTCGTCAGCCTGGCGGAGCAGAAATCGGGCAGAAGTCTCGGTGCCCTCTTCCAGACCTGGCTCTACACGAAAGGCAAGCCGGCCCAGCCGTAGGAGCTGACGAGTTCCTCACATGTGTCGGTCATCGTCGACTCATGATCACTCGTATGTCCCCGGTCGCACTCGTCGCCGCATCCCTTTTCCTCACGGGATGCGGCGGCGGTGCGGTGGCGGCTACGGACCACGCGTCCGACCCCGCTCCTGCGCCCGCCCCCTCGTCGGCGACCTCCTCGCCCTCGCCCTCGTCGGAGATATCCGCCGAGGCGGCTCCCCGCCAACTGCCGGGCGTGGGGCCCAAGATGCTGGCCCGCATACCGGCCGGCACCGAGCAGGTCGTCCTGGTGACCGGCCGGGCCGCGAACTCCCCCCTCTCCACCCTCGCCCTGTACGAGCGCACCGACGACGGCTGGCAGCAGACCGCGAGCTGGGCCGCGCACAACGCGCTCAGGGGCTGGTCGGACCACCACATGGCCGGTGACCTGCACTCACCGATCGGTGTCTACTCGCTCACCGACGCGGGCGGGCTGCTCAGGGACCCCGGCACCAAGCTGTCGTACGACCAGGGGTCGGGCTTCGTCTCGCCCGGCACCGGCTTCGAGGGCGAACCCCTCGCGGGGTCCTTCGACTACGTGATCGCCATCAACTACAACCGGCAGCCCGGCACTTCACCCCTCGACTGGACCCGCCCCCTCGGCTCCTCGCGCGGCGGCGGCATCTGGATCCACGTCGACCACGGCGGCCCCACCCACGGCTGCGTCAGCATCGCGGAGGACCACATGAAGGAACTCCTGCGCACCCTCGACCCGGCCCGGCACCCCGTCGTCGTCATGGGCGACGCCGCCGCCCTCGGCCGCTGACCGCCTAGGATCCGCCAGGTGTGCGCACATGTGCTGGTCGCCGAGGACGACGAGATGCAGGCCGAGCTGATACGGCGCTCCCTGCTGACGGAGGGCCACACCGCGACCGTGGTCCACGACGGGGCCGCCGCCATCGCGGCCGCCCGGAGCCTGAGACCCGACCTCGTGGTGCTCGACCTCATGCTCCCGGTGATCGACGGCTTCGGGGTGTGCCGGGTGCTGCGCGGCGAGGACGACATCCCCGTCCTGATGCTCACCGCCCGCTCCACCGAGGACGACGTCCTGCTCGGCCTGGAACTCGGCGCCGACGACTACATGACCAAGCCCTACAGCCCGCGCGAGCTGATGGCCCGCATCCGCACGGTCCTGCGGCGCAGCGGCCGGGCCACGGAGGTCCGGCAGGAGACCCCCGTCGTACGGGCCGCGGGGCTGTCCGTCGACGCGGTACGGCACGAGGTGCGCTGCGACGGGGCGCCGGTGGACTGCACACCGGCCGAGTTCGAGATCCTGCTGGCGATGACCACCGAACCCGAACGGGTCTTCTCCCGGCGGCAGTTGCTCCAGTACACCCGGGGTTTTGACCGGGCGTCCACCGAGCGCGCCGTCGACGTCCACATCATGAACCTGCGCCGGAAGATCGAGGCCGACCCGCGGCGGCCGGTCCGCCTGCTGACCGTGTTCGGCGTCGGCTACAAACTGCGCGGTGATCGCGCGTGAGGCCCCGGATACCGCTGCGCAAACGGCTGTTGGTCCGGCTGCTCGTCGCCACCGTGCTGATCGCGCTCTGCTCGGTCGGCGCGACGGCCTGGCTCGCGGTGGAGACCACCACCCGGGCCATCCGGGAGGAACAGGGCCAGGACCTCGCCGACGACATGCGCATCCTCGCGCAGCTCAGCGGATACGCCGCGACCCACCCCGACTGGAAGGGCGTCGCACCCACCGTCCGCGCACTGTCGAAGAAGATGGGCCGCCGTATCGCCCTCACGACCTCCGACCGCACCCTCGTCGCCGACTCCGCGCCGCACGGCACCTCACTGCCGCCCCGCGCCGCCGCGAACGTCGACCCGCTGCACACCGACACCTACACGGAACCCGGCGCACAGCTCAGCGGCCTCGACCCCCGGGTCGTCGGACCGTACCGGGTGACCGCGAAGGAGCGGGTCCGGCTGATGGGGCTGGCGAAGGACCGCCAGGCGTGCTTCAAGCAGAGCGGCATCGACACGACCATCACGATGACGCCGAGCGGCCGTCCCGTCCTCACCGACGCGGACGGCAACAACGCGAACGGCAATGTGCCCGTGAACTGCGCCGACGGGAAGCTCAACACCCCGACCGCCACCGAGAGCAAGGCGCTGAAGAACCTGATCGTGCGCGCCCAGCCCTGCCTGCTGCAGGGAGGCGTGAACTTCAAGGTCCCGTACTTCGGCGTCGACGTCTACGACAAGAGCCTCGGCTCCCGCTACGTCACGGGCGCCTACAACAAGCTGGGCGACGCGGCCGCCATACGCAAGGCCGAGGCGTGCACCGACAACGCCCGCCGCGCCCAACTCGACCCCTACGTGGCGCCGGTGGCCGAACTGTTCCTGGGCGGCGGCGACACCACCGCGCCCCGCTTCGACGTCTCCCCGGCGAACAAGGCCAAGGTCGTCGGCGCGGCGGCGGCCGTACTGGCGCTCACGGTCCTGGTGACGGCGGTCGTCGCCACGAGACTCGTACGCCCCCTGCGCGCGCTGACCGAAGCGGCCCAGCAGCCACCGGAGTTGCACGTCCGGGTGCCGGTGAAGACCCGGGACGAGACCGGCATCCTGGCCGAGGCGTTCAACGACCTCACCGAACGCCGGGAACGCATGGAGGCCCAGCGCAAGGCCATGGTGAGCGACATCGCCCATGAGCTGCGCAGCCCGCTCACCAACATCCGCGGCTGGCTGGAGGTCACCCGGGACGGCTTCGTCGAACCCGACCCGGCGCTGCTCGGCTCCCTGCACGAGGAGGCGATGGTCCTCCAGCGGGTCATCGACGACCTCCAGGACCTCGCCGCCGCCGACGCCGGCACCCTGCGCCTGCACCGAGAACCGGTGCGCGTCGAGGACCTCGTCGACCAGATCGTCGCCGCGTACCGGGTCACCGCCGACACGGCCGGGGTCGCCCTGACCGGCAAGACGGACAACTCCCTCTGGCTGGACGCGGATCCGGTACGCATGCGCCAGGTGCTCGGCAACCTCGTGTCCAACGCGCTGCGCCACACACCGGCCGACGGCACCGTCACCGTGACCGCGTGGCGCGACGGCGACGACATCGTCCTGACGGTCACCGACACCGGCACCGGCATCGCGGCCGAGAACCTCGCGCACGTCTTCGAACGCTTCTGGCGTGCCGACCAGTCCCGCAGCCGCCGCACCGGAGGCAGCGGCCTGGGCCTGTCCATCGTCCGCGACCTGGTCGCCGCCCACGACGGCACGGTCGAGGCGGCGAGCGAGACCGGAGCCGGTTCCGTCTTCACCCTGCGGCTGCCCAACTCCCCGGCACCGGAGGGCGATTGACGGCAAGTCAACTCAGCTCCGCCTCAGGGGAGTTGGCGCTGTTCACTGCTCCCGCAGGCCCCACGGCGACCCGTACGCCGTCAGCAGGTCCAGGAACGGCCCGGCCGGGAACGCCTCCGGGCCCAGCACACCCGAGCCGGTCCACGCCCCCGTGGCCAGCAGTTCCAGGGCGATCACCGGGTTGATGGCGGTCTGCCAGACCACGGCCTGGGAGCCGTACTCCGCCATCGACCACTCGTTGTCGACCACGTGATAGAGGTACACCTCGCGCGGTGCCCCGTCCTTCGTGCCGCGCACCCACGTGCCCGCGCAGGTCTTGCCGTGCATACGGTCGCCCAGCGTCGCCGGGTCGGGCAGACAGGCGGCGACAACGTCCCTCGGCGATACGGCAGTTGCTCCTGCGGCACTCGGTACGGTGACCGGTTCGGTGCGGTCCAGGCCCAGGAGGTGCAGGGTCTTCAGCGTGTCGATGAACTGATTGCCGAGGCCGTACTTGAAGGTGACCCGCTTCGCGTCGACCCAGCGCGGGACCAGCAGCACCTCCTCGTGCTCCACGTTCACGCACTCGACCGGGCCGATGCCCTCGGGGAAGTCGAACACCTCGGGCTCGCTGAACGGTTCCGTGGTGAACCAGCCGCGGTCGGCCTCGTAGACGACCGGCGGGTTCAGACACTCCTCGATCGTGGTCCAGATGCTGAAGGAGGGCGCGAAGTCGTAGCCGTCGACGGTGAGGTTCGCGCCGTCGCGGATGCCGATCTCCTCGATCTCGTCGAAGAGTTCATCGGCCGCGTACCGCGCGAACACGTCCGAGAGACCCGGCTCGACGCCCATCCCGACGAGCGCCAGCGCGCCCGCCTTCTCCCAGTCGGCCGCGTCCTCGAACTGGGCGTCGCCGAGCTTGACCCCGCACTCCTCGTACTGCCGCTCCGGGTGCGGCCGGGACAGCGACATCGCCATGTCGAGGTAGTTCGCCCCGGCGGCGCGCGCCGCACGGAACAGGGGCAGGACGAAGCGCGGGTCGGTCGCGTTCAGCAGCACGTCGCACTCGTGCGCGCGCAGCGCCGCCACGACGGCCTCCTCGGCGCTCGCGTCCAACCGCTCGGCGCGGAACCGGTCGCCGGCGTCCCCGAGCGCGGCGACAGCCGCTTCCGCCCGCGCCAGGTCGTAGTCGGCGACCACCATCGCGTCGAAGAACGGACGCCGGGCCGCGATCCGGGTGACCGCGGTCCCCACACCACCGGCTCCCACCAGCAGTACACGCATGACAAGAACTCCTTAACTGCCGGACTGCGAACGTCAGAGGGCCCTGCCCGAGATACAACGCCGGTGGCGCGGATAAGGTCAATGGCGTTGGCATAAGGCGAGAGGAGGAGACCGCGATGCCGAAACCGGTGGTGTCCGAGGAGAAACGGCGCCGACGCCGTCCCACCAAGAGCGGCACGGTCCTGTCCGAGCGGTTGATCGTCGACACGGCCCTGCGGATGCTGCGCGAGCACGGCAGCGCGGGCCTGACCGCCTGCCGCCTGGGCCTCGCCCTGGACGCCGACCCCAGCACGCTCTACCGCTACTTCCGCGGCATGGACGAGCTGACCCTGGCCATCGGCGACGCCCTCGTCGGACAGGCGCTGCGGGGCTGGGAGCCGACGGGGGAGTGGCGGGCCGACCTGCGCGCGATCGGCCTGCGCATCCACGCCGCGTACGTCGCCCACCCGCAGGCCGCCCAGCTCACGGCGAGCCGGGTCACCGGCCGGGCCAACGAACTGGCCGCCGACGAGGCTGTGTTGGACGTCCTGCGCACGGCCGGATTCCCGCTGCCGGACACCGTGCGGATCTACCACGCGTTCATCGACCAGACCCTGGCCTTCGCCGCCCTCGACGCCGCGTCCCTGGCCCTGCCGAGCGCGTCGCTCCGCGCGGACGAGGCGATGTGGCGCTCGACCTACGCCCGTCTGCCCCGCACCTCCCACCCCCGCATCGCCGAGGCGGCCCCACTGCTGGCGTCCCGCATGGTCGACAGCGCGTATCCGACGGCGTTGGAGATGCTGCTGGACAGCGCCGCTGCCCAACTGAAGTCCGTGGGCCCCTGAGCAGTCCGCGCGAGGTTCACCCGCGATGCGGCAGCGCCCCGAAGAGGCGCGGGGCGGTATCGATGTGCGGCTCCGCCGCGTGGGGGCGACCAGCCACGACGGCGCCGCAGCGGAACAGCGCCACATCGCAGCCCCGCGGCGGAGCCGCACATCGAAACGGCCGGCCGAGTGCTCAGCCTCGCAGCGCCTCCGCCGCCGCCCCCATGACCGCCCCCGCCACCGCCGCCAGCGCAGGCGAGTCCAGCTTCCACTGCTGCCAGTACAGCGGTACGTCGACCGACCGCTTCGGCGCGAAGTTCACCAGCCGCCCCGCGTCCAGCAGTTCGGCGGCCTGCATCTCCGGGACCATGCCCCACCCCAGCCCGGCGGCGACAGCGGCCACGAAGCCCTCCGAGGTCGGCACGAGATGGCGTACCGCACTCGCCCCGCCCTGCCCCCGCCGCAGCCGTCGTACGAAGGCGTCCTGGAAGTCGTCCAGCCGGTCGAAGGTCACCACCGGTGCCTCGGGCAGCGCGTCCCGCAGCGGGCCTGCGAGCCATGTCTCGCTGAATTCCGGGCTCGCCACCGGCAGATAGCGCATCAGGCCCAGGGCCCGCACCGAGCAGCCCGGTACCGCGTCCGGTGACGAGGTCACCGCCGCCATGACCAGGCCCTCGCGCAGCAGGGCCGCCGTATGGTCCTCGTCCTCGCGGCGGAGTTCGAAGCAGACCCGGAGGTCGCGCGGGACGCGGGTGAGCGCGCCCAGGAACCAGGTGGCGAGCGAATCCGCGTTCACCGCGACCGACACCCGGGTCGGCTCGCCCGCCTCGCTCATGCCCAACTCGGCGCGCGCGTCCCGTTCCAGGCGGGCCAGTTGGCGGGCGAAGCGCACGACCACCTGGCCGGACTCGGTCGTCCGCACCGGCTTGGTGCGCAGCAGCAGGACCCGGCCCGTGCGCTGCTCCAGGGCCTTCACCCGCTGGCTGATCGCCGAGGGCGTCACATGCAGGGCGCCGGCCGCCGCGTCGAACGTGCCCTCGTCGACCACCGCGAGCAGCGTCCGTACCTGGTCGAGGGGCAGCTCCGAAACCATCACGAGCGCTAATGCTACGTAAGAATCCTTAGCTGTACTCCCGATGTCGGTGCCCCTAGCGTCGAGGCGTGACCAACGCCCTCTCCGCGGCGGCCGCCGGCTTCGGCACCGGCCTCTCGCTCATCGTCGCCATCGGCGCCCAGAACGCCTTCGTCCTGCGCCAGGGCATCCGCCGCGAGGCCGTCCTCGCCGTGGTCGGCATCTGCGCCCTGTCCGACGCCCTCCTCATCGCGCTGGGCGTCGGCGGGGTCGGCGCGATCGTGGTCGCCTGGCCGGGCGCCCTCAAGGCGGTCGGGCTCATCGGCGGAGCGTTCCTCCTCGGCTACGGCGTCCTCGCCGCCCGCCGGGTGTTCCGCCCCGCCGCCCTGCGCGCCGAGGGCGGGCCGTCCGGCTCGCGCCGCCGGGCCGTCCTCACCTGTCTGGCGATGACCTGGCTCAACCCGCACGTCTACCTGGACACCGTGTTCCTGCTCGGCTCGATCGCCGCCGACCGCGGCCCGCTGCGCTGGACCTTCGGACTCGGCGCCGTGTGCGCCAGCGTGTGCTGGTTCGCCGCGCTCGGCTTCGGCGCCCGCCTGCTCAGCCGCCACCTCGCCAAGCCCTCGGCCTGGCGGGTCCTGGACGGCCTGGTCGCCGCCACGATGATCGGTCTCGGCGCAACTCTCGTCGCCGGAACATGAGATCGCGGATTCGGCGGCCACAGCCGGTGCTGCGATAGTGAACCCCGGCCGATTAGATGTAGCGAGCAACCAGGAAGCCAGTGGACACCAGCGAGAGCACCGACAGCGGCACCGAACCCGAGGCCGCGAAGGACGCGGAACCCGCGACAGGCCCCCGGCGCGGCTGGCGCCGCTGGGCGATGGACACCCGCCCGCTGCGCATCCCCGCCTACCGCCGCCTGTGGTCCTCGACCATCGTCACGGCCGTCGGCAGCCAGCTCACCGCCGTCGCCGTACCCAAGCAGATCTACGACATCACCGGCTCCTCCGCCTGGGTCGGCGCCGCCAGCATGGCCGGGCTGCTGCCGCTCATCGTGTTCGCGCTGTGGGGCGGCGCGATCGCCGACAGCATGGACCGCCGCAAGCTGCTCCTGATCACCAACAGCGGCATCGCCGTCACCTCGGTGCTGTTCTGGCTCCAGGCCGTCACCGGCCTCGAATCGGTGGCCGCGCTGATGCTGCTGCTCGCGATGCAGCAGGCCTTCTGGGGCCTCAACGCGCCCGCCCGCAACGCCTCCATCGCCCGCCTGGTCCCCGCCGGGCAACTGGCCGCCGCCAACGCCCTCGGCTCGACCGTGATGCAGACCGGCCAGGTCGTCGGACCGCTCCTCGCGGGCGCCCTCATCCCGGTCATCGGCCTGCCCGAGCTGTATCTCATCGACGCGCTGGCCCTGTGCGTCACGCTCTGGGCGGTCGTCCGGCTGCCCTCGCTGCCGCCCCTGGCGTCCGCGACCCCGCGCCGCGCGGGCTGGCGCGAGGTCGCCGCCGGCTTCCGCTACATCTCGCTGCACAAGGTGCTGCTGCTGTCCTTCCTCGCCGACATCATCGCGATGGTCTTCGGCATGCCCCGCGCCCTGTTCCCCCAGCTCGCCGCCCAGACCTACGCGCCCTACGGCGAGGGCCTCGCCCTCGGCATGCTGTTCGCGGCGATCCCCATCGGGGCGGTGGTCGGCGGGCTGTTCTCCGGCACGTTCTCGCGGGCGCGACGGCACGGCTGGATGGTGATCGGCGCGGTGGTCGCCTGGGGCGTGGCCATCACAGGGTTCGGACTGAGCAGCAACCTGTGGATCGGTGTGGTGTTCCTCGCCGCCGCCGGAGTCGCCGACATGGTCTCCATGGTGTTCCGCGGGGCGATCCTGCTGTCCGCCGCGACCGACGAGATGCGCGGCCGTATGCAGGGCGTCTTCACCGTCGTCGTCGCGGGCGGCCCCCGCCTCGCCGACGTCCTGCACGGCACGGCGGGCTCGGCCTTCGGGCCCCGCACGGCGGTCGCCGGCGGCGGCATCCTGGTCGTGGTCATCATGCTGACCCTCGCCTTCACGGTCCCGGCGCTCCGCCGGTACCGCATCTGAGGAGGCTCAGACGGGCCGGTGGATCGCGTAGTGCTCCATCAGCTTGCTCCGGGTCA